>DAOTTL010000067.1:0-3491 GCA_034438135.1 Ktedonobacteraceae bacterium | reverse complement strand
TGAGAACGTTGGCACGTTATCGCACCTTTCAGAAAAAGGTCTTGTTTGGACAATATTTGCTTTCAGAAGGGTCTGGTACCCTTCAGGTAGGCGATAGAGTAGAGGTTCTAGCGTGGCAAAGGCCCTTTTCTGGCGGCTGCACTGCTACCCTTTAAGGAGAAATGGCTGAGATTGCAAGCAGCTTTGCTGCTTGCAATCTCAGCCATTCCTCCCTTTTCTCGGGGAGGGGCGGCTTTACAAGCCAACGAAAAATCAGGGATGGGAACTACTCAGGTATGTGTTTGCAACCACTGCGTTACCTGGGGATACCAGACGGTTGCGGCGTTCAATTGTAAATTGAGCACGTGACCAGCCTGAGGAATAATGATGACCTCCAACTGAGCAGCCGGTGAGAAGAAGGGCGCTTCATACTGCTGCACATCGCTTGTATTGGTACAATTAAATGCTCCCTGACAGAACAAGTTATCGAATTGACCTACTGCCTCTAGAACTGGCACATTGATGAGCTGAGTCATGCTGGAAGTTGCAATCGTCGTAAAAGTCGTGAGTATCTCCGAATCGGTCACCGTCTCTTTGGTTGCCTCATCTTCAGCGATTACATTGGGATCTGCATTCGCCACATCATAAAAAACCTGACCGCGTGTACCGGGGATAGTGGTAATGTACCCTGGCAGTAAATAATTCAGGCGTGGATCAGGATCTAACAGTGCCGGGTGGAGATCAGCTAAGAAGAGCGCAAGCTTCGCCGTGTCGAGAGAATGGAGAAACCCCGAGAGAATTACGCCATCGGGACGTGCGAGTGCAGCATCGGATGCTTCAACAACAACAACGGCAGAGCCTATTGAGTGACCCACCAGAATCACTTTCTGGAACGCTGACCCACCGTAGGTACCCGTTCTGAGATCGGTCATAAGCTGACTTAAGACGTAAGCCGCCATCTGAAGTGTGACTAACTCAGGGAGAGGATGATCGCTTTCACCATATCCAAGACGATCATAATTGAAGGTAGTATAGCCAGCCTGCGCCATATACTCCACATAGGAGTAGTCATTTACCTGACAAGCTGAACAGGAAAAATCCCAGTATGTATGTCCATAGGTTCCTCCATGCACGAGCACCTGAACGACACTGCCGGGCGTCTGCGGATAACAAAGATAAGCGACAACATGATAGGTAATGAGGTCAAGCACCGAGGCATGCACTGGTATCACATAGCGATTGCACTGTGTTAACCCGGTTTCAGCCGAGGCATGAGCGGTAGGATAGACCACAAAGAGGCTCGTGGACAGCAAAAAGACAAGAGTGCTCAGCAAAATGGAGATTTTGCACATACGTGAATAGGAACGTGGCAGTTTCATTCGTCTATCCTTCTTCCACATGTTAACCAATTATTGAAACATCAGCCAGTAGCTTGCGTTGTCATAAATGCCAAAAGGACGTGCCAGTTGGAAAACTGACGTCTGGTTCTCCGCGCACACGTCAGCGGCTTGCACTCACAACGGGTAAAAACGACTCAAGAAGCTGTTTTTCTCTTTGCCAGAGCAAAAACAGCTACAAGGGCTTGCTTCCCCAGACGGTCAGTAACATCCATGCCGCACAGAAATCCTCCTGGTACATCTCGGCCAGACCCTTCTGATAAAGATTACGCCAGTCTTCTAAAGTTGCAACTCCTGTTTTTACAACTATTGGCTCAACGAGCTGAAACATCATGACACAATCATGATAAAAGCTATCTCTGGCCTCAGTGCTCGCGGAAAATTCAATAAAGTGAGCCCTATTTCCCTGAATAGTCAGACCAGCCTGACGAAAAAAAGACGGAAGCATCTGCACCGTGGTGTGATAGATACCGCTTGGTGAGAAACTCATGCCAACACGATGCAACATTTGCAAGCAGAGATGAAACGTCTTCTCAAAAGAGGGTTTGTTGGACAGTCCCAGGTTGACCTCTGTCAAACGCATAATTCCACCTGGCCGAAGCACTCGCAGACATTCAGCAAAAAGAAACGGCCACTTATCCCTGGGGACAAGTGTGCTGATCAGGCGTGCATTCACCAGATCTAACGAATTAGCCGGGAAATCAAGCGGCTTCAAGATGTCCATCACCTGGAAGCTTACATTCGGGCGGTGCTGAACTTTAGCCTGAATATTGGCATACTTGATCATACGCTCACTGATATCTACACCTACAACCCTCATATCGCTATAGGTATAAGCTACCTCTAGCGCCCAGCCGCCAGGACCACAAGCGAGATCCAGAACTTGCTCTATACCATTAAGGTCGATCTGCTCAGGAAAAACACCGCCCATTCCTGAGGTTAGAAGATGCTCCTGACGCATCAAGCGAGCCATTTCTGCGGAACTTTCAGCGTCTAATACATACGTATTTTCTTCCTGGTCAGGAGACAGGTCTTGCAAAGCCATTACGATTGCCCTTTCTTTTTCTTCTTATCCATCGACAGTCTTAACGGATCTATGATGCTCCAGTTTGGAAAAGAACCTGGAGCAAATCGTCCTCTATATCTTGCCAGACAAGCTGACGAACTTGCGGCAGCATGACCAGTTCATCTCTGACCTCAGCTTCAGCAAATTTTCGCGCGACTCGCTGATTGTAATTCTGAAAATAAGGAAGCTGCTGCATATAAGAAGGCATAAGCCGGAGTTCTATATCTTCAGGAGCATAGGTCTCCTCTGGCTCAAAAATACAACTTACCAGGTGAGAATACTCTTCGATGATTGAGAGACGCGTTTCAGTGAAAAAAAACTCCTGAGCACTGGAAACGATCAGCCCGCCAATAATCCGCCCCTGACGAAAAATGGGAAACGCCGCCGCACTTTTCTCAAACTCGGTCCAGTTGGCAGGGAAGAATGTCATGTCTTCTCTACTGTTGATGACACAGGGGCGCATCTGGTCCACCGCATAACCTACCAGCGATTCAGCTCCCAGGAAAAGGAGTTTTGTCGAGAGATCGGAATGCCAGGGGGGCGTACCCAGGCCCCCAATTTCGCGCAAACTGCGCACCTTGTTAGAAAAACGTGGCGGTACACAGACCGCGATAGTAATGACCAGACCCCACCGGTTCGGATCAAGTTGCTCTATTTGCTGCTGAAACAACAAATCCTGCATAGCCAGTCGATACATAGGTTGAGGAGTAAATGCCAGATTACTTAGTGCCCGCGCATAGAATTCGCTCGCGACATTTTGGCACATAGGCTCTTCTGGCAAAATATCTTGCAAAAGTTCGGGAAAGCTCTGCAAGAGCAGGCGCATAAACAGAGGATAGGTTTCGGCAGGCACTTTCTTGAGTAGCATGCGAATATTTTCTTCGTAGGGTCTGGATATCCCTTCAACCCAACGTTTAAGCGTAATAGGTCGAACGCGAATCGCTTCAGCCAATGCCCTTTTCTGTTTAGGTTCTTCTATCAATTGTCCCAGAAATTCTTGCCAGGATGCGGGGGTATGTGGGCTAATCATCTTTTCCTCACAACAAAAC
>DAOTTL010000066.1:0-22975 GCA_034438135.1 Ktedonobacteraceae bacterium | reverse complement strand
ATTCGACGTGAGCGATGGCGATCGTGATGCCGCGCTCGCGCTCTTCAGGAGCTTTATCGATCTGGTCGAAGGCGATATATTTGTTGTCCTTGCTCAAGGTGGCCAGCACTTTGGTGATTGCTGCCGTCAGTGTGGTTTTTCCATGGTCGATATGTCCGATGGTACCTACATTGGCGTGCGGCTTTGTTCGCTCAAACTTCTTCTTTGCCATGAATTTGCCTCATCCTCTTCGTGCTCAGTGCAAATAACGTGCGCAGGGGCTGCACCTTTGCGATACACGTAATAGTAATTCTTGATTTCTGGCACGGCCAGAATCGTCATAAAAGTAGCTTACTCGGTAGGCCTCTCCCCTGAGTTCGGCTCCGAAGCTGGCAGGCTACGGCGTGAAGCTGGCAGGCATAACCTATCATCTAATCACGCCGTGTACTCGCCCAGGGCACAATACATCTGCCCTTTTCTTGCAAACCATCAGCAAAACTACCGCGCTGATTTCGCAATAATTGTTTCCGCAATAGTACGCGGAACAGGAGCGTAATGTGCGAATTCCATCGAATAATTGGCGCGGCCACTGGTTACTGAACGGAGATCATTCACGTAGCCGAACATGTCGGCCAGGGGAACATTAGATCGCACCACAACCATTGTTCCACGACTTTCCATACCCAGGATGTTGCCACGGCGTCGATTGAGGTCGCCGATGACATCGCCATTATACTCTTCAGAGGTTGTCACTTCAACCAGCATTATTGGCTCAAGGAGAATGGGAGATGCCTTCGCTACAGCAGCTTTTACTCCCATCGAACCGGCAATTTTAAAAGCCATTTCGTTCGAGTCAACATCATGGTAGGAGCCATCATAGAGGGTAGCTTTGACATCGATCATAGGAAAGCCAGCCATAATACCTTTGTCAAGTGCCTCACGAATACCGTTTTCAACAGGCTTGATGTATTCCCTGGGCACCACACCGCCTACGATCGCGTTGACGAACGTAAAACCCTTGCCCTCTTCATTAGGTTCAACCTTCACCCAAACATCACCATACTGACCATTACCGCCAGTCTGACGGACGTATTTACCCTGAGCCTGAGCGGTTTTAGTGATCGTCTCACGGTAAGCAACCTGGGGTCGGCCAACGTTCGCCTCAACCTTAAACTCACGAAAGAGACGATCGACGAGCACCTCCAGGTGCAGTTCGCCCATACCGGCAATAATCGTTTGACCGGTCTCAACATCTGTTCTTAGCTGGAAGGTCGGATCCTCCTCGGCCAGTTTGTTCAAACCGATCGCCATCTTATCCTGCTCGGCACGAGTCTTAGGTTCAATGGCAATCCAGATGACTGGCTCTGGGAAACTGATCGATTCCAGTACAATCGGACGCTGAGCATCGCAGAGCGTATGACCGGTGAAGGTATTGCGCAATCCAACCGCAGCGCAGATGTCACCAGCGCGGATCTCATCGATATCCTCACGGTGGTTAGCATGCATGCGCAGCAGACGGCCAACGCGTTCAGTCTTATTCTTTGTGCTATTCAAAACCGCACCACCCTTATTCAGGGAACCCGAATAGACACGCAGATAAGAGAGACGCCCTACAAAAGGATCAGAAACAATTTTAAAGACCAGTCCGCTAAATGGTTCATCGTCACTTACCTTGCGACCTTCAGGCTGCTCTGTATCAGGGTTGATACCCTCAGGAGGCGGAATATCTAGAGGAGAGGGTAAGTAAGTTACAACGGCATCCAGCATAGCCTGAACGCCCTTATTTTTCAGAGAAGAGCCGCAGAGAACAGGCACTAGAGAGCCTACAATCGTTGCCTTGCGCAGAGCTTCTACAAGTTCCTCTTGAGAAATCTCTTCGCCTTCCAGGTACTTCAGGGTCAGCGCCTCGTCAGTCTCCGCCACCCGTTCAATCATCTCCTCAAGGTGCTGTTTATATTCAGCTTCCATATTTGTCGGGATTTCGACATGGTCAGACGTAGTGCCCAGGTCATCGGTGAAAATGACAGCTTCACGAGTGATCAGATCAATAAAACCCTTAAAGTTATTTTCAGCGCCAATGGGAAGCTGAATAGCAACCGGGACAGCCCCAAGACGCTCACGGATCATATCAACTGTGCGCCAGAAATCTGCGCCCATACGATCCATCTTATTCACAAAACAGATACGGGGGACATTATATTTGTTCGCTTGACGCCAGACGGTCTCAGATTGTGGCTCAACGCCGGCTACGGCATCAAACACAACCACGCCGCCGTCGAGGACGCGCAGAGAGCGTTCGACCTCGGCAGTAAAATCGACGTGACCCGGAGTATCAATAATATTGATACGATGGTCCTGCCAGAAACAGGTCGTCGCAGCCGATGTAATCGTAATACCGCGCTCCTGCTCTTGCACCATCCAGTCCATAGTTGCAGCGCCCTCATGTACCTCACCAATCCTGTGAATCTTCTTGGTGTAGAAGAGGATACGCTCGGTCGTCGTAGTTTTACCGGCATCTATATGAGCAATAATACCTATATTGCGTGTTTTTTCTAGTGGAAATTCTCTCGGCATGATTTATTACCAGCGATAATGAGCGAAGGCTTTGTTAGACTCCGCCATCTTGTGGGTCTCCTCACGTTTCTTAATGGTTGTTCCCTGACCTGCGGCTGCGTCCATCAACTCACTGGCAAGTTTTTCTGACATTGATTTCCCGTTGCGAGTACGTGCGGAACGAATAAGCCAGCGCATAGCCAGCGTATTTCCGCGATCCTTGCGGATGTCAACAGGAACCTGGTAAGTTGAGCCACCAACTCGACGAGGCTTTACCTCCAGGGTTGGGGTAGCGTTTCTCAACGCCTGCTCAAATACATCCAGTGGTGGACGCTTCTGTCTGTTCTCAATAACTTCAAACGCGTCATAGAGAATACGCTCAGCCAGACTCCGTTTGCCGTCCAGCATCAATTTCCCTATAAAGCGAGATACATTCCTGCTTTTAAATTTCGCGTCCGGCACTTCTGCTCGTCGCACTGCTCTCTTACGTCTTGGCAAAGCCTTGCTCCTCATCAATCGATTTGTTGTGTTCTTGTGCTCGCCCTGATCTCAAGATCATTTTCAGAAGACAGACTCCTATCTTCTATTAGTGCAATCTTAGGTGTGTTCTTCAAGATAATGGGCACTACAAAAGGCGTCGTTTCAACCCCAGGCACCAGGCCTGCAAGCTTCAACGGACGCCTGCACGCGAGTGTCTGTCTATCTCAATTGCACAGATACCAGGTCGAAAGGTAAACAGAAGAGAACACTCGCTTCTCATCGCATCCAGGAGATAGCACGAGCCAGCCATCCTGTGTGACGATGAACCATTTCCGACCTACCTGAGGCGTTCAGGCGGTTTCGTTCTCGATTTTTGCACATCCCGGCGAGGAAAACGCGAACTTTTTTCCTCGAACCACTCTACAGGGATCTCAATGGCATGTCTACTGCTCTGCCAAACTGCGTTCGACGCACCCGCTCCCCATTCGGGGAGAGCCGGGGCACAGCCCCGGACTCCGGTCAAAGGGCGACTGCCCTTTGCGCTCCTGCTTTTCGTTTCCGTCAAACTTCGTTTGACAGAGCACTACGCTATCGATAAGAGTTCAGCACGTATCTATCAGACAGCGCAGATCATGCCAAAACATTGTTTTCCTTCGAAAATTCCGAAGTTATACTATCACTCAGTATCCAGACTGTCAAGAGTCAAACCAAGAGTACCAGCACCGGCACCGACGCCTACACTGGCAACACTGGGCTGCGCGTTCAGGCGTGCGGCTGCTGCCTGCTGGCGTGCGATCTGTTCACGACGGCGCTGAGCAATGCCAGAACCAGCCGGGATCAGCTTACCGATAATGACGTTCTCTTTCAGACCAACCAGGTGATCGGTCTGAGCTTCGATAGCCGCTTCGGTGAGTACACGCGTGGTCTCCTGGAAGGAGGCCGCAGCCAGGAAACTGTCCGTGTTGAGCGAAGCTTTGGTAACCCCTAGCAGCACAGTCTGCGCTGTAGCGGGCTCTCCACCTTCGGCCAGCACACGAGCATTCGTATCGGCATACACGAAACGATCTACCAGATCGTTAGGCAACATCTCAGTATCGCCTGGCTCGTCTACTTTGACACGGCGCAACATCTGGCGACAGATGACTTCGATGTGTTTATCGTTGATATACACACCTGTGTTACGGTAAACGCGCTGGACCTCTTGAACCAGGTACATCTGTACAGCTTCCCGTCCCTGAATGCGCAGCACGTCCTGAGGGTCGCGCTGTCCACCAGTGATGGGTGTACCGGCCTGGATCTTTTGTCCCTGCGTGACGACGATGTTACGAGCCGCTGGGATTGTGTATGCACGCTCCTCGCGCTCTTCAAAGCGGATACTCAACAGACCACTCTCGGCAATCAACGATTCGCCCTCGGTGCGTGCTGAGACTGGAACAGGCTCGGCACCACCCTCGGCGGGCATAAGTGCGATCACCTGGTCCTTCTGGACACGCTCCTGATCTCCTATCAGAACCTGACTGCTTGCAGGCAGTTGGTACTCATCGAAGAAAACATTGGTCGAAACAATGCGTACTGTACGCTGACCCGTTGACTCATCCTTGGTAATCTCGACAATACCATCGATCTCGCTGATCTCTGCTTTGTCCTTCGGAACACGAGCTTCGAAGAGTTCTTCTACTCTCGGTAGACCCTGGGTGATATCGCCCTGAGCACCTGCAATACCACCGGTGTGGAAGGTACGCATGGTTAACTGTGTGCCTGGTTCACCGATCGATTGAGCGGCGATGATACCAACTGCTGCACCCAGTCGAGCCAGTTCATTGGCAGCCAGGTCACGACCATAGCACTTACGACAGATGCCGCGATGAGTGAGACAGCCCAGAACTGAGCGCACACGCACCGTTTCGACACCCATATTCATAATTTGCTCGACGATCTCCTCGGTCAGTTCCTCACCCGGCTCAATCTCATCCACTCCCGGAATGGCCTCCAATAGGATACGGCCCTTCAGACGATCGCGCATATCCTGCAACATCATCTTCTTACTATCCGCGTTCGTGACGAGAATGCCCTCGGACGTCCCGCACTCTTCCTCCGTGACAATCACATCCTGTGCCACGTCGATCAGACGACGAGTGAGATACCCGGACTCGGCAGTACGCAGGGCGGTGTCGGCCAGTCCCTTACGTGCTCCGTGACTACTGATAAAGTACTCACCTACGCTCAGACCTTCGCGGAAGTTTCCTCGAATTGGCACATCGATGATTTTCCCGGACGGACTTGCCATCAGACCGCGCATACCGGAGAGCTGGCGGATCTGCTGGAATTTCGCTTTCGTCGCACCAGATTTGGCGATGGTATAGATCGATCCGTAGGGATCGAGTACGCCTTCTACCATTTTGGTCACATTCTCTGTCGCCTCGTTCCAGGCCTCAACAGTTTGCTGGTACTTCTCGTTATCGGTGATCAGACCCTCACGATACTGCTCTTCCAACTCTGCTATCTTGGCATCTGCCTTGACCAGTTCTTCTTGCTTGCCCTTTGGAACAATGACATCGCTAATTGCGATAGTTGCACCAGCACGCGTGGCATAGGAGAAGCCCAGACGCTTGATCTCATCGGCCAATTCAGCTGTCTTGGCTCGTCCGTACTCTTTAAAGCACTCACCAATCACCTGTTTCAGGTTCTCTTTTTTCATGGCGTAGTTTTTAAAGCGGAGTCGCTCAGGCAGAGCCTCATTGAAAATGACACGCCCGACAGTGGTTCGCACCAGTTTGCCATGAGACGGAACAGGTCTGACCGGTGGAGCATCCTCATAGATGCCGACATCGCCCAGACGCACCTGGATGGGTGCCTGAAGCTCAATCACACCGTGATGGAAGGCCAGCAATGCCTCCGTTGCATCGGTAAAGACACGTCCTGCGCCTCTTTTATTGGGACGTTCCTGGGTCAGGTAGAAGCAGCCAAGCACCATATCCTGGCTAGCACCGATCGACGGTTCGCCAGTGGCCGGAGCCAGCAAGTTGCGGGTCGAGAGCATAAAGCGGCGAGCCTCGTCCTGAGCCTTGTCGGACAGAGGAACGTGGACCGCCATCTGGTCACCGTCGAAGTCAGCGTTAAAGGCTGAGCAGACGAGCGGGTGCAGTTGAATGGCACTACCCTCAACGAGAACAGCTTCAAAAGCCTGAATACCCAGGCGGTGCAGGGTGGGTGCGCGGTTTAGCAGCACTGGATGATCTTTAATGACCTCTTCCAGTACATCCCAGACCTCTGGTTTGACACGCTCAACGAAGCGTTTGGCACTCTTAATGTTGTGAGCAAAGTTCTGCTCGACCAGTTTACGCATCACAAATGGCTTGAACAATTCCAGTGCCATCTTCTTAGGCAGTCCGCACTGGTGCAGTTTCAGGTCTGGACCGACCACGATTACCGAACGACCAGAGTAGTCCACGCGTTTGCCCAACAGGTTCTGGCGGAAACGTCCCTGTTTACCCTTGAGCATATCGGACAGGCTCTTGAGTTTATGGTTGCCAGAGCCAGCTACAGCACGACCGCGACGACCATTATCGATCAGGGCATCACAGGCCTCTTGCAGCATGCGTTTCTCGTTGCGAATGATGATCTCCGGTGCGCCCAGTTCCAGTAGCCGTTTGAGACGGTTGTTGCGGTTAATCACGCGCCGATAGAGATCATTAAGATCTGAGGTTGCGAAGCGACCGCCATCGAGCTGCACCATCGGGCGCAGATCAGGTGGCAGAACCGGCAGGACAGTCAGAATCATCCATTCTGGAGAGGTGCTGGACTTACGGAATGCTTCAACTACCTTCAGACGCTTGGTAGCTTTCTTGCGACGCTGTCCAACAGTCGAGCTGATTTCATTGCGCAGATCACCCGACAGCTTATCTAGATTGATAGCTGAGATCAGTTCGCGTACGGCCTCAGCACCCATACCAGCGCGGAAAACAGATGAACCAAAGGCATCGCGCAATTCACGATAACGGCCCTCCTGTAAGAGGTCCATCTTCTTCAGTCCCTCAAGATCGCGGCGCAACTGCTCAATGCGCTGACGGCGATCGGTGCGCTGGGTCTCGACCTGAGACTGTGCATTATCGATCTGAGTCTGATAGTCCAGATCCAGCTTTTTGGTATCGCGTTCGACCTCTAGCTCAAGGTCACGTATCTCACGATGGGCCTTTTCGGCGACATCATTGCGGCGAGTTTCGGCAGTGCGTTCCAGAACATCCAGATGCTTGGAGTTTACCGTATCCCCAGCCTTGACGATTGTCTGAGCGGCTGGTTCAAAGCTAATCTCATCCTCTGTCAACTGGCCCATGAGTTCGCGCATACGAGCACGCGTCTCGCTCTCAGCGGTGCGAGCCTCATCCAGGTCCGCTTCACGTCTGGACTCAATTTCACGCTGTCCGCCTGATATGCGCGAGCGAGCGCTTTGAGTCTCGCTATCGCGCTGCGCCTTCAGGTTTTCGACCCGCTCTACTACTTTTTCATCCAGGTTTTGTTCCAGGGCAACCAGTTCTTCATCCAGGCGCATCAGTTCGGACTGGCGGCCCTCTTCATCAATATTTGTGACAACATAGAGCGCAAAGTAGAGGATGCGCTCCAGGTTACGCGGTGAGAGGTCCAGCAGCAGACCGATGCGGCTGGGCGTTCCCTTAAAGTACCAGATGTGACTGACGGGAGAGGCCAGTTCGATGTGGCCCATGCGCTCTCGGCGTACCTTTGAGCGTGCGACCTCAACACCACATTTATCACACACAATGCCTTTAAAGCGAACGCGCTTATATTTACCGCAGTAGCATTCCCAGTCCTTGGTAGGACCAAAGATACGCTCACAGAACAGACCATCTTTTTCTGGCTTGAGCGTGCGGTAGTTAATAGTTTCCGGTTTCGTGACCTCGCCATAGCTCCAGCTCCGAATTTGCTCAGGGCTGGCCAGGCTAATACGGATAGCGTTAAAATCGTTTACTTCAAGCATGCTGCCTCCTGATGCAGGACTATCCACTGACAACACAAGGACACTAGCCTGGCTGGCCAGGCTAGTGCTCCTGAAATCAGGGCATTATTGGTCTCCCTCGAAACCGGATAGGTTAATTCCCAATTCGGGCATAACATCATTTGAGGTGTCTTCGACAAACTGGATCTTCTGTTCATCTTCATTGAGCACCTCAACATTAATACCCAAACTCTGTAGTTCTTTGACCAACACCTTAAAGGATTCCGGCACTCCGGGTTCCATGATATTCTCGCCTTTTACGATCGCCTCATAGGTTTTGACTCGGCCCACTACATCGTCCGATTTGACGGTCAGGATCTCCTGGAGAATGTTGGCGGCACCATACGCTTCCAGGGCCCAGACCTCCATCTCACCGAAACGTTGTCCACCAAACTGAGCTTTACCTCCGAGCGGCTGCTGGGTAATCAGACTGTATGGACCAGTTGAGCGAGCGTGAACTTTATCTTCAACCAGGTGGGCTAATTTCAGCATGTATGTATAACCAACTGTTATAGGATGGTCAAATGGTTCTCCTGTGCGTCCATCGTACAATTGAACCGTACCGGTACGTGGCAGATGAGCTCTATCCAGATATTCCTCAATGTCATCTTCGGTTGCCCCGTCGAAGACCGGAGTAGCTATCTTAAGGCCCAGAGCCGCCGCGGCCCAGCCCAGATGTGTTTCCATAATCTGGCCAATGTTCATACGGTGCGGCACACCCAGAGGATTCAGAATGATATCGACCGGGGTACCATCCGGCAAGAACGGCATATCTTCAATTGGCAACACACGCGAGATGACGCCCTTATTTCCATGACGACCAGCCATCTTGTCGCCCGCGCCAATCTTACGCTTCTGCGCAATACTTACGCGTACAAGCTGGTTTACGCCAGGAGAAAGTTCATCGTTATTGTCACGTGAGAAAACCTTGACCTCTACTACCTTGCCACGCTCACCATGCGGAACACGCAGGGAGGTATCTTTTACCTCACGTGCCTTCTCACCAAAGATTGCACGTAGAAGTTTTTCTTCAGCGGTCAGTTCGGTCTCGCCTTTTGGCGTGATCTTGCCAACCAGAATATCTTGAGCTCCAACCTCGGCTCCAACGTAGATGATACCGCGCTCATCGAGGTTACGCAGACCCTCTTCACCAACATTCGGAATATCACGAGTAATCTCTTCAGGTCCCAGCTTGGTGTCACGTGCATCGATTTCGTACTTCTCAATATGAATTGAGGTAAAGTAGTCATCGCGCACAATACCCTCACTGATCAGGATGGCATCTTCGTAGTTGCCGCCCTCCCAACTCATAAAGGCCACCAGTATGTTTTGACCCAAAGCGAGTTCGCCCAATTCAGTCGAAGAGCTATCGGCGATTACCTGACCGGCGGTGACATAGTCGCCCTTGCGCACGATCGGACGCTGATTGATGCAGGTGCCCGCGTTAGAGCGCACAAATTTGCGCAGACGATAGGAGTGTACCTCTCCCTCTTCGTCAACAATCTGAATCTGACGCGCGGTAGAACCGACAACCTCACCATTCGATCGACTGACCAGAACCTGACCAGAATCAATCGCGACCTGACGCTCGACACCAGTGCCGCAGATCGGCGATTGGGGCCGTAGTAGCGGTACTGCCTGACGCTGCATGTTCGCGCCCATCAGAGCACGGTTCACGTCGTCATGTTCAAGGAAGGGAATCAGAGCGGTAGCAACACTGACCATCTGCTTGGGCGAAATGTCCATATAGTCCATGCTGTCCGTGGTTCCCATGACAAACTCGCCCTGGTAGCGCGAAAGCACTCGCTCTTCTGTAAACTCATTATTTTCATCCAGTTTTGCGTTTGCCTGCGCGATCCAGAAGTTCTCTTCATCATCAGCAGTGCGATAATCAACCTCATTGGTCACAAATGGTCGAATGCGCACCTCTGTCTCGCCAAGCGCTTGCTGGAGCTTTGTGAGCAGCTTCTGATCGATACGAACACGATCACGAGCGGTGAAAATCACCTGACCCTCGGGGAGCTTAATATCTTCCCACTCACGCCCATAGATGCCGCGCAGTTCGCGTCCCAGCAGAGTGGGATCACTGGCCTTGAGGCGTTTATAGACTCTGCGGTAAGGTGTTTCAACAAAACCATACGGATTGACCTGACCATAGGTCGCCAGGTTACCGATCAGACCAATGTTTGGACCCTCAGGGGTCTCGATAGGACAGATACGACCGTAGTGAGATGGATGAACGTCACGTACGTCAAATCCTGCCCGCTCACGGGAGAGACCGCCAGGACCAAGAGCGGAGAGACGACGCTTATGTCCAATCTCTGCCAGCGCATTTGTCTGGTCCATAAACTGGGAGAGCTGACTGCCTCCGAAAAACTCTTTCATGGCGGCGACGACCGGTCGAATATTGATGAGCGCGTTTGGCGTCGCCTGACCCGGTTCCTGAATGCTCATACGCTCTTTGACGACACGCTCCATACGCAGCAAACCTACACGGAACTGAGTCTGGATCAGCTCACCCACACAACGCACACGGCGATTGCCCAGATGGTCGATATCGTCCTTGCGTCCATGGCCGTTGTCGAGTGCAACCAGACGACGGATGATATTGACCAGATCATCCTGAGTCAAGATGCGCTGACTCTGAGGAACTGAAAGATCCATTTTTCGATTGAGCTTATAACGACCCACGCTACCCAGATCATAGCGCCGGGGATTAAAGAACATATTTTTCACTAGCGAACGAGCGTTATCAATAGTGGCAGGGTCGCCGGGGCGCATCTTCTTATAGAGTTCGAGCAGCGCCTCATCTTCTCGCTTCACAGGATCGCGATCCAGCGTGGCCTGAATGTAGCGCACATTGGTATCGTTATCCACTTCGCGAAAAGCATCCAGAATGCCCTGATCGCTGGAAAGATCGAGCTGCTCACCGTACCATTGCTCCTTCGCCAGGCTCCCGATAGCGCGGAGGAGAGTAGTGACTGGTAGTTTGCGTTTGCGATCAATCTTTACAGTTAGCAGGTTTTTGTTACTGGTTTCAAATTCCAACCAGGCACCACGTCCAGGAATCAGTTTGGCCGCGAACAGTTTGCGGCCTGTGGCGGCATCCTCATCGGCGGTAAAGTAGACGCCGGGAGAACGCACCAGCTGGCTCACGACAACACGCTCGGCACCATTTATAATAAACGTACCTTCTTTTGTCATCAGAGGAAAATCACCCATGAAGATATCCTTCTCGATGATTTCACCCGTCTCTTTGTTCGTCAAACGCGCTTTGACGGTGAGTGGAGCGGCGTAAGTGGTATCACGATCGCGGCACTCTTCCTCACCATACTTGGGTTTTCCGAACGGTTCTGATGGTACGATAAATTCCAGTTTGAGATTTTTTCCAGTAAAGTCCTCGATCGGCGAGATCTCTTCAAAAAGCTCACGCAGACCTTCTTGCTTAAACCACTCGAAAGAATCTAACTGAATTTGAATGAGCCCCGGCATTGGCCGTATATCCGGGATACGCGCAAAGGAAACGCGCTCAGGAAATGCTACAGCTCTGCTGGTTACTGCCATAGGTACATTTTCTCCTCTCACCTAGTCGCCCACAGAGGAAACCAAGACGGACGTGGCTCCCTTTCACCCAGGTGGGTTCTCAAGAATCCACGCCTTTAGCCAGAATAACAAGAATAAAACACAGATAAATGCTTATTATGCCTGTGTTGAAAAACGGTTCATGACAAGAAAAGTAACCGCACATTGCTTTCGCATGCGGTTACTCCTACTCCCTACACAGTTTGATTGATTGCGCTCAGTTCTCCCACATGCACATCCCCACTGTTGCGTATAGAAAAAAACAACGCCTGGAATAATGAAGCCTGCTTTTCCCATTTCTTCCCATTCCATTAAGAATGATACGCCTTACATCTTTCTGATTGTCGCCGCTTCGGGTAGATCTCTCTGCTCAGTTCTGAGTACAGCATCACATGCGTTCGCTTCAAAGTGAACTACTCTGCGCGATGCATGACGTAACCTTGTGATAGGGAAGGGGAGTAATGTATTGCTTATCTGGGTTTTGTCTACGTATTCGCTCTCTTTAAGGGTATGACCAAACCCTTGCATTAAGCATGACGGTATAGATAACTCGACAGGATGTATTATACTGCCCAATGGCTCCAATGTCAACCCTTTTTCTCAGAATTTTCGCGACTTTTGAAAAGTCGCTCTTCAGCAGTGGCCAGATCCCTCCCCCAGAGAAGATATGAGTCATCCCTCATTCTGGCAAAATGAGCAAACGCTCTTGCTGGCGGCTGCTCCTCCCCCCGACAAAAGAAGAAGCGAGGCTGGTTGGCGAGGTACGCGCCCCGCCTTCTTCTTAAGAAAATGGGGTGGGGTGGCCTGCCATAGCTTTGCAACTGCACTTTATTTTATAATGAAAGGGCAGCTGAACTATTTGCCTCACTGAGCAGGGCCTCAATCTCCTCGCCCAGAGTAGGATTCCAGGTATGCTCCGCCTCCTGCCAACGCTGACGCAAGAGCGTCAGCAAACGGTGCCGATCCTCGGGAGTAAGCAATTGCAGATCAAAGAGTGTCTCAGGTTTATCAGAATGCATAATAGCCAGTACGCAGTCATCAATCCGTAAGGTGGTTTGCGCACCGAGCGTATAGGTCTGGGAGGCACCCATATGGCGGCAAAATGAAACCCAACAGACCATGCCGACGACGAAGCACACTCCAAAGGGGATCGCCAGAACAAGTCCAGCCAGACTCAGCAGAACCGCAATTAACGTTAAGAAAAAAACCAGCGTTGGACTCGATAGGTGCGTGGTCCAACCAATGAGAGCCGCAGGCAGCAAACCCAGCATCATCACACAAAAGCAAGCAAAGGTCGTAGCCACTGCCCAGAAAATACTGACCAGATTCTCCGCAGAGAGATCGCGGACAGTTAGTATATTTCCCGCCCGGAGAAGAAGCATACTATGTCGATGTCCCTGGCGCAGCGCGTAGAGAAAACGTGCCACCAGCGTACAACCAATGAGCGAAACCACAGTCAGACACCAGCAACCCCACACCAGAGCATCCTGCCATTTAAGATAAATTGTAAAGTTATGAGGATAGGTTGGCCAGAGCCAGAGGCCACCACTAGCGCCAAGAAATGCACAGAGCACATAAGCCCCTAATATGCACCAGGCTTTGAGACGTATACGCCAGTAAGAGTGACGCGCTAGAGAAAAGCGGATGATACTTTCTACTGATTGTGCCATAAACCTGCTCTCGATTGTCTGTTCTTATGTCTTACCTTTAGAACGATAAAGATCATCCGAGAGTTACACCTTTTCCACCGGCGTACGCGCTTCATGGCGCAGATCTTCAAAGAGTATAGATTGTAGATAGCGCTCAGCAGCACTAGGAAAAATGGTCACAATGACTTTGCCACGATTCTGCTCTTTGTGTGCTTCCTGCAAAGCTGCCCAGGCGACAGCACCACTACTAATACCAACAGAGAGGCCTTCCTCTTTCAAGATCTGTATGGCTGTACTAACCGCATCCTGATCACTCACCGGGATAACACGATCGATTAGATCAACACGCAGAGTATCGGGCAAAAAGCCTGGTCCCAGTCCTTCAATACGATGTGGACCAGGACGACCACCAGAGAGAAGAGCGCAGGAGGCTGGCTCAACAGCTACGACTTGAACAGAGGGCTTGTGCTGACGCAGCCCCTCAGCCACCCCGGTCAGGGTACTGCCCGTGCCAACACCAATCACAACGATATCTACCAGTCCTCCGGTTTCAGCCCATATCTCTGCCGCAGTTTCCTCCCGATGGACCCGTGGACTGGCCTGATTGTAAAATTGTTGCGGATACCAGGTATTGGGGAGCGTTGTTCGCAGTTCAATAACCTTATTTATCGCACCACGCATACCCTGATTGCCAGGAGTTAAAATCACCTCGGCACCAAATCGACGCAGGAGCAACCGACGTTCCAGGTTAATGGTATCAGGCATTGTCAGAATGCATCGATAGCCACGAGCGGCGGCAAGCCAGGCCAGAGAAATACCCATATTGCCACTCGTTGGTTCAGTGATGGTCCCACCCGGACGTAAGAGACCCTGTGATTCAGCTTCGCAAACCATTTGATAAGCAGCCCGATCCTTACCACTACCACCCGGACTGAACATCTCCAGCTTGGCGAGGAGATTCACTGGAGCGTTCGCTGTCAAACGTTTGAGTTCCACCAGTGGAGTATTGCCAATCAGCCTGGTCACATCCTTTACCCAAGAGACCATATATTCACCTGAATTCACTCTTTTGCCTGTGACAAGCAAAGATCGATCAGTCCACTGCGAGCTCTAAACGGGCAGCTACAGGGAGACAGGACTTTCGTCACCCAGCACAGCCTGAATCAGGAAAAGTAACTCCTGGATGCGAAAAGGCTTTCGCAGCAATAGACCCGTCTGCAAACCCATACGTTGCAGTTCCCAGTCATAGCTGCCAGTGATGACAATGATGGGTGTATTTCTTGTATTACTGTGTCCACGTAAAATCTTATACAAGGATACGCCATCGAGATTTGGTAAGCCAACATCCAGCAGAATCAGGTGTGCACCCAGCTCTGGGAGATGATCTTTGGCATCCTGCCCATCGCAAAAAAATTGTAGTCGCCAGCGTCCATCGCGCTCAAACAGATCGCGGAACAGATTGATTAACTGTGCATCATCTTCAACGATGGCAATCAACCTATTACCAGCAGAAGGCTTCCGCCAATCAACAACCACTAGCTACCCCCAAAAAGCTCTACAAAATTGTCCTTACAATTTACAGCCATGTCTATGACACTAGATATAATACATTGTCTCGCTATCACCAATGTGATGATGTTGAGCTAGCTCCTCGATTGTCGTTGAGTTGAGAATACGCTGAGTCATCTCGTCGATCTGTTGCCAGACACCCCGCAGGGCACATCCTGGGGAGAGTTTACAGAAATCTGGATTAGGCAGACATTCCATCGGCGGGACATATCCCTCCAGGGCCTGCATAACATGTGCCATGGTAATCTCTGAGGGTGGCCGCGCCAGCATATGACCTCCCTTGGGACCCCGCACGCTTTTGACTAACCCTTCTTTACGCAAGACCATTAAAATCTGGTCGAGGTATTGAACTGGCACATACTGCCGGTTAGCAATATCTGCACTTTCGATCGGCCCCTGCCCGTAGTACATAGTCAGATCGAGCATAGCTCGCAGGCCATAGTCGCCTTTCATGGTTAGTTTCATCGTTGAGCGCCTTTCCTCTGAGAGGATCGCTGCCATACTCTACGCAGGCACAATGAAATTCTCTATTTCTCACTCCTCACAACTGTGCGTGATGCTTCTACACGCAAAAAGCCACAGGATACTCTCTCTACCAAGCATATATCAGTTACGCGCACCCTGTCAATATAGTTCAAGGGGAGTCCGAGGAAGCTTTGCTGGCTTTTTCCAGGGAGAGTAAATCTATGCGAATGTTCACAAAATGCTCACGTAGTGCGGCAAGCTGAACACGCTGCTGCACTATTTTTATCCAGATGCGTCTCTGAGGAAAATAGAAGCTGATACAGAGACTGAGGATTAAAAGCAAAGCGGTAGGCCAGATCAGAGCTGTACCAGTATCTTTGGTAACCAGGAGCACGGTGGCCTCGCTGGCGCTATTCAGGGTTACTTTCCAATCTTCGTGGGCGAAATTACCAGAATGGCCCGCCTGGAGACGCAGAGCGTCACCTTGCTGGATGCTTGCATTGGCCTCGCCAATCGTTAACAAGAGCAAAGGTGGTTGTTTCAGCTGAGCTATCTGTAATTTCGGGACATGAATAAAGAAGACTCCAAGCGTCTGATCGGTGCCTGAGATGGGAATGCCCTTAGCAAAGTCCACCTGCAAGTTACTCGTACTCTGGGTCTGGTCCAGAACAATGGCTTGATTGCAAACAAGACAGCCATTCGCGTCCGAGATGGTTACGTTTACTGCTGCGATAAGCGAGGATTGGTGAAAAACGACGCCGTTATATGCTAATGGATCGTTGACCCGTAGATGATCGCTCTGGGCAACGAGCAATCCATCCTGGTACACGCTTAAGTTGGTCACATAGTCGGTGGCAAGGTTTGTTTTGGGATCAAATGTGGCATGAAAGGAGTTGACACGAAAGCTAATGTTGTGGGGTATGCCGCGCGGATAGACCATGGCACTGGTGCCGGTGGGCAGAGCCTGGTCAAAGGTAAAACCAGCCAGATTATCAGTGAGACCAATCAGTGGCGCGGGAAGGATGCGCCGCGCCGGACTGTCAGGTGCGAAGCCGCGCCACTGGGAAAATGCCCCTGCCAGAAGCAGGGTGACCAGGGCTGCGTGAAAGACGAAGGTTGCAAGCGTAGCCCAGGCATTTCTACTGGCATACATATAGGTTACTTCTGGCTGCTCTCCGCCCTCATTCTGCTCTTTATTTATCTTGCCTGGCTCAGTTGCATTGCGAACTCTATAGCCCCGCTTGCGCAACGCCCTGGTGGTCCACACCACGGCGTTGTCAACCTCAAAGGTGCTACGCTCCAGGGCATTCTCGTAAAATTTATCGCTACGCCGTAAGATAGGATGGCGGAAGTTCTGCCAGATGACCGGCGCACGATTAAGAGTACAAACGACGATACTCAAAGAGAGTATGACCAGGAGCAACATGAAGTACCAGCTGGAGAAAATGGTGAAAAAATGCATCCAGTCGAAGATGGAAGTAAGTGAGCCATATTTGGGCAGTTCGTTCAATTGGACCCAGTTTGCATAGGTAGTAGGGTCGCTGAGAACTTCGCCGGGTGCCTGTGGAAAATAGATGCCCAAAAGGCAGATACCTGTGATGGCTGCAATCAAAATAATGGCGGTGCGAACCGAGCTAAGCCAGCCCCAACTGGCGTTGAGCGGATGGCGAAGCCAGTAGACCACGCGCTGCTTGAAACGTGTCCCCCATGGAGTCGGAGGAGTGTAACGCTTCTGTCCACTGCTTTTTGGTCGAGTTCTCTTTGGTGGCTGCTTTACGAGCGTCGTCATGGTGCTCTCTTGCCCATCCTTCTGCCCTGTATGTCACTGGCTACGTATTCACCAGATCACATTCTATTGTTTCAGTTTCGATCACATCATATGATAGAACAAGAAAAGAGTTCTGACAAGTCGCTAAAAACTTTCTTCAGGATTATTTCATTCTCGTGAGGAACCCCTCCCCAGGTCAAAAAAGGAGGAGTTGGAAGGGCGGTGGCACCGCCCTTCCAACTCCTCCTACACTCAGGGGTGGGGCCGAAAGCCAAAGGCTTTCGAAGAATGAAATGGCCCTGAACTTTCTTCAGGGTTTACTCAATGTAGCATTGAAAAATCCATGCAACTTTTAAGAGTCACTTGCAGTTGCTTCTACACCTATCTATAATAACTCCTAGATTAGCCAGAAGGGGAGCCACTTATGCAGGAGCAGAACATCGCCAAGAGTCAGGAAAACCAACCCTCCATGACGGTGCTGGTCATCGATGACCAGGAGAACATTATTGAGTTTATTAAATTAGGTTTGAAGTATGAAGGTTTTCTGGTCAAGTCAGAGTTAGACGGACTGCAAGGCCTGGCCGCAGCCCAAAGAATTAATCCCGATTTGATCATTTTGGATGTAATGCTGCCAGGCATTGATGGACTTGAGGTTTGTCAACGCTTACGAGCCAATCCGACAACTCAGGATATTCCTATTCTGATGCTCACGGCTAAAGACGATGTGCGCGACCGCATCGCCGGTCTGGACACAGGTGCCGATGATTATCTAACAAAACCTTTTAGTTTTGAGGAACTGGTCGCCCGTATTCGTGCAATTCTGCGCCGCCAGAGCCGTGGACGAGGAGACGAAAACGATCTGTCCTATGGGCAGATAGTGCAATTTGGAGATCTCCAACTCAATCCAGGCACTCGCGAGGTCACTCGTGGAGGACGCCAGATTGAGCTAACGGCAACCGAGTACAATCTCTTGCTCCTCTTTATGAGCCATCCACGCCAGGTCTTAGATCGACAGACTATCCTTAACCGGGTCTGGGGATATGATTTCCTCGGTGAAACGAATATCATCGAGGTATACGTGAGATACTTACGAGAGAAAATTGAAGACTCTCCTAGTGCGCCACGTCTGATCCAAACGGTACGCGGTGTAGGATATGTTCTGAAAGGTTAAATGGGGTGTCAGGCATAGAACAAGCTCCCTGGTATAGCCCACTACTCAGTTTACGCTGGCGGCTGGCATTTGTGTACAGCGCCTTATTCAGCATTTTTGTCATTTTGCTCAGCATTTTCCTCTATCGCTCGACCAGTACACTTCTACTCCAAAATGCGCAAAGCCTCTTTCCACAACAGGCTCAGGGATTGCGTGCGCTCTTAATACAACAGGCCTGTGATACCAACCCCCCAGAATCACTGGCGACATTTACCGCACAGAACGCGAGCAACGATATTGATGACATCTATCTGTTGGATCGAAACGGTCAGGTTATTGTCAGTAGCCACAAGAGCTTCCTCAATCAGCCTTTTCCCTATCTTAAAGCAAGCACTTTTGGTAATTCGAGCACTTTTGGACCCTCTGTGACTGGTGGAATAAGAACGTTTCACAGCAATATTCATGGCTCAAGCGGTAGCGATGGGGTCCTTTTCGCTTTGAACGCTCCCTCGAACTGTATGACCACAAATAATCTGCCCAGCTATATGGTTGTCCTTACTTCTTATGAGAAAGAGCAAAGCACACTCCGTATGATTCTGTTAATGCTGGTCACTACCGCGCTCATTATGGTTGTGACGGGCGCGTTAATAATTTCCTTTTTCACTGGAGTGATGTTCAGTCCACTCAAACAGGTCACCAATGCAACACTGGCCCTGGCGCAGGGAGATCTTCAACAACGTGTGCCGACACTTCCCGGTCGCGATGAGATTAGCACGCTTGCCATAAGCTTTAACCAGATGGCAGACCAGATTGAGCATATGTTCGCCGCGCAACAAGATTCAGAACGGAGATCACGTCGATTTGTTTCGGACGCTTCACATGAACTGCGAACTCCCATTACTTCATTACGTGGATTTACTGAAGTTTTGATTCGCGGCGCTAAAGACGATCCGAAAACGGCTCAACACATTTTGAGCTTGATGAAAACTGAAGCCGAACGCATGACTGAGCTGGTAAATGATCTGCTTACCCTTGCACGATTTGATGAGGGCCACTTCCCCGTACCCACTGGTGTTGATCTCGTTGATCTTGCTGTGGAAACTCTTCAGGAGGCAAGAAAAAATGCTCCTGATTCTTACAAGCTTGCTTTGGAACTGGCGACTCAGGAACGACTAAAGACTCAGGCCAGCCGCGAACCACTCAGACAACTCCTTCTAGAGTTACTGGATAACGCGGTAAAGTACGGATGTACAGAAAAGGATAAGCTTATTCTGCTGCGATTGGATAAGAAAGAACAGCATGCCCTTCTGCAAATCGTAGATCATGGCGTAGGGATCCCACCAGCCGATCTCCCACATATTTTTGACCGCTTTTATCGAGGCGCAAATGCGCATAATGCTAACCGCTCTCCCATTCCAGGCACAGGTCTGGGCCTGCCAATCGCGATGGCAATTGTACAGGCCTATAGCGGGACCCTTACGGCCAGTAGCCACCCCAACGAGGAGACCATTTTCACTCTCTCTTTCCTCTGCTCGGAGTGACCTCTTTAGAGCCGCAACCGCCGTCCCACTCCCTCATTTCTGCTTTTGTAAAATGAATCATTTCTCCTCCCTCCAAAACAACCTCATTTCTTCCGTTCTTTTGGGAGAGGGCGGATTTGCAAGCCGCTGAAAAATCAAGAATGACTCACATTCCCTGAATTAGTGGATAGAGAAAACAAGACAGGACTTTTCAAAGACATACGGGTAATCTAATTGACCAGAATCGATCAGAATGATATAGTATTCCTGGCAGAAATGATAGTCTGAAATAATGGTCTGGAGGACCAGGGAAAGTAACTCAGAGGAGAAACTTAGTCATGTGGATTTCGACCTTGGAACTCAGTATCCAACGAGTTCTCCCGACCCAAATCCTGGGGCGCTTCTGGCGTGGAGCCTATTTCTCTTCCCTGGCTCCGCTCCAGGTTAGAAATGAGCCACGACCTCAGTTGATTAGCAGCAATTGGGTCCGTGTGCGTAACATTCTTTCTGGCATTTGTGGTAGCGATCTGCACCTGGTTTTTACCGATGGCGATCTGCGCATTGCACCAGCGGCACTGCCAGCACATGAGCATAGCTATCCTGGCCATGAGGTCGTTGGAGAGATTATCGAGGTCGGCGAGAATACGCAGGAGCTACAGGTAGGAGACCGGGTGGTGCTGAGAAGTTCACCTAACTGCTTGAGCGAAGGGATAAATCCTCCTTGCAGCTTGTGCCTGCGGGGCGACTATAATCTGTGTGAAAATATAAATCTCCCCACACCTCATCCTATTGGCGGCGGTTGGAGCGAGGAGATGTTGCTGCCAGAGCAACAGTTGTTCCGCATTCCAGCAGAAATGAACGATGAGCAGGCGGTGTTGTTGGAACCCACGGCAGTGGCACTTCATACGGTCCTGCGCCATTTGCCCCAGGCTGGGGATAAAGTACTGATTATTGGCGCAGGCACAATCGGTCTTTTGACGCTACAAGTCGTTCGCTCACTCTCTCCCAAGGCCGAGATTAGCGTCATGGCCCGCCATACCTTTCAGGTAGAGCAGGCTACGCGTATGGGAGCGACAACGATTGTCTACGGTCGCGATAGCTATGAAACTATCAGACGTACCACCGGGGCAAAGCTCTATACCGGAGCACTGAACAATAAAATGCTCCTTGGTGGCTATGATGTAATCTATGACACCGTAGGAAATAAATCGACCGTGAACAATAGTCTGCGCTGGACACGAGCGGGCGGAACGATTGTAATTTCCGGAGTAAACTTGCATCTGATGACAATCGATCTCTCACCAGTATGGTTCCAGGAGGTAAACCTGCTCGGCACGATGGCCCATGGCATGGAAACATGGCCGCTTGGCAGTAGTCAGCAGCGCTCAACTTTTGAGATTGCAACTGACATGATTATCAAGGGAATAATACAGCCGGAGAAGTTGATTACTCACCGCTTTGCTCTGAACAATTTCCGGGAGGCCCTCCAGACAGCTATGAACAAAAAAGGGAGCCGGGCAATTAAAGTAGTGTTTGACGCAGCCCTCCTGCGAGCCTCGGCTGTTCCCAATATGCATACAAGTAATCGTGTTCGCCCTACAGTACCCACACAGATAGAGCATCCACATCTCCCCAATACTCCTCTGCCGGTCTCTTCGGGTCCCTCTCAATTCACTATGGCTCAGTCTGAAGACTTTACGGCCGATTTTGAGGATGATAGACTGGTTCTACCAAAATCACAGCACACTGAGAATGTACTGGCCGATTTCGAAGACACTCAGTTTGTTGCTCCCAAACCACGTCGTCCCCCATCTGCACTCCAATTTCGCCGTACGCCTGAAGATAGGCCTCTTGTTTATCAACCTCTTAGTCCTTCCGACGCAACAAATATGCCTTTTGATACGTTACAAAACAGAGAGAGGATTGATGGGGATTCAACCTCTGCCCCTCAAAATTAAGTACACCCTCTCAATCAGTCACCAACGCAGAGATCAGGTCGCACTACGGTACCGGGGTTGAAGCGAAATATTCTGACTAATCGTTCCTACTCTGTGGAAAATTTTTCTCTTTTCGGACGTGTTTATACTAAATACATAGTAGTCGTTTCCAGGAGTGCTCATGTCTATTTCTCAGCAGCCGATATCTTCTGCTTCTAAAACATCTAAATCCTTTTCTATACCTCCACGACCGTCCGTTGCCCCTGGGGGCGAGCAAAACATGCCAGTCTGGCAGAAAACAGATGGCAGTAGTCAGGGGTACGATGCTTCCTCACACAGTCTGGCCTCTCTTCCTGAGAGACAGTCAGCATCAGATTTTGTAGTACCTTTAACTGAGACAAAAGAACCACTCCTATCTCAGCCAGTTTCCAGGTCCGGGCGCAGAAAACGCGGACCACTGCTCGCCATTCTGGCAATGCTCGCGATCATGGTGGTCATCGGAGGTCTGCTGGGACAACATTTACTCAGCAGTAGTGCCTCTTCTTCCAGCACTCCTAAGCCATTCAACTATCCCGGTGGCGGAGCCTATGCTCAGATGCCTCTCTCCTCTGACCAGGTTAACGCGATTATGCACCTGCAAGGACATATGAAATATAAAGCACTGGCCAGCTTGTATGTCTCACATATGAGCCTGGACGATAAAATCGGCCAGCTTATTATGGTAGAGTATAATCAACCCAGCTACTCCAGTGATATTGACTATATGGTCCACACGCTCCACGTAGGTGGTGTCATTATGTACGAATTTCAAATGACCAGTGCAGCTCAGACAAAAGGCGATATTGCGAGGATGCAGGCCCGTGCTAACCTTCCACTCATTATTTCGACCGACGAAGAAGGTGGTCCCTATGTACACCGCCTAAACAATATTTATGGTCTACGTATGTCAGCAACGCAGATCGAGGAGAGTGGAAGCCTCACGGTTGCTCAGCAGCAGGGACTGAAAACCTCCAATGATCTGAAGGCCCTGGGTATCAACGAGGATCTGGCTCCCGATGTAGATGTAAACCAGGTAAACGGTTACGATATGGTTACACGTACATTTGGAAATACTGCCGATCAGGTAATTAAATTTGCCGGAACATACTTAAAAGCGATGCAGGGCAACGGCACTATTGCCTGTATCAAACACTTTCCCGGCCTTGGAGGTGCCTCCCCCGATGCTCACACAACGCTGCCGATCGTACAGAGTTCACGTGCGGATATTTATAAAAGCGATCTCGCTCCCTTTAAAGCTTTTATCTCTTCGCCT
>DAOTTL010000065.1:0-15644 GCA_034438135.1 Ktedonobacteraceae bacterium | reverse complement strand
TCTAACCCCTTTTAGAAAACTGTAATGGAAGGGTGCATGTACCTCTCTGACCTCTCACTGACAGACTTTCGCAACTTTAAGCAACAGGAAATTGCTCTGGGACCTGGCCTATTTCTCTTCTATGGCGACAACGCTCAGGGCAAAACCAATCTGCTTGAAGCTATCACAATGCTGACAACTGCGCATTCTTTTCACACAACGTCAGATCGTGAGGTAATGAATTGGGACTCGACCGACCACCTGACCCGTCTGCGCTCAACGGCGGTGCGTGAGAGCGGTTCCATCTCTATCGAGATCGTTATCTTTGATTCCACTGCTGGCCAGACCAGCCCAATCCCTGCAACATCTAGTACAAATGAACGCCCGCGCAAACGCATCAAAGTCAACGGAGTCGCTAAAAAGTCCCTCGACCTGTTCGGACTGGTAACCATTGTACTCTTCGCACCCAGCGACCTGAGCCTGGTCGATGGTCCCCCCGAGGAACGCCGCCGCTTCCTGGACCGCAGCCTTTGCCAGATGCGCCCAAACTATTGCCAGGGACTCCTGAAGTACCGTCAAATTGTGACACAACGCTCGGCTCTGCTCAAACGCATTCGTGAAAATCAGGAAGACCCACGTATGCTGGACTATCTGGACGAGAAACTCACCGAACTCGCCAATGTCCTTATGCATGAGCGCAAGAATATGGTAGATGCTCTGAATGAACAGGTCGGTGAACTGCAAAACCGCCTCAGTGGTGGCAGCGAGCAGCTACAAATTATCTACCGCCCCTCGTTTCATATGGAACCAGACTGGAATCCCGTCGAAGCGCTGGAAAAGTATCGTACACAGTTGCAAGAAGCTCGTAGGCGTGAGATCCATCAGGGAGTCTGCTCACTGGGACCTCACCGCGATGACCTTGAATTTCTGGTCAACGGCGTCAATATGCTCTCCTTCGGCTCTCGCGGTCAACAACGCACGGTCGCACTCTCCTCCAAGCTGGCCGAACTCGCCTATATGCACCGCGTCACAGGCGAAGAACCCATCCTCCTCCTCGACGACGTTTTCAGCGAACTCGACCTGCAACGACGCGCGTATCTGCTCCGTCAGGTACTCTCCCATCAACAAGTTCTGATGACCACCACTGATTTTGCTGGCTTCCCCCCTGAGATCCTGGAAAAAGCTCACCAGTATCGGGTGGTTCGCGGAAGCCTTCCCCCTGTCCACGAATAGTTTCCGCTACCGCTCTGTCAAACTCCATTTGACATGATGTGAGTTATCCCTCACTTTTCTGCGGCTTGTCAAGCCGCTCCCCCCAAAGAAAGGAGAGAAGGATGAGTTTGCCCTTTTTAGAAAAAAGGGCAGGAATGACTTATAAAAAAGAAGAAGTGAGGCTGTTTGGCGGTGCGAATGCATCGCCAAACAGCCTTACTTCTTCTAAAAAAGAGGGGTGCGGCGGCCTGCTATGCAGGCCGAAAGCCTTTTCTCCTGCTTTTGCAAAAATAGAAATAACTCATCCATTTACCCCTCATCCCACTTGTGCTCAAGCTCCTGCCAGACCTGACGAACGCTGGCAAGCTCTACCTCGTCAGGTTGGCTTTCTCCATAACGAACCCGAGTATAAGACTCAGTGAGTTGATTGATTTGAGGCTCAATCTGAGGAACCTGGGGAATCAGACGTTGCTGAAACTCATATGCAGTCTCATCCCTCTTGCGCCTATGCCCGGCGCGTTCGGCTCTTTTAAGAAAAACACGATATATCTCGCGTACAGTACGTACCGCCGGAGCACCAGTTACCTCTACCCCCTCTACTCTCTTCTCGCCATTATCTGACGTTTTTCTACGTAAAAGAAAGCGCAAGAAGGCTTCCCAGAATACACGAAGCTGTGCCAAAAAGAGAGTCCAGGACCAGACACTCTCGTGCAGATCACTGGTGCGGCGCTTCAAACTAATCCTTACAATCTTACGCCCACGTAAAATACGCCGCAACACAAAGAACAGCAGTAAAAAGATCACGAGAAACAGAAGCACATTGGCCGTGACGACCACACCAGGCGAGGTAGAAGCGAAGGGTGGCGGCGTCCGGGTCGAAGATAGCTGTGAATTTATAGGAGTTATAGCAGGCCAATGCGGAGGGAAACGCGAGAACCACCATTGCAATAACCAGTAGAATGGCGTAATAATCACTAATGCTACGACGCCAAACCCCCTTAAAAGCCAATCATACACAATCCCAACGCCCTGCCAAAGCGGTTGCAAAGCATCGAAAAATGTCGGACGGAAGAAGGCCGCACTCACAAACGTCGTGATTAGCAATAGCAGACCCACAACGCTGACTACACTCAACACCGCTCGCTCCTGAACCACAATACTACTCTCCAGACCAAAGGAATGATCGCGTCTGACAAAAGTCAACCGGGCCAGAGCATGAGCGGCAAGTGCAAGATAGAGAAAAATCGGCAACAGCAATAATAAGAGCGTGTCATTGAAAGTGTTGGCCGTCCCTGCCTGACCACCTCGCAAAAGAATGACTAACAAGAACACACAGAGACCAGTCCAGAACTGGCGAAGCACATGATCCGACTCCACGCGCAACTGGGCCAGTTTCATACCTCGCCAGCAAAGATAGACGGAGAGAGATGCAATCACCAATAGCTGATAAAAGCGCGTATTGAGCGCAAAGACATCTCTGGCAGCGGCCACCAACCAGCGGGGATCGAAGAGAAAATAGTTAGCGGCATAGAGATCCAGCCAGAGAAGGACAACAGTAAAAAATCCAACCAGCGTAAATAAGGGACCCAGACCCGAAAAAGTCTGGAAGCCAGGTGATGCTCCCTCAGAAACACCCTGAGCCTGTGGAGTATCCTTGACCTGGGAGGATCGTCTGAATAACAGGATTGAGATACACAACAAAAACAATGGAGCCCAGAAAGGCAATAGCTCCGAACTAGAACCAAACAGAGCAACACTTGCCACCCCTAGCAGCAAACCATTCAGCCAACAAGCCTCAAGTGCAGCTAGAAAAAATGGCAGGAGATACTCACCCAAACTGGTGATTTTGAAATCATCTTCACTACGCCTCAGCCAGTGAAGCAGAGTGGCGCGAGGACGCGTCTTTTCATTCTGCTGATCCATCATAGTTGCTTCTCTATTATGCATTTGTTACAATGTCCATACAAAACGCAACGACAGGGTCAATCATAAATCGCGTTTCGTTGTTCAACTCTCTACTGCGCAATCTCATAGCCTGGCCTGACCTTCCAAGAAGGTACAGCCAGATGAAAGGTATGGAAGCGGCCTGTGTCAAAAGTATACGCTATTATTAATCAGAAAGGGGGCGTGGGTGTGCGCCCGTAAGGTGCTTTTTGTAATGCTTCGGAAGAAGTTACGGGTAGTGAGAACCCGTATGGTCAACTGGCTAACCTGAGATGGAAACGTCAAAAGGGAACATAGCACGCCGGGAACGCGTCAGATTTGGAAAGTCAGCCTACAGATCGTGATGCCAGACCAGAAAGTGGCATGGCCAAAGCTACACTGCTTTAAACCCAGCTCCTTGGCCCTAACCCGCCGGGGTGTACGAATACTGATTGATACGTACACAGAGGCAGTTTACAGGAGTTATTTCCTACGACGCCTGTACTCACTAACAGCCTCTCAGCGCATCAGCGATGCGTTAAAGAAGCGAACGGGAGCCTAAACCACTTATACATGTACAAAAAGAAGCTAAACGGGGATAGCCTACGTCAGGAAGCCCACAAGGGCTATGAGTAGAGACTCTGAAAACCTGATATGGCTACGGAGCTTCCGTAGTAGTCCGAGGCAGGTAACGCCTGCTACATGGCGAAGGGAAGCAGGTCATTCTATTGATAGAACACGGAGGTATGCGTAATGCAAAACGCTGAAGTAGTCCTGTCAATGCTAGCTCAAAAGTCGATCCAGAAGAGCGAGTACGTGTTCGACCGACTGTACAGAAACCTGTTCAATCCAGACTTCTATCTGCTGGCGTACAGCACTATCTATGCGAAAGAAGGAAATATGATCGAAAGGGTAGATCAGAGCACGATCAATGGCTTCAACGCTCACAAGGTGGAGGAGATCATTGCTCTACTCAAAACGGAAACGTACTACCCTCGGCCAGTCCGAAGTACAGCCATTCCTAAAAAGAATGACTCACTTCGACCTCTCCACAACCCTTCTTTTCAAGATACATTGGTTCAAGAAGTCCTGCGACTCCTGTTACAGGCAATTTACGAACCACTCTTTAAGGACTCTTCTCATGGTTTTCGAACCGCAAGAAGTTGTCACACCGCGCTGGTTCAGTTGAAAACGACTTGCAAAGGAACAAATTGGGTTATTGAGGGAGCCATTCAAGGGTTCTTTGACACGCTAAACCATGTCAAGCTCCTGGAACTTCTCTCTCGAAAAATCAGTGATGGACGTTTTTTACACCTGATCGAAAGGTTTCTCAAAGCGGGATACATGGAATTTTGGCAAGTTCACAACTCTTTGACGGAAACGCCGCAGGGCGGGATCGTCGGTCCAATCCTGGCAAATATCTATCTTCATGAACTCGATGTGTTCATGGAACAAACCTGTAATCGACTAACTGCGCCGAATTATCTTCGGCGCAGAAACGCATTCCACCAGGACCTCGATCTGGAACACTCCCATGCCAGGAAAAACGGAGATTTTGAACGAGCCAACGATATCATCAAACAGATAAGAACCATGCCCTCGCAGGATTCATTTGACCCGAACTCTGTAAAGGTCAACTATATCCGGTATGCAGACAGTTTTCTGGTAATGATTCTCGGCAGCAAAAACATGGCAGAACAGATCAGAGAAGCAATCAAAGATTTCCTTCAGCAAGAGCTACAGCTTGAACTGAGTCTGGAAAAAACAGCGATCACGCATCTGAACGACCAACGAGTGCGCTTCCTTGGCTATGAAATAGCCAGAACCAGAGAAAATACCGTTCTGACGGAGAAGTCTCTGGGAGAAAAAAAGCGTGTAGCCAACGAGACAATCCAGTTACTTGTACCCGGAGATGTCATACAAGAGAAACTCAAGCCGTTCGTTAGCAATGGCAAAGCCATCCATCACAACGCCCGCATTAATCTTCCTTTGCTGGACCTCCTCACGCAATATAATGCCGAGATCCGAGGTCTCTACAACTACTATTGCCTGGCAACAGATGTAAATATCAAGCTTGGAAAGTACAGGTACTATCACTACTACAGCCTGTTAAAAACAGTCGCCCGCAAGGAAAAATGCTCGATTGCCCGGGTCTTGAGTAAATACGGCGTCGATGTAAAATTCAAACAGAAAACCGGCACACGAAAAGTATTTGGGGTCACGTACCAGACCAGAGAAGGTCTGGCAACCCTTACCTACTTTAACGACTCGATCAAAAAGAAAGACCAGCCCCACGAGGGAACAGTCGCTCAGAGGATCATAGAAGAGGGACTCCTCCCTGGACCTCAGACGAGTGATCGAGTCGAGGCGCAAGAGTGCGAACTCTGTGGCTATACATCGGATGACGGACATATCTTTGAAGTACATCACATCAAAAAGCTCAATGACATGCAAGAACACTTCTCCAAAAGCGGCGAACACGTCCCCAATTGGGTACTGACCATGTACACACTGAGAAAGAAAACACTTGTGGTATGCAAATCATGCCACAATGCAATCCACTCAGCGCACAATGGACACGGTATCGGAAAAGTTGTGGTGGAAAGACATGAGAACTAGGAATGGCTGGAGAGCCGGATACGCGGAAACGTGTACGTCCGGTTCGGAGGGGGGTTCAAAGAAACCCGATCTGGAAACAGACAAGGGCGCTTGGTTCCTACCCAACAAAACAACTACCGCTATCAATCTTGCCACATACCTTGCGGCAACCGGTCGGAAAGTATTGCTCATAGATATGGACCCTCAGGCTAATGCTACCAGCGGGATCGGAGTGGCCAAAAATCTCAAAGCGCACACCATCTACGATCTGCTTGTACAGGAAGAAGAGACCATCTCAATCTTTGATGTACTCGTCCCATCTCCCAGGCGTGAACTCGTTGTAGCCCCGTGCACCGTAGATCTGGCCGCGGCTGAGGTCGAACTGGTTTCAGCTCTGGCACGCGAACACCGCCTGCGCCAGGTGATTGAACCTATCCGCTCGCGTTGCGACTATGTTATTATCGACTGTCCTCCCTCACTTGGCCTGTTGACTGTTAACACGCTGGTAGCTGCCGATGGACTGATTATTCCTATTCAGTGCGAATATCTGGCTTTGGAAGGTTTAACTCATCTCTTAAATACCATCCAGATGGTGAAAAATAAGTTAAATCCCAAGCTCTATATTGCCGGCGTATTGCTGACCATGTTCGATCCGCGTACCCGGCTCGCTGGCGAAATAGTCCGCGAAGTGCGTGGCCACTTCCCCAATGAAGTTTTCCAGACCGTCATCAACCGTAATGTTCGTCTGAGCGAGGCTCCAAGCTTCGGCCAATCTATTCTTGACTACGACCCAGGTTCGCCAGGCGCAATTTCATATCGCTCACTGGCCGAGGAGGTAATCGCCCGTGGCTAAACCGAAATTCGGTTTGGGAAGAGGCCTGGATGCACTCATCTCTGGTGCCTCTGAAGTCGTTCCGTCCCAGCAGACCTCTCAGGTAGATGACCATAGTATATTGCATGTGCTAGTGGAACAGATCATCCCGAATCCGCGCCAACCGCGCAAAATTTTTCGCGAGGATGATCCGAACCTCCTTGAATTAAGTGCTTCTATTAAAGAATTTGGCCTCTTACAGCCTCTCGTCGTCACTCGCCTGGATACTCTTCCTGAAGGGTCTCCAGGCTCTACATCCTCTCAAGAGAACTGGTTCAACGATGCACCTGATCTCACTGAGAAGACCTCCCCACGCCCTCAGCCGACGGACACTATCATTCGCTACCAGATCATTGCTGGTGAGCGACGTTGGCGTGCCTCACGTCTGGCGGGACTGCGCGAGATACCTGTGGTCGTCAAAGAGGTCACGCCTCTTGAGATGCTAGAAATGGCCTTGATCGAGAACATTCAGCGCGAAGATCTTAATCCCATCGAGGAGGCCCTGGCCTATCAGGCTTTGATCTCTGAGTTTGGTCTGAAACAGGAGCAGATCGCCAGACAGGTGGGCAAAGATCGTTCGACAATTACAAACGCCCTGCGCCTGCTTCAACTGGCCCCGAAATTGCGTGAGGCGCTTGTTAATCCCCATGAATATCCCAATTTTACTGAGGGCCACGCACGTACACTGGTAGGAATTGCCCGTGAAGAGGATCAGGTAGCTGCCATGGGCAAAATTATCTCCCTCGGACTGAATGTTCGCCAGACCGAAGAACTGGCGGCCCGCCTCAAAGCTGCCGAAAATGCCGACATAGCAACAAAAGCTGTGCTGGATAGTACGACTCGCCGCTCACCCGATATCGATGCCCTGGAAACACAGTTCCGAGATGCCCTGACGGTCAAAGTTGATCTCAAGTACAATGGCAAAGGAAAAGGTACTCTGGTCCTGCATTTCAATAATCAGGAGGAACTAGAACGTTTATATAGTCAGATGGTAAAAAAGGAAAGTTAGTGATAGAGGAGAAGAAACCGACGATGGGAATAATAGAAAATCCATTTGAAAAGGTGCGCCCAAAGATGACAGCAGCACGCATCGAGCTGATGAGCCAGTTGGCAAAATTCGGGCACAATGAACTGAACACCTCACCCTCACCAGATCAATGGTCAGCGATTGAGATCGCTCATCATGTTTATCTGACCGATGGAACGATGTTGGAGCAGATTTATTTAGTCCAGAACGAGGAAAATCCTCTTATCGCCAACATTGGAGAAGGGGCGCAACATTCTATAAAAACATCTGAGCCACCCGTTTCCCTGGATGCAGTTCTGGGAGGTATGGCAGCACGACGTGAGGAGATGTTTGAATATCTTAGTAAACTTCCCGCCGCCGATTGGGATCGCCCCCTTCGCCACCCTGGGAGGGGACAACTTAAATTTTATCAGCTAGTAAATACTTTGCCACTACACGATCAAACCCATGCCCGTCAATTGGCCGAACTCAAGGATGCAATAACTCCAACTCGGACTTGAATTCTTGTAAATAACCTCGCATATACGCGGAACGTCTCCTTGCCAGGATACGACCGGTCTCTGTGACCATTGTCTCCTCTAATTTGAGGAGCTTTGTATAAAAATGGTCCAGCATATACTGTCGATCATCAAGCTGATGCTGTTCCGCGAAAGGATCTTCGGGATGATAGGTACGTGTGGATGCTCCGCGTTTCACTGCACCGGTGATTGCCCAACGTAGAATACCGATCGCGCCTAACCCGTCCAGCCGATCGGCATCACGCACCACACGCGCTTCTAATGTCTGTGGCTCAATACCATGACTATAACTATGCGCCTCAACGGCGTGGAGTATTGCTTCAACCCGCTCTATTTCTAAAAGATAGACACTGAGCAGACTACGCGAAATCTCTACCGAAACCTCTGCATGAGGTCTCTCAGGATGCTTTTCCAGACGTCCAACATCGTGCAACAGGGCTGCTATTCCTACAATAAAGGGATCTGCCTCCTCTTTTTCCGCAATCCACAGCGCCAGGTTGTAGACGCGCTCAATGTGTTCCCAGCCGTGCGCGGGATCCTTCATGTGAGCAAAACGCTGCTGGATTTCCCGATAAATGTTCATCACTACTTGATTTTGCGCGATCATATCCATGTTGATCCTTTCACGTCAACTTCAATTGATTTACTTAATGATTTGTAAAGTATATTCTGCACTTCTCGCCACTCAACCCCAATAGTTTTCTGCCTTGAAAAGAAAAAATCCCCTACCTGCGTGATGTTTTTTTGTTTCCATTCAGCATACTATAATCAGGTTGATTTTATTAAATCACACGAATACTATTTCTGCGAGGTAGACCGTGAATAGATTACCACCTGTGATGACTATGGAAATCCGCTCACGTTCACAGGCGCGTGAGCATCTGAAAAAACCGGGTACGACGCTGGAAAACGATGTGACAGAAATGAATGAGCATCCTTGCCGCATTGATGTTGCCTCTATTACCATTCTCCTGGTAGACGATCATGCTCTTATGCGCGAAGGATTACGCCAGCTCCTTTCTCTTGAGGACGATTTGAAGGTCCTTGACGAGGCTGTCAATGGCCTTGAGGCCATTCATAAAATCCATCAATTACAACCTGATGTAGTACTAATGGATATCAGTATGCCTGTGATTGACGGTATCGCTGTGACACGGCAGATTACACAGGAATTTCCTGAAATATTTGTGATTATGCTCACAATGCACCATCAGGATCAGCAAGTGCTTCAGGCCATCAAGTGTGGCGCTCACGGCTACCTGCTCAAAACGGCCTCCTCACAAGAACTGGCTCAGACTATTCGCCAGGTGCACGCAGGCCAGATGCTCATTGGACCCGAAATGACCGGGACAATTGTCAGTGAGTTTCGCCGCCTCTCTAATCTTTCTGATGGCGATTCCCCTCACTATAATCTTTCCGAAAAAGAACTGGATATCTTACACTATATTGCTCTTGGAATGAATAATAGTGAGATTGCTGAACAACTGGCCTATTCCGAGAAAACTGTCAAAAATTATCTTTCGGTGATTTTTCAGAAATTAGGCATTCGTGATCGTACTCAAGCAGCTGTCTTTGCCTTTCGTCATGGCCTCGTCCCTCTAGAGGATCTTTCATCTTTATGAGTTATCTCTCATTTTTACAAAATGAGCAACAGCTCTTGCTGGCGGCTGCGCTGCCACTATTCAAAAGAGGATAATTGATGAGCTTTTGAGTGGCTTTGCTACTCAAAAGCTCATCAATTATCCTCTTTTTTCTTGGAGGGGCGGCTTTGCAAGCCGCTAAAGAGTTATTCCTAACTCTTCTTCTTTTATAAGGCTTCCAGTGCTTGCTCGAAACATTCTATGGGGGGATGGACAATTCCAGCTCCGACCTGTCCAATACCGGGTTGACGATGGGCGATACCAGTGTTAATAACTGGCGGCATGTTCAAACGACAGACCTGACGAATGTCGATGCCCGTAGGAACTCCTCTAAAGTTCAATGCTGGCAATGTGAATAGCGGATTACTGGCAACGGTGAGGCTATACATCTCACTGGTATAGCGCAAGGCATCCTGAGGGGTTCCGCCGATAAACTGGACGATCGCGGGGGCACCTGCCATTGCAAAGGCCCCAATTCCACAGGTCTCGGTGATTGCACTATCCCCAATATCCGGGTTTGCATCCTCGGGACCATAACCTGCGAAGTAGAGACCCTGAACCATTTGCGCGGGTCCAACGAACCAGCGATCACCGCATCCACTTACCCGAATACCGAAGTCTACGCCATTTCGTGCCATAGTGACGACGAGGCTGCTGTGAGGAATATTTGCTGCTGCCAGTGCCATAGCTTTAGCTGCGGCCATAGAGGGGTTGAGATGAAAATGGTCGTTCTCTGCGAGGAACCGCAGGATCGTCCCTGTATCTGTGACTGAGTGCATGGTTTCGAGTAGTGCAGGCGCAATCTGACGTGCGAAGAGGGAGGTGGCGGCTTTATTGCGATTATGACACTCATCTCCCATCTGAAGAGCCTGGGCCATGTTAGCACGTACATCCATACCACCCATATGACGTAGTGCACGCCCCAACGCTGGTCCCAGAGTCTCACCCATCCAGCGCAAACGCGATAGCACTTCGGGTGCATATGCCCCATAGCGCAGAACCTTGCCCAGACCCTCGTTGAGTGGACAGAAGGCCCGATTGCCATGTACTTGATCTTCTATAATAAAGACGGGCATCGAGGGAGATATAATCCCTGCCATTGGACCAACGGCCTGGTGATGATGACAGGGTTCGTAGGCAATTGCTCCTTGCTCTAACTGTGAGATAACCTCTTCTTCACTCTCAGCCCACCCTTCATAGAAACAGGCTCCAATGATAGCACCACGCATGGGACCACACATACGCTCCCAGGTGATCGGGGGTCCCGCATGAAGCAGTTTGTGACCGCGAAAAGCTTCTGGCATGACTGCGCTGGCAGGCTGGACATCGATGATAACAGGGTGCGCTTCTAACATGCGTTTAACGGCTAATGTATTCGCCTGATTAACGCTGGAATCTGCCAGAAGCCTTGTCAGGAGCTCCTGTTTGCCAACTGGAGGTCGCCAGGTCACTCGTGCCACCTGAACATGTTGCTTCTCCAATGCGTCTGCGAAAAGATCTGCACCGATGGTAATGGCGGTGAACTTATGGTCTCCACCCTCTATCTTTCCGAACTCGAACATATGCCTCACTCCTCCTTCTTCTCCTGGAGATCATTCAGTAGTTCAAGGCAGCGCAGTGCTGCCACTGCGTTACTGGTAAATACTTCAGCGCCAGCTTCTCGCAACATAGTTTCCTGTCGTGAAAGTCTTTGTGGATCCCCCTCTGTTCCACAGAGCGAGATCACACAATGTATCGCTCGCCCATGCTGACGCGCCTCCTGCAACGCTAGATAAATGATTGGGGCATAGACGGACGCCGGATCTGGATGAGAGCAGTACCCCAACACAAGGTCGAGCAAAATAACGCCCGTGTTCGGATGACTGAACGCGTCCCGCAGATAGCTCAATCTTGCCTCAGGATCGATCATTGGATGTGGTCGCCCCCGCGTATATTCGTCCGCCCCCAGATCGAGTGCATAGTGTCCCTGACCCCTCAGAGAAGTGTGCCACTGCCAATCGGTTCTCAAGGGAACATTTGAGTAGATCGGACCAGGACGTTCGCCCCAGAGATGTAAAGCCTCATCACACAGCGTCCCTCCTGAAAACAGCGCCACCAGAAAGGGTCCATTTTCTCCCATCCCACGCTTCAACCCTTCATCAGATTGCTCCATTTTCTTCACAGAAGGATGCTGATTCCTGCTCAACGCCACGGACACCTCAGCCGCCTCGGTTAGCGTACTGGTAATCGTTACTTGAGGTCCATAGGAATGTTGTTCCGTTGCGAGTGTCGCGCCCACGAAGATCACTACAACCGGTTTCTCGCTCTTTGCTGCCTCGCTCAATACTAATTTGGCTACATCAGGAGCGGGCGGTTTCGAGATCAACACGATCACCCGCGTCTGCAAGTCTTCCTGCAACAAACGCAAGCCGCGCAGAGTCGTCACAGCCCCGACCTCAACAGAAAGATCACGTCCACCACAGCCGATAGCCTGAGAAATACCGGAACCTGCCTGAGCGATTAGAGACATCACTTGCTGCATCCCTGTACCTGAAGCACCTACAATCCCAATGGGTCCATCCGCTACTACATTGACAAAACCCAGTCCAATGCCGTTCAGTCGGGCAGTTCCGCAATCAGGACCCATTACGAGCAAACCGCGTTCCTCGCCCAACCGTTTCAAGGCCACTTCCTCATCCAGACTCACGTTATCGCTAAAAAGGAAGACGTGCAGACCTGACCGTATGGCTTGCTCCGCCTCCAGGGCCGCATATGTTCCAGGCACCGAGATAACTGCGACACTCGCCTGCGGGAAACGTTTCTGCGCCTCCTCCACCGAACGCAGGTAGATCGTATTCATCTGCGTGACCTCACTGCCATTTGCGTGAACCTGATCTATCACCCCTCCATCGAGCAACCTGGACTCTGCAACCTCCAGTGCCGCCTCTGCTTTAAACTCGTCCACAGCCCGCACAACAATGACAATATCGCCCGCCTGTGGCTCCTCCAAGGGTCCCGCAAAGGGACTGAGACCCACTTCAGTCAACAACTGTTTATTAGCTGAAGTACCCATTAAAACTGCCGCCTCCTCGATTCCCTCTAACTCAGTCAAAGCACGAGCAAGCTTCATCAACGTAATCGAATCAATGTACGTCTTACGTTTCACACGCGCTCTATTTAACATCGTAGAATACTCCTCTCCATATTTTGTCAATTCCGCAAACTGTCAATTTTGCTGAGGAACGAACCTTCATAGTATAGACTTTTTTACTCTTATGGGTCATTCTTAACTTTTCAGAGCCTTGCAGAGCCACCCCTTTCTCCTTGAAAGATATGAGTCGTCCCTCATTTTGGCAAAATGAGCAAATGCCTTTCTCGGGCGGCTGCGCCGCCCTATTTTCAGGAGAAAAGGCTGAGATTGCCAGCAGCTTCGCTGCTGACAATCTCAGCCTTTTCTCCTATCTTCTCTCTCCCTCAGAGAAAAGAAAAGACCTGAAGTATCCTCTCCAATATTTTGCGCAGTATTCACGAGTAATCATGGCTTGCAAGTATTCGCCAATAGTACTATAATTACAGAAAAGGATAGGCAGAGGCAAATGCATCTGTTATGATCGGGACAGGACACATGTAGAAAGTGAGAGGAGCGTTTTTTCCCGATGAAACGAGGAGCAAAAAGCGCCCAACAGCAACAAGGGGCGCAAAAGTACGATAGTACCTTAAAAAGTTGGGTCAAGGATGACCCCAAGACGATTATTCCTGTGTTGCTGCCAGGGGCAGTCTTTCAGGAAGCGGTTGATATCGAGGTGATCAAGCCCACCATGCGGTCCGATCGCGTCTTCAAAGTGCTGTATGAAGGCACACCGCATCTCTTGAACATCGAGTTTGAGAGTGGGGCGGATGCCGTCATGCGTGAGCGGCTTCTGGTCTATAACGCGGTCCTGCATATGGAGTATACTATCCCTGTAATCTCGTCTATTGTCTATCCGTTTCGGACTACGACGGCGTGCTCGCCCCTGCGTATTCTACTGGGCAAGAAAGAGATGCTGATCTTTCATTTCTTCACCTTACCCCTTTTCCAGTTAGAGGCGGAGCCGTTTATGCGAGAGCACGTCACCTGTATGTATCCGCTCTTACCGACCATGGAAGGGGCGAATATCCGACTCATTACGCAGGCGATGGAGGAGCTGGCAGCGTTGTATCGAGACGATGAGGTCACGCTCTCACAACAACTGGTCTGGATGGAACTCTTGCTGGAACGTACAACGCTCATCAATGCCAGAGACAAAGTGGATATTCAGGAGGTTCTTAGAATGTATGATCCCTTGTGGGATGAACATCCCAAGGTTAAAAAAATTAAAGCGACCGCCAAAGCTGAGGCCGAGGCAGCTAAAGCTGAAGCCAGAGTTGAAGCCGAGACCGCCAAAGCTGAAGCCAGAGTTGAAGCTGAAGCGGCCAAAGCTGAGGCCAAAGCTGAGGCTCAAGCCCAGCTTGAGGTAGATAGAGCCAGACTCCGACTTGAAACGGAAATACAGGAAAAAGCAGCTATGGAGAGGCTCCAGGCCAGGGCAGAGCTAGATACACGTGAGAAGATGGCACGCGTGTTCAGAGAAAACCTCCTCGACCTCGTGCACATGCGCTTTCCAGAAGCACCGGACTTGATAGAACTGGCACGCAAGGCGACTTTGCACATTGTCACAACTGAAGGCATGAGTTACCTGCTCTTCCAGGTTGCCTCTGCCGCCAATGAGCATGCGCTACGCCATATTCTTCAGCCTTCTGCGGCTTGAACAGCACTCGGCGTTCAAAATAAAGAGCGAAGAGAAGAAACAGGGTTTCTTAAAAGTCGCGTTTTCCCCCCCACTCACTAGCTTGGGATGGTCGGAGGCTGCGCGGTCGCGCAGCCTCCGACCATCTTTTTCTCCGGGGAGGGGGTTTAGCTTTACAAGTACAGGCTATTCGCTCTTTTTAGAATGGGGCGGGGTGGCCTGCCAGGCCGATACAGCAGATCGACAAAAAAACCTCTACCTGTAAGGGGGTTGGCAACCATTGCTAGCGAAGACTTTTGCGAAACCTTGAGAGAAGAAGAAAAAAAGATACTTGACAGCATCGCAAAGAGTCCGTTATAATAGACCAGTCGATCAGCAGGGCAATACCTAAAAAATGTTGTTCAGCTACGAGTAGCAGGTCAAGGATTCCTCGTCGGCAATAGTCGATATGGGAGTTTTTCCTGGGCAGTTTCCAGAGCGGTCAAATGGAACTGACTGTAAATCAGTTGGCTCAGCCTTCGGGGGTTCGAATCCCTCACTGCCCACCTGAAACTTGCCCGTGTGGCGCAGCGGTAGCGCACAGTCTTGGTAAGACTGGGGTCATGGGTTCAATTCCCATCACGGGCTCCTGATTCACTCTCTCCCGGCAAAGGGCTGCTTTTGCAAGCCAATGTCGGGAGAATGCTGCAACGTCTTCTTCTTTACTCGTCCCACAGCAAAACAAAAACCACAAGGCCGTAGGACAACACGAAGTTCGTTGCAGTACCAGATGCTACTGGTCGCTGCCGTCTCCAGAGAGATCCTCTCGTTTCATTGCTAGAAGCAAGCCAGAACGGGCAGACCTCCCTCAGGAGATGGCTGCTGCACGTCTACGGGTATTGTTTTTTTAATACATAAGTTGAAAGGCAGCCATCAGAGCCATGGCAAAGAAGAAATTCGAGCGAACAAAGCCGCACGCCAATGTAGGTACCATCGGACATATCGACCATGGAAAAACCACACTGACGGCAGCAATCACCAAAGTGCTGGCCACCTTGAGCAAGGACAACAAATATATCGCCTTCGACCAGATCGATAAAGCTCCTGAAGAGCGCGAGCGCGGCATCACGATCGCCATCGCTCACGTCGAAT
>DAOTTL010000064.1:0-5957 GCA_034438135.1 Ktedonobacteraceae bacterium | reverse complement strand
CGTCCTCCTCAAGAGTGCGTTTCGATCAGGGAGATCGAGATCTCCAGACTGGTGCCGAGTCCCGGTGTAGAGTGGATCGCGAGCTGTCCATGGTTATTTCTGATGCGCTCCTGGATGCCACTAAGTCCATAGTGGCCTTCAGGACTTTTATATTCGATTGAGCCTGCTGCGCATGACTGATAGAGTTCAAGTGGTAACCCTATGCCATCATCCTCAATTTTCAGCAAGATATGGCTATTCTCACAACTGATGTGGAGCAGGACATTTTGGGCGTGGGCATGTTTCTCGATGTTCGTCAGGGCCTCCTGTCCGACCTTCCAGAGGGTCTCTTCGACGCTTTCGGGCAGTCCCTCGATATTGGGATGAAGATCATAGGAGACTCGCAGGTTGGCGCGTTGGGCCATGTCGCGTGCATGGCGACTGAGTGCCCGACAGGCTGGTTCGCGCTCCAGGGCAGGTGATCGAAGGTTAGCGATTGAGGCCCGCAGATCTTTCATGCTGGTACGTACAATCTCTTTCGTGCCCTCAAGTTCTTGCTCACAGCGCTCGGGGTCGCGTTCGCGCAGGCGCTGTGCGGCCTCCAGCTTGACGGAGACCAGGACCAGTGCATGGCCCAGAGTATCGTGCATTTCGCGTGCCAGGCGCGTACGTTCGCGTAGTACCGCCAGCTCTTGCTCCTGGGCAGCTGTTGCAGCCAGTTGACGATGGGCCTCGGCCAGTTCCTGGTTGGATTGAGTCAACTGTTGGAGTAGTTGGCTGCGAGCGTAGCGTTCACCAATCAGATGTTGCAAGCTCAGACTCATCACAGTGATCGAGAAGTAGGCTATACCCAGACCGAGAATTCCGCCTATGTAGCTTTCTGTAAGCGACCAGTCTGGATAGCCTTCAACAATACACGAACTCAAGAAAATGACTGTGATCACCGCAAGCAGGCGTTTTCCTGAGAACTGAGACATCGCCATGCCCGCGACGAGGAAATAGCTCCAGAGGAAATTGCCATTAAGCATTGATAAGAGGGTTGTACAGAGATAGAGTTCGCTGGTCAGAGGCAGCGAATGTTTTAATGGAGGCGGCCAGTTTTCTCTGCCTCTTCTTCGTGCCGGAAGAATACTGAGGCTATATGGAGTGAGGACAAGCAGAATCAGTCCAGCTATTGCGATCCCATGCCAGTCGTGCAGATAGCCGGGTTGCTCAATAATTGCACCGGTGGCTGACCAGATCAGAGAGACGAAAGCAAGACCCAACCAGCACAGGTTAAAAAGATGGAAGGTGCGTACGAAGCGCTGATCCGATTGTTTTAGCCCTGTCTCCATGGTCTCTCCTATCATCCTTGTTGCAAGCGTAGATGTCCCTGCTCCAATTGTATCACTCGATCATATTCGTTGAGATAGCGATCCGCGATTTGCGGTGTGAATGTACAGATCAGGGTACGCCCTTCGCGCTGTGTGCGTTGGAGATAGGGCCAGAAGGTGATCAGATCACTGTCATCCAGGCTCGCTATCGGCTCATCGAAAAGTGCTATATGGGGATCATGTATAAGTGCGCGTGCCAGAGAAAATATGCGTTTTTGCAGCGTAGACAATTGTTTAACGAGCGTTGTCGGCGGCAGGGCGTACTGAGCGCAATATCTGTAGATCTGCTCCTCGTTGAGATCGAGGTCAAAGGTGAAGGCGAAGTGCTGGAGATGCTGTGCGATGGTCTCCTCACGGCGGAAGCTGAGTTCCTGTGGCAACACACCGATCTGACGTCTTATGCTGGCTGCGTTCGCTGGTAGTTGCTGACCAAGCACCGTCAGTGCACCCTGGAGCGGCTGCACCGAGCCGCTTATGCAGGCAAGCAAGATACTTTTGCCAGAGTCTGGTCCTCCCAACAGAGCTACAGACTCCCCTTCGAGTATCTCCAGCGTGATATCTTGCAAATGGACCTGCTGTCCCTGCCTACTGGTCAGATGAGAAAACTCAATAACCTTTGGACGCATCTGCTTTCCCAGTGGTCCTGTGAGATAGCGTACATGATCGGCCATAACTTTACTTCCCCAGCGCTGTAAAAAGAGAGAATACGACACCCTTGAAAGCATAGAATATGGGCCTGAGTTTAGCCAGTGCTAAACGGGCTATTGTCATGCCATGTCAAAAGTCACGTTTGCATCCTAACCTATGTTGAGGGTTATGGCTGCAATTCCGTTGCGTATAGTGATGCCGATGTAGTCAGAACTATCACCATATCAGAACTATACCATAGATGAGAGGCTGCTTTTTTTCCTGGGGAGGGGTCTGGCCCTTACACGTAGAGGTTTCTTGCCGATCTGCTGCGTCGGCCTGGCAGGCCCCACCCCATGTAAAAAAAGAGCAACTGGTGTGGAGTGTGGCGCGAGTGCGCCACACTCCACACCAGTTGCTCTTTTTGTCCTCTGTCGCCTCTGGCGACAGAGGGAAAAGCGAGAAGAAACCTCTACTTGTAAGGGGGTCTGGCTATGGCTGAGCAGCGACTTTTGCGCAGCCATAGCGCAAAGAAGCGTCTGCTTTGACTGATAGTTATGCCCTGCACGGGAAAAGCGAGCTGGCCCTGATTAGTAGTGAATAGCTTCGGTACCATGGATAGCGGAATGCTGGTGATGAGTTTCCCAAAGTGATCGAAGTGGGGGATATGTCCTTCGATTCAGTGGTGCTTATTGCGAGTGCCTTTGGACCCATGTCTTGCTCATAATTGCATGCCACTCTGGCGCAAATCTCAAGGCATGAGAAGAGTTTTTTTAGCTCTTGTATGCAGAGCCGTCAATGGTACTGATTGCTATTATTCCCGGTGACTTGTGTGCTATACTAAGCCCCGATATCAATGGAAAATAAGTGCAGCTACTATATTCCGACATCATAAAGATGGAAAACAATAAACAGGGATCTCGTGTCAGAAGCAAATATGATATTTTAGTCCATGGCTGTTGAGAATACCGTCGCGAGTTGACGACATTGACGATTTTAGTCCGTGGCTATCGGGGATCTCGTCGCGAGTTGACGACGTTCGTGGAGGAAGTAATTGGCAGGGTTTCTCAAAAGTCACTGCGCCGCAGTGGCCAGACCCCGCCCCAGGAGAATAAGATGGATGGTGTCAGAGCGACTGCGCTGCCACTATCCACCCAAAAGGGTAGGTGGTCGGGGAGAAACGCGACTTTTGAGAAGCCCTGAAGTACTCGGAGGGAGTAATTGACTGTTTTGGGAAACAGATTGAAAGGTGTGCGTTTTTCGACGCAAGTTCTAAAAAGGCAATAGCACATGCTGATAAACAAAAAGATCAGGTTGAAGGTCAGTTGCCCGGCTATGTATCTCAAGATTGAGAGCAAGGGCTTTACGTTTTCAAGGGGAAGCAGAAGTTCTTTTGCGGTATACAGACGTTTTTGCCGTGATCGACGATGTGAACACATGTAGAAAGGCAGTGCTGGTATGAATGTTACGAGTGGTGGTCCTCATATTCTTCTCTTTGAGCGGGATCAACAATTGACGACTCTGCTTTCAAGTGAGCTTGCCTTAGCTGGCTATGAAGTTCACACAGCCCGTACAGCGGTTGAGGTGTTCGACGCCATTGCGCGTTTCCCGGTTCGCCTTGTCATGGTTGATCTTGCGCAGGCGCAGGCGGGTCGCCGCGAGTTTTGGGTGGCTCTGGATGCTCAGCGGCGTGGTCGGGGTGTTCAGGTCTTTACATTTCGCTGCTCTAACCTGGCTGGCTATGGGCCTGACGATCCAGATGAGCGTGTGCAAACAGTTCTAACAGATCTAGAGGTCGATGGTATGATGGGCGTAGTCAAGTTGGTCGATGCTGTGCGTACCCGCGTGCCTGGTACGCTGACGCATAGTTCTCTGCCAGCCACTCGTTCGGCGGTTGCTTCACGTCCTCAAGAGGTAGATATTGATCCTTCGCCTAGCTTAGGAACGCGTTCAGCGATTGCACAGCATGCACGAGAAATGAATCAAATGCAAGAGCGCATGCCGTTCGAGGTGACGCAGGCACCACCTGCGGTTCCGGCAGTCTCGTCAATACCTTCTGCGCCAGTGTCTTCTGCCGTTCCAGCGTATCAGCCCTCGATGGCTGCTGCTCCAACCAATCCAACTCTCGCCAGTGTACCCCAGCAACAGCAACAGCAAGCATCCCAAGGAGCGCCAAGGCCACAGTTGCCTCAGGACATGCCAACGCTTGTCCCGCAAACCAGAGCACCTGAGACATCTCGCTCAGCTCCCTCGACATTTACAGATAAGATTCGTGCGGTTATTTATCCAAGTAGCCGCAATTTTTCTCCTATTCCTGAGACCAATCGGGCAGCACGTAACTCTAATGCTGTGGTTCAGCAGTCCTCAAGTCAATATCAGAATTCTGATGTCTCGACGCGTTCTCAGGCAAATCAACGTCTTGCTGAGACTGACTATCAGTCCCATGGCAATCAGGAGGAAGTGGTTTACCAGCAGCCAGCGAACAGTAGTGTTTCTGGTTCTACATCGTACCCAAATTATAATGGAGTTCCCGCTGGTTCACGCATGTCAAAAGAGGAATCGGGTCTCGACCAACTTTCACGTATGTTGCGCGAGAATCGCTTTGCTCTCCAAAATCCAGCGGTACATGGAAATATGCAACAGCATGCTCTACCTTCTTCATCGCCAACTTCGGCCCTCTCTATCGATCAGCATGAGATCCAGGAGTTTCAGGAGCAGGTTGTCCAGGCAGCTCGTCTGGATGAGGCTCACGGTCGCTCAAGTGGAACGAATTCTCGTCTGGCAGAGCCTTCTAGTATGAATGTGCAATTGCGTCCCTCACCTATTCAGGGTATTCCTTATGAGCGTGAGAGCAATAGTCGCGGAGGATCAGGGAGCAGTTACGCTTCGCAACTGAGTGAAAACACCGTGCGATCAGCGGCAGTTGTTTTACCGTCCAATCAGGCTATGCCCTCTATGCAGGCTTCGCAGCCAGAGCCAGGTCAGATACCTTCAACCGAAGTTCCACGTGCTCGTCCAGCGACGAGCGAAGTTCCGGTTCAGATGTATCAGGCTTCTCCTGCGCGATCCTACTCGCCACAATTGGGCCAGGTGGGTTCGCCACAGCCGTACCAGGTTTCGCCAGCAAGATCCTACTCATCACAGTCTGAACAGGCAGAGGTAGCTCAGCCGCATCAGGCCTCATCGGCTCAGTCCTCCTATGCATCACAGTTGGAGCAGGAAGATGCGCCCCAGATTTATCAGCAGGGTCCAGCAGCTCGACAATATAGCTCGCAAACGGTTCAGGCAAATCCATCTCAACTTTACCAGAATTCGCCGGTGCAGCAGTATCCTTCGCAGTCAAATCAGAGCATCTCAGTTCGAGATCAGGGATCGTCCGCAGATGAGCGTGCCTTCACTAATCCTCGGATGCGTGCAACTCCTCAGATGCGAGAGACTACGTCAGAGACCTCCTATCCAGCCTCGGTCAATACTCAAGTTATTTCGGTTCAGGAGCTTGCTGCTCGCTCTGCTGAACAGGAGAAGCATGAGGAAGATCTGTTGCACTCCAGTAACAATGACTCGCTGGCGGATCAGGTGCAGGCCAGCCTGCAACAGACAATGGCGCGGCGGCCAGAGATTAGAACTTCTGATGATACCTTGCTTGATATAGTAAAGAGCCTGCCGCCTATGGCTCCGGCCCCACAGCCGCCGCAGGTTCAGGTACTGCATGGTCGTGCCACTCGCTCACTTGGTAGCGTCTTGTTGGAAGGTCATCTTGTGCCTCAGGAACGTCTTCAGGTTGCTCAACATGTTCAGCGTATGCTGCGAGGGGTTGATCTGAACTATCAGCTTGGCGAGATCCTGCTGATGTTCAAACTGCTCACGCCTGACCAGCTCCTGGCCGCCAGTCTGGTAAGCTACGGTATGATTTCCACGGTTCAGATCGGTGCGCTTGGTCGCATTCGCCAGGAGTTGCATGCTATGGGCCTTGAGTAT
>DAOTTL010000063.1:0-4156 GCA_034438135.1 Ktedonobacteraceae bacterium | reverse complement strand
GGCATGATGCGGTCGATGGGGATCGACAACTTGCCGTCGCGTACCGCCTCTGCGTAGCGTAAGATCGTTGCGGAGTTGACTGGCGCGATAACGATATTGATCTGAATAGTAGGATGCAGCGCAGCGTTGCGCGGGTTTTGCGTTGGGAAACAACCAAACGTGCCACCTTCCTTGACCCTGGCAAGGAGCTGGCCGGCGAGATCCCCACCGACGGTGTCGGCGACGCAGTCGAGAGGACCGAGTTTATCAATCTCTGCATCATCATCGATGGCGATGGCCTCGCTCACTCCGGGAAGGTGCCGGGCCGCGTCCAGTCGCTTGCCACGCACGCCAGCAATGACGCGAGCCCCGATCTGCGATGCTGCGAAGACCGCTGAGCGACCGACGCCACCTAAAGCCCCGGTGATGAGGACGGTCTGACCAGGTTGGACCTTGGCACCAAGCCGTATCATCGCATCGCCCGTGACGTTGACCAGTGGAAGCGCGGCAGCGGTGGTTATCTCCAGGCCATCGGGAATCTTGATGAGGTCGGTGGCTTTGACGGTACAAAGTTCGGCGTAGGTACGACGTGCCACAGCCATGACGCGGTCGCCAGGCTCGAAACTGATGACTCCCTCGCCTGCCTCGACAACGGTGCCAGCGAGGTCGAGGCCGGGGATGTAGGGGAACGCTATCGGAAGGAAGTCCTTGACTTTACCAGAGCGTACCCGCCAATCAGCAGGGTTGATGCTGGTGGCAGAGACGCGCACAAGCACCTCGCCTGCGGCGGGTTTGGGGTCTTCAACGTCTTCGTATATGAGTAGTGACGCGGGGCCATACTCGTGGAGGACAATGGCTTTCATGCTTTCCCTCGATTTCTTGAAAAATGTTCCTGATCGAATAGATGTCTTTTACTCTCTGCTAGTCCTGATAGGTACCGATTCATCGTGCGCACGCCGATGTACGGTCCAGAACGTGCCCACTCCTCCTGTTGTCGTGAGGAGTGACCTGAGCCTCACATCAGTTGTTGAAGTAGTGCTGTTCGATGTCCGAGAGCAGTCCCGGATGCACAGGCCGCCATCCCAGGAGTTTCCGGGTCTGTGCACTCGACCTTGGTCTGTCGAGCGCCGCCACGGCACCGAGAAAAGGGCCGAAGTGGGCGTCTGCCTCTTCACGGGAAATGCTCACCACCGGCAGGTTCAGGTGGCGACCGATAACGTCGGCGATGTTGCGGAATGACACACCTTCATCGCCGACCCCATCAAGGCGTGACCCCGCCGGGGCGCTTTCCAGTGCCAGGCGGTACAGGTGCGCCGCATCGAGGCGATGGACGGCAGGCCAGCGGTTAGACCCGTCGCCGATGTAGGCAGAGATGCCTTTCGCGCGGGCGGTGGCAATCAGTCTTGGTACGAAGCCATGCTTGTCGCCCTCGCCATGCACGGATGGGGAGAGAGAACCCATGTAGACCGCGGCGGGATCTGGCAGTCCCTGAGGTGTGCTTGAGTCCCTTGATAGTCTCCGCCGCAGCTTCTTCATGAAGAAAACTCAATAGGAGTGAGATAGGACTGTTTGGTCGTATTCACCGTGGTCCAGTCATCCTGTAGGATGCCTTTGGTATCAACGGATTCAGGATTTAAGGACCAGTACATCCAACTGAAGCCGGTCGCGCCCTTCCCCAGATACCTGGTCAGGGTCACAAACCACTGCCTATCCGAGACCGTACTCAGGTTTGTCCCGAACTCACCCAACAAGACAGGGGCGATGTGTTGTTGCGCCAGGTAGCCCCAGTCTTTGTCCCAGAGTCCAGGTAAATTGTTGGGGTACGTGGGGTCCTTGAACCAGGGCACATAGGCCACATCCAGGGTATAGTCGTGCGGAGAATAGACGAGCTGGTGCGCTACATTCAACTGCACAGGATACTGCCCCGCCAGTCTCAGATCGCCACCCCACCAGGTGTAAAAGCCATTATCATTGCCTATGCCCTCGACAGCGATCAACCAGTGTGGGTTCACCTTCAAGATCGCATTCCCGCCTCGCTCGGCTGCCAGCCGCCAGTCCGTCTTCACGTCTCCACAGCCCCAGCAGGCCGGTGCGTATGGCTCGTTATGCAGGTCCGCGCCAATCACGGCTGTATTGCCCAGGTAATGGGTTGCCAGCATCTGCCAGTCAGAGATCCAGCGCGACTCTGGATACGCAGGGGTGTACCAGAGCGCCGATTGATTGTTCGCAGCAGGAGCATGCTGGTCCAGGAGAAACTTGAGGCCGATGCTCCCGCCATAGGCGATGATTTTGTCCATAATCTTCAGGCCAGTGGTCAGGCCCCGCAGCTCGAAGTTCCTGCCAATGCTGTATTGGATGCCATTGGGAGTGCTCCCAGGGTCAAATAACTGATTCGAGAAGGGCAGGCGCACCGTATTGTACCCCAGCTTTTTGATCTGATCGAGGATGCTTGTATACCCGCGAACATCCAGACCATGCACCGTATAGCTGGGCGTTTCCAGGCCGGACCAATTAATTCCCGTAATCCGCACTGGCTGATTCGTGGCGTTGAGGAGCTGGCTGCCGCTGGTATGCAGGTACCCTGTACCCAGGGGGCCGGGCGGAGGGGGAGGTGTGGGGGTCGGCTTTGGAGTGGCAGTGGGCGGCTCAGGAGTGTCTGTGGAGACAATCTGAGTGGGAGTGACCTGCACAATGCCCGTCGGCGTGATAGTCTGCCCTTTTGAGCGAGCCGCGTTCACGACCAGGAAGGTTCCCAGCCCTGCCGCGACCAGGAAAAACACGGCCAATCCCGCGAGTGCCAATTGTTGTGGCCTGGAGAGACGTTGAGGAGGAAGGGGTGGTGGTGCAAAGGGGTCATACGATGGCCTATTCTCTGGCCCGTTTCCCCAGGGCTGCTGTGGCGGTTGCGTCATTTTCCAGATCTTTCTGTTGGAGCTATACAAGCAACTATTTTACGCGTCGCGCGTGGTCATCAAGTGGACTGCCACTTGTAGAAACGACAGAACCGGTGGATTTGAGGACAGGAGATGACACTTCCTCTGGTCCAGCTTCATCTGCATAGCTTTCAGGAATCGGGCTGCGAATTCTTTTCAGTTCCCTCCAACGGGAGGGGTTGATCTCCACCTGGCATAAAAGCCACATTCTTCTAGGAAGAGAGACCGAAATGCCAGGCCTGCATGATATCTCATTGCTTATCGCACAGAGCGCGGCAAGCAATGCAGTACTTCCAGATATCTTTGCGCTCATAATGGCCATTGCGTTCTTAGTGTTAGATTGTGGTAATATCCTGGCACTAGTTCAAGATGCCATAAGCAACATTCCTTTAGTGACCAAACTGATCGGAGACGTGATAACATCTCATGGCGGTACTGTTCCTGAGATACTAACGGATATCCAATCTACTTTCACTATGCTGGTTGGGATTAGTAATCTGTTCAAGTCATATGCCTACGCCGTATGGTTAATCAGTGGATGAGCAAACCCTATTCTGGCTCTGGCTAAACCCATCTTGCTCAGATATGGCGGCCTGGCACTACTCTCATTAGGTACAGGATTAATCGCTCTCAATGGGGGTTCCTCACTGATAAGTGTGGGTGGACTGACCTTGAACACAATCATAACTGGTCTGCTCGCATGGCGGAGGAAAAAAAGTGGTGCTCCAGGATATCATCCAGAGGTAAGGATGCTTCAATCCATTGAACGAGTCTGTTCTTTGGCTTCAGGAAGGAGAAACTGATGTCGCAAGCAAAGAGAAATTCCTTGTCAGAGCAGGACGCCCGCCTGCTTCAAACCTCTCATCTTGGACACCTTGAGGAGGTGTATCGAGCATCACGCCGCTCCGTGATTGTGCAACGTATTGCTGGTCTCAGCGTCGCATGCATGGCATTTGTGGGGGCCATCATTGTGATCATTTTCATTGAAAGCCCTTTCGGCTCATCATCCCCTGTGCCCTTTTTCCTGCTCAGTAGTGTGCTGTTTGGTCTAGCCATCGCTACAGGAGTGACTGCGATTCCCAATACGCAAAAGGTACGCCTTCTCGTGTGTGAAAAAGGAATGCTTCAGGTAACACGATCGTTCTGTTCAATCGTATGACCGTCCTTTCCTGGCAGACTATGCAAAAAGCACCACTCCCTATCCTCAATTACTGGTACTTTCTCGGTGCAAGAGGCGTAAACAT
>DAOTTL010000062.1:0-14890 GCA_034438135.1 Ktedonobacteraceae bacterium | reverse complement strand
GCTTTTATTATTGGTTTAGCCCTCCAGCATGATGGTGGGCCCTTTGGGCTGAGCAAAAAACATCCACCAGCATGCTGGACAAAGCAGAGGAAATGACCTCTGCTTTTTTGTTTGCTAGAATTTCCCACTTGTAGGAAGGAACGAACCTATGATCATCGTAATTTGTAAACAGGCACAGAGCGAAGAACGTGCGCACTTGATTGAAGTCCTGGCACATACTCTCGGGACGTTACGTCCCATGAATCTGACACATCTGAATGGGCAGGAATTGATTACTCTGGATAGCAGTTCGCTCGACGCACAGGCATTGACAGCACTGCGCAAACTCTCAGCTGTAGAGCGGATTATCGAGATAAAGACTCCTTACAAATTGGTCAGTCGTGCCTTCCAGGAGGCCAATACGGTAGTCTCTGTAGGTCAGGATGTGACCATTGGTGGCTCTATGCCAGTCATCATGGCGGGTCCCTGCGCGGTCGAGAACCGTGAGCAACTTCTGACTACCGCTCATGCGGTGAAGGCGGCGGGCGCTCAGATATTGCGAGGCGGGGCATACAAGCCGCGCACCTCTCCTTACCAGTTCCAGGGTCTGGGTATTGAGGGACTCGAAATGCTGGCCGAGGCACGTGAAGTCACTGGTCTGCCAGTGATCACCGAAGTGATGGAACCCGCAATGGTCGAGAAGGTTGCTGACTATGCCGATATTTTACAGATTGGTGCTCGCAATGTACAAAATTTCCCTTTATTGCTGGCCGCCGGTCGCAACGCGCAACAGAAACCTGTCATGCTCAAACGCGGACTCTCCTCAACAATCGAGGAATGGTTGCTGGCCGCCGAGTATATCGTCTCGGCAGGCAATCCAAACGTCATTCTCTGTGAACGAGGCGTGCGTAGTTTCGATCCTCAGACTCGTAATGTGCTCGATCTTGCCTGTGTTCCCCTTCTCCGCCAGCTTACTCATCTTCCTGTGATTGTCGATCCCAGCCATGGCACTGGACGCAGCGCACTGGTGCCCGCGATGTCACGTGCAAGCATTGCAGCTGGCGCAGCGGGTCTGATCCTGGAGGTCCATTCTGATCCAGATACAGCCCTCTGCGATGGCAAACAATCTATCACCCCGGAACAATTGGAGTCTATTGTGTATGAGACACACTTGATTATCAGCGTGATGGGTGGCAGAATAGCCATTGAACAGGTTGCTTAATATATGAGTAGATAGACTGCTTCAGATAAGTAAGCATAAAGGAGCGAAAGCGGGATGCTCTACAACGGAGATGCCCCTGGCGATTGGGGAACGATGCAAACGATACCTGGAACGCAGATCTCAACCGAGACACTTGCAATGTCCGATGGCTGTCAACTATTCATGCGCAGTTGGCAGGGTGATAACCAGGGAACCTTGCTGCTCATGCATGGTCTGGGTGGACATGGTGGCTGGTACGTGGATATGGGCAACAAACTGGCGTCACAGGGTCTCTCTATTTATGCCGTGGATCATCGGGGCTTTGGCCGCTCTGAGGGCATACCAGGTCATATCGAGCAATTTCACACCTATGTTGAGGACCTGGCTACGGTGTGCCGCGAGATCCACAAACGTACAGATGGAGTAAATACGCGTTTCTTTATCCTGGGCCATAGCATGGGTGGCATCTTTGCCACCCATCTGGCGGTCAAACATGCCGAACTCATGGATGGTCTGCTTTTTCTCAATCCCTGGATCCAGGATAGTTCGCAGTTTCCCCTGAGTGCGACACTACGCATACTTGGCGGCGGAATGATGCATTCCAAACGCCGCTGGCGCTCACCTGGCGGCGTTAACATTATGACGACAAACCAGGAAGCAATGAGTATGCTGGAAGCCGATTCGTACTGGCAACGCGATCCAACAGCTACCTTTCTTATGCAGATCACCCTGATGCGCTTACAGGTACTCAAATTGGCCGGTCAATTGACCCTTCCGACCCTGGTAATGCAGGCCGGTCAGGATAGATCCGTCATTGCCGCAGCCTCACGCAAATTTTATGAAACCTTAGCTGCCCATGATAAAACCTGGCAGCTCTATCCCGATTATGATCACGATACCGAACTGGCAATTGACCGCACACAATTGGATCATGATATTGTAGAATGGATTCAGGCACATCTATACGCCCAATCTCAGTAAACAAATAGTTCAGTTTTTCCAATCCTGTGTCATCGACGGAAAAGGGACACTGGCGAGGATTGGAATGCTTTGAAAGAAAGGTTGTGGCTGTATGACCGATCTTGTTCGACAGAAACTGCTCCAGAAACACATTCTTACAGCGCAAGAAATGGCTGAGGTAGAGAAGCTAACCGCACTTTGCAAAGAGCGCGAGGGGCTGCTTATGCCGCTCGATTATAATATGCTGAGACTGCCAACGCTGCCTACTGACGATCTCTTTCTCTACTATGTGGACACACAACTTGTTGGCTATCTCTTTCTGGACCGCTACCACAGCGAAGTCAAAGAGACCACTGGCATGGTCCATCCAGACTTTCGGAGTCAGGGGATCTTTACACAGCTCTTCTCAGCCGCTCGTGAAGAGTGCCGCAGCCGGGGGGTTCGCCAATTGCTCTTTATCTGCGAAACAACCTCGTCCGCCGGTCGCTCATGGGTTCATAGCATTGGAGCGGGACGCGAATTTGCTGAGCATCTTATGGTGCTGGGACAATTCCGACCACGCTTCCAATACGATCCACACCTTCTTGTACGCAAAGCTCTGCCAGATGATCTCGATATGCTGGCTTTTACTCTGGCTGGTGACTTCGACGATAGCAAAGAGAAAGCCCGTGAGCACCTGATGCGCACCTGGGAACGTCCCAATCAGCACTTTTATCTCGCGACTTATAAGACTGAACCAGTCGGCAGTTTGCGCATTGAGGAAATCCCTGATCGACGAGCCATCTACGGCTTCTTTATACGCGAGGAGTATCGTGGGCGCGGCTATGGTCGTCAATTGATCGAGATAGTGATCTCAGAACTGTTGCAGGAGAAGCGGCAATCCGTGGCCCTGGATGTCGATACAAACAATTTGACGGCCCTCAATCTCTATCTTTCCTGTGGCTTCGAGATCGAACGCACCTATGAATATTATGGCTTGACGCTGAACTTATGAGTCATCTCTCATTTTTCTGCGGCTTGTAAAGCCGCCCCTCCCCCAAAAGATAGGAGAAATGGCTGAGATTGCCAGCAGCTAAGCCGCTGGCAATCTCAGCCATTTCTCCTGCAAATGTGGCGACGCAGCCGCCAGTTCTTCTTGTTCTAAGCTACTAGCCGTCCAGGGTACTGGTATCGCCTACAGGCTCGCCCAGTTCGCGGGCACGGATTACGCGGCGCATAATCTTACCAGATCGCGTCTTCGGGAGTGAAGGCACAAACTCAATCTCGTCTGGAACAGCCAGAGGTCCAACGGTCGAGCGCACATGTTTTTTCAGTTCCGCAGCAAGATCATCGCTGGCCTCGAAGCCAGATTTGACAATTACAAAGACTTTGACATGCTCACCCTTTATATCATCAGGCTTGCCAATCGCGGCAGCCTCAGCAATGGCCTGATGACTGACCAGGCTGGACTCGATCTCCATAGAACCCAGACGATGGCCGCTAACTTTGATAACGTCATCTACGCGTCCCTGAATACGGAAGTAGCCTAGACTGTCCTTCGTCGCGGCGTCGCCCGCGAAATAGACATCCGGCAGAGTGTTCCAATAGGTCTCATAGCGAGCTGGATCACCGTAGATCGTGCGCATCTGGGCAGGCCAGGGATGACGAACGATCAGGAAACCACCCTTATCGGACCCGACCGATTTTCCATCTTTATCCACTACATCCGCCTCGATCGTCGGAAATGGACGAGTTGCACTGCCCGGCTTGGCTGGAATTACCAGGGTAGGCGTAATCAGGATCATACCCGTTTCCGTCTGCCACCATGTATCCACAATTGGACGCGTATCCCCGCCGATATTCTTGTGGTACCAGATCCAGGCCTCGGGGTTAATTGGCTCTCCCACGGTTCCCAGGACGCGCAGACTACTTAGATCATGTTTCGCTGGCCACTCCTCGCCGAAACGCATCAGACCACGAATGGCGGTCGGAGATGTGTAGAGTACGGTGACCTTATATTTATCGATCAGACTCCAGATGCGGTCAGGCTGGGGGTAAGAAGGAATGCCCTCAAACATCACATTCGTCACGCCGTTCATCAAAGGACCGTAAACGATATAACTGTGGCCAGTGACCCAACCAATATCGGCGGCACACCAGTAAACATCGTCAGGTTTGAGGTCAAAGACAAACCGGGCGGTAGTGTACACCCCTACGCTGTACCCACCATGCACATGGACTACACCCTTGGGGCGGCCAGTACTGCCGCTGGTGTAAAGGATGTAGAGCATATCTTCGCTGTCCATCTCTTCACAGGGCACTTCAGTCTCCAGAGGAATATCCGCAATCAGATCCTCGAAATAAACATCGCGTCCCTCCTGCATAGGAATATCCAGACCCAGGCGATTTACGACGACAGTATGCTCAATGGTCGGAGTATCCTTGAGGGCTTCATCACTGATCTTCTTCAATTCGATCAGCTTGCCACCGCGATAGTTGCCATCGGCGGTGATAACCACTTTGGCCTGTGCATCGTTGATGCGGCCACTCAGCGCTGGCGCGGCGAAACCGCCAAAGACAACCGTGTGAACAGCACCCAGGCGCGTTACAGCCAGCAGAGCCGCGGCCAGTTCGGGAATCATAGGCATATAAATAGCAACACGATCGCCCTTCTTCACTCCCAGGTTTTGCAAACCTTTGGCCAGGCGATTCGTCATCTGGTAGAGATCTTTATAGCTCAGTGTACGCGTCTCGCCCTTATCACCCTCCCAATGGAAAGCCACCTTCTCCCAGGTCGGCGTCCCCTTGTGGCGATCAAGGCAATTATAGACAATATTTGTCTTGCCCCCGCTGAACCATTTGAAGAACGGCTTTGTAGTCCACTCAAACGTCTTCTCCCAGGGCGAAAACCAATGCAATTCTTTCGCCATATCCTCCCAGAACTCAAATCGATTTGCCAGGGACCACTGATAAAAAGCTTCATAGTCAGTGAAGCCCTTAGATTGCATGTAGGCCATCAAGTTAGAATTAGCTTTTGCCTCCTGGGAAGGCTCAAAGAGACGATTTTCAACCAGGAACGTGTCAGTGTTGTCAAAACGAAGGTTATTGCTCAACTTCAGTGTTCCTCTCTACCCTTTACAGGTAAGCTTTGCCACTGTGCAAAATAAGCGTACACATAACGAAAAATACGACAGTTGTCTTCTTGGAGACTATAGAGACAGAGAATGTTCTCTGCGAAATGTGCGTGTCGGAGTGGAATGTATATTGTCAGGCAACATATTTTTGTATATACTACTGGATAGCGAAGTACACAAAACTTCCGGGTACTTCTCTTGTATATGCTACTGGATAGCGAAGTACACAAAACTTCTGGATACTTCTCTTGTATATGCTACCGGATAGCGAAGTACACAAAACTTCTGGATACTTCTCAGTGAAGTATGCAAAACTTCTGGATACTTCTATAACAAGAGAATCGTACCATACCCTCTCATCAGGCGTCAAGAGGATTTTTGAATAGAAATTTGACCTCCTCGCTTGCTTCGTGCTATGATAGGAAAAATTTATTGCGATAGAAGTGTTTGATGGATAGATAACTGTATGGATGATATTGCGCCCGGCGCGTTGCAGCGCCTCCGTGAGGCCGATATCGTTGGCCTCGCGGGTCTGGCCGGGGCGTCGCTGGGCCAGGAGTATTGTCGCAGCGGCTATGTATCTACAACGAAACGGCAGGGAAAACGTCTTTCCGGCGTACTCACAGTTCCCGGCGTGTCCCCCGATATTTCTATATCGTCATACGCGCTGCAAACGAACGATGAGAAGTCCTCAGAAATGCCCGCTTCACAGATCTGTGAAGTAGAAGCAGAGATAGTAAACAGCAGCACCTGCCATGTCGTTTGCTCGTGTTGTAGTCAGACTGTGCTCATTTGTGAGCATGCTGCCGCTCTGCTCTATCAGTGGATTCATCATCCATATGCATTTGTCTCGTTTACGGCAGCACTTCCCGAGGAAACCGATGAGGACCTGACAGATAGCACTGAAGTTCTTCAAGAGGAGGAAACCAGAGGAACGCGTCCATTTGCTGGTAACTCTGTGCCCACAGTAGCGCCTCTTGCCGCACCACATCCTACCTCTTTCTCCCTACAGAAGATTCCAATTACGACAATAAGCGAGGCTCTCACTCAGTTAGGTTTGAGTGAATTGCGTACGCTGGCCCGTCATTACGGGATTACAGCAACTGGTTTAGGAAAACAACAATTAATGGAGACTATGATCGAGATGCTTGCTCAGCCAGAAGTAATCAGACGCGTTGTGGCAACGCTAGAGAAACCTCAGCGTCAACTGCTGGCCGCATTTGCTCTTGCTGGCGGCTCAATGAGCGATGAAGACTTGCGCGGTCTCTTTGAGCGCTTTGGACTGAGTAGCGCTGGCACGCTACAGGAGATGCTTTCAGTCCTCCAGGAAAAAGGTCTGATGGTACGCACGAGCTTCCATCTCTCTTCGCAGCAGCGTTTTACCGCTGGCGCTGCGCCGATGGATGTGAGTTGGTATATGCCACAGGAAGTACGCGAGTCTCTGCGCGTTACTCTACCAGTGACTACCTTTGATGTCGAGATCCCTTATAGCAAAAACAGTTCCAGGCTCCCTCTCCTTCACCTGGCCGCACCATATAAGCTTCTTTCAGACATGTTACTGGTGGCTCGCATCCTCCATGGCACAGCCACTGAACCACATGAGAAACGTCCCGCCCGCAGCTCGCTCTTGCCTGCCAATCGGTTGCCCTCAGACGGGTCCATAGCGCTGCCACCGCCCGACGATGAACCCTCTGTCACGACAATCAAACTATTAGCCTCCCCGCTGCCGCGCTCGGCGGCCTTCTTGCGCTTCGTGGTTCGACTGCTCCATACAACAAACCTTCTCTACAAAGAAGAAAACTGGTCTGCAAATCTGCATGCCCTCCCCGACACGGCTCAGATCTTACTTGGACCCGCACGTTACGGAATAATTCAGGACCTGTTTAATCACTGGAGGCACCAGGTAAACTATGCAGAACTCTTTGAACTTACCGAGAACGGTGTTCGCATCCGTTGCCGCTCTACACCGCTCAATCAGCCAAATCTGCGCCACGGCGAACTGGAACAGGAAAACAATGAGGCCCGTCAGGAATTGCTAACGCTCCTGACTCAGGTTCCGACGGGACAATGGGTCAATTTCTCTTCTTTTTCACGTCTGGCCTATCGACTGCACCCAACCTTCTTGCAACGCCGTCAAAGCCTTTTTCCTGCACCTCATTGGTGGATCGAACAGGAGGAAGGACAACCACTACATCCAACACAACTGACCGACTGGCTGCGTGCCGAGGGACGCTACCTGGCCTTCTTGCTTGAGGGACCATTGTACTGGTGGGGCATTTGTGACCTGGCACGCTCTGTTGATGGTCAATTGCTGGCTTTCCGCTTTAATCAGATGGCCGATCTCTTTTTTCATAATCTTCCGAGCACTGAACCACCCGAAGCACTTCCCTCATCAGAAGAACCTGCCTTCACCGTTTCATCTGAAGGACAGATCCTTATTCCTTGCCTTCCTGCCAACTGGCCACTCATTGCCCGCATCGAGAATTTTGCAGAAAGCTCGGGCGTACAAGAAGAAAAACTCAGCTATTATATTACCGCTCACTCACTAAACGAGGCCATTAGCCAGGGATATCATCTCGCTGATCTGCTAAGTATTTTGAGAAGCTGGTCTGCTGGACGAGAAGATGACAACACGCTTCGCACATTTCTCGAAGTACTGGAACGGCGCATCGCCAGCTATGGTCATGTGCGACTGTATACCGATACTTCGCTCATTCAGACCGTTGATGCCTCTGTAATGCAGCAGATCACCGCCAGTACGGCAGTAGATGAGCAGACGCTGAGAGCAATACATCCAACGCTCCTGCTGCTCAAAAAACAGGGAATCGAACAGATCATTGAAGAACTAAAAAGGCGCGGACAGCCTCCGCTGCTGCACGAAGAGGCATAAACGTCATGGAACAAAGCGACTTTCATTTGCTACAGACGGTACCAGGCTACCATCTTCAGTCCATCGTGAAAACACGACAGGCCGTACTGTCTGATACTGACAAGCACGCTGATGGAGAACCAGACCTCTCGTCACTAAACTTGACCGACCTGGCTGAACAACTCTTTCGACACACCGTCTGCCGCGAACTGGTGCGTTCACTTGGACCTGCTGAAACAGCCATTTTACGTGAACTGGTGGATTGTGGCGGACGTGCAAATAGTCGAGACCTGGCTCTCTATCTCGCTTCGGCCAATATACTACAGTCTGACTCTTCTCCTCACGAACAAGAAAAGAGCAGCGAGGCCACGTTTCAGCCCTCAATAAAGCCCCTGAGCGCTCGCTCGATGACAACGCCATCGCTCTATCCTATCCCTCATCCACATGGCGCTTTTGAGCAGGCACTCCACCATCTTCTCCTCCTTGGTATGCTTTTTTGGGGCAAACAAACAAACTTTGTTGGACGCGATTACGCGAGTGGCATCTATGATGGGGTGCTAATTGTTCCTCAGGCAGTTATAGAGGCAGCTTTCCAGGAATGGACTTTAGATGAGAAATCCTCTCCCAATGCTCTCCTCCCTGGAGAAATACCTGGCGAGAGCGGCCACTCGCTCCAGCGAGCTCTCTATATCTACTGGTCACTGGTCGCGGCCATGCGTGGAGGTCTGCCTCTGGTGCATAGTCACCTGCTCTCTCGCACATCTCTGCGCCAGGTGCTTGAACGCCTGATCCCACTCGGCGGATTTTTTCAGGGACTCTCGATGGATCAGGTACGCACGGAGACCGACGTTCCCTATCTGCTCTTTCTACGCTTACTTTTAATTAAGCTTGGACTGCTTGTTGAAAAGCGCAATATGCTTTGCTCTGTTCCAGCAAAGGATTTTTTTGCTCTACCGCTGGCGGAACGGGCATGGCGCTGTTTCCATCTCTGGGAAGAGACACCTTTTTGGAATGAGACGGCATTTATACCTGATCTGATCATACGGCCTGGACCTGGACCTCTTGACCCGGCTCATGAAGAGGTCGTGCGCTCACGACAGATGGTCGTGGAGCAAATCGCCCAGTACGAGCCACATATCTGGTACTCGCTGACAGCTTTTGTGGCACAGATGAAATTGCGTCTGCCCTATCTGCTCTTTCCCCGTCAGTACGGAGCAAGAGCGGAGCGCTACTCCATGGGAAGCAATCCCTATGGATGGGACTTTCGACTACGAAAAGGCTGGCTGACGCATCGCGAGGGCTGGCATATGGTCGAAGGCGGCTTCATCCGCACGCTTCTTCATGGTCCGCTCTCCTGGCTAGGTCTGGTCGAATTGGATGCAGAGGAGCACCCGGACTCGTTTCGGCTCCTCTCAGGTGCAACCCTGCTGACTGACACGACAGAACCTCACTACGATGACCCACCCTGGGGACGTCTGATTACACAGCCAAATTTTGATCTGATCGCCCTGGCTCCTGTCTCTGAGGCTCTTTTACTCGACATGGACCGCTTCGCCGAACGCGTGCGCCTGGAGCATATCGCTCAGTATCGGCTGAATAAAGCCAGTGTCACTCGGGCGATCCAGTTAGGCATGACCGCTGAAGCCATCAAACAATCTTTAGAACAGGCAGGTGGAGGGGATATTCCGCAAAATGTTCACTACTCATTGATCGAGTGGGAGCGTCAGGTTCGACGCGTTGAGATCTGGCGTGGCACGACGCTGTTAGAGGTCGCGGATACAACCTTGCTGGATAAACTGCTGCAAGATCAAGAGGCTGGCGAGTGGCTTCGTCGCCTCTCACCTACTCTGGCCGAGGTCGCAACACAACATCTCACTCAATTGCAAGAACTGCTCTGGCAAAATGACTACCTCGCTGGAGTAGCGTCCGCCTCTCAACACCAGTCCCTCTTGACTCAAACAGACTTCCCCACGAATGAGTCCCAATGGGAACTGCTTCCTACTGGCCTTCTGCGACCCTGCTATCCACTCTCCAATCTTTACCTGACAATTGAGTTGGAACGGATCACTGAACTCGATAAAGAGACCGGTTGGCGCAAGCTTACCCCGGCATCCCTACAACTGGCTCTCTCTAACGACCTCACACTCTCATCCATTCTTTCTTTCCTACAACACTATTGCTCGGGCGGTATCCCTGGCTCGTTTCTTATCCGCCTCAAACTCTGGGGCAATGGCTATACCGATTCTCCAGCCTTCCAGATCGAGAACGCTCCACTGCTCGGCCTCTCCACTCAGGCCCTGCGGGACGTTCTCTCCGACGAAGAGATCGCTCCCCTCCTGGGTGAGCCGCTACCAGCCGAAAAACGCTTTATACATGTCACACCCAATCATCTCAAACGCGTCATCGAACTCTTAAATGAAAGAGGTTTCGATATTAATGAAAACTAGCATCATATACTCAGACAAAGAGCGAACATATCTTTTTGGAGGCACTTCCATTGCATACTCTTTTCAGGAGGATAGAAAAACGTGGATCAGGAGAACAACCCAGCGCCAGTGATTGGAAATTATCGTGTCCTGGAAGAGATCGCCAGCGGCACATTTGGGACCGTTTATGTTGGAGAGCATATCGTTTTCGCCGGAGATAAAGCAGCGATCAAAGTACTCCACACGCACTTCGGTACGAGCCAGACACGCGAGAAGTTCTTGAGTGAGGCACGCATCCTGAAAAAGCTCAAGCATCCACATATTCTCTCGATTATTGACGCAGGATTTAGTGAAGGGCGACTCCCTTATCTGGTCTCAGATTATGCAACAGGCGGCTCACTCTACGACCGCTTACAACCCCTCAAAAAACGCCCCTTGCCAATGGATCAGGCTCTACATATTCTCTCCGACATTGCTGCGGGACTCTTCTATGCTCATCAGCAAAATATTGTCCATAGAGATCTGAAGCCCGCCAATATCTTGTTTAATGCCAATGACGAGGCTCTGATAGCGGACTTTGGAGTCGCAACCACGATGACGACTGTAAGTGTACAGCAAACCACGGGCATGGCTGGCACACCTCTCTATATGGCCCCTGAACAGTTTAAAGGCAGAGCAAGCAGGGGAAGCGACCAATATGCGCTGGGCTGTATCGCATTCGAGTTATTTACGGGTCGTCCACCCTTTACAGGCAAAGACTTCTATGCTCTGGCTTTCCAGCACATGTCCGAACCACCTCCCGATCCCGTACAACTTCAACCAACTCTGCCCGTCCATATCGGCCAGACTATATTGAAAGCCCTGGCAAAAGAACGCGAACAACGCTATCCAAACGTACAGGACTTCTTCCAATCCCTGCAAGGGTCCCCACAACCATCGTTGGAAGAGGAAGTACCACAACAAACAGACTCAGCCCATGCATGGTTTGAGCAAGCACTGGCCTATCAGGAGAGAGGTCAACACCAGCAAAGTCTTGAGGCATACAAACGCGCCTTACAGCTCGATCCACAGTTCGCCTCAGCCTATGGAGGAAAAGCCCTGGCGCTGTACAGACTTGGTCGCCACATAGAGGCACTGGAAACTATGAAACTTGCACTCAACTTAACACCCGAAAACGCCACCTTTCATTTTGGTCAAGGGCTGATTTTTGAAGAACTTCAACGCCACCAGGAAGCACTCCAGGCGTATCAACATGTCTTGCGTCTTGAACCGGGTCATCTCCAGGCCCAGCAAAATATGCCATTGCTCTTTAGGAGAAAAAGATGGAAGGTGTCGGCGCGAACGCGCTGCCACCTTCCATCCAAAAAGGGTGGGTGGGTGGGGGAGCACTTACAAGTAGAGGCTTTTCTCGCTCCTCCCTCTGTCGCCTGCGGCGATATGAGTCATCCTCATTTTTCTGTGGCCTGCTATGCAAGCCGAAAGCCTTTTGTCCTGCTTTTGCAAAATCAGGGATGACTCATATTTTGAATGTGGTGGGGTGATCTGCCAGGCCGATGCAACAGAGTCCTGTGAGGGGGAAAGCACAATTTTCGCGCAGCCCAAAAGATTCTTGTAAAACCAGTTGACAGGAATCGCCAGACTGTAGTATAGTAGTCACGTAAACGAAACAATCTCGTAAGAGATTGCAAGTCAAACGAAAAATGCGGGAGTGGCTCAGTGGTAGAGCGCTTCCTTGCCAAGGAAGATGTCGCGGGTTCGACTCCCGTCTCCCGCTCCCATTTTTCACAAAACCCTTTCCCTAGGTAGACAGGGCGACAAGACAAACAGGGCGACGTCGCCAAGTGGTAAGGCACGGCTCTGCAAAAGCTGCACCAGCGGTTCGAATCCGCTCGTCGCCTCCTATTCAGACGTGATAATGCAGATCACGTCTTTTTTGTGTCAGAATAGACGTATCTATGCGCCAATCTCGCAGCTATTCCACTGAAGCTATCGTTCTCAAACGCATCGACCTCGGCGAGGCCGATCGAATTGTGACGCTCCTCACGCCCTATAAAGGGAAATTTCACGCCCTTGCCAAGGGTTCACGTCGTCCCGTGAGCAAACTGGCCGGTCATATCGAACTTCTTAGTCGTAGCCAGTTCCAGGTGAGTCAGGGACGCAATCTGGACATTGTAACTCAGGCTGAGATACGCGAGAACTTTCTCTCTTTGCGCACTGAACTCTGGCATATGACCTGTGGCTTCTATCTGGTAGAACTGGTGGATCGCTTCGTCGAGGAGCATGTGGTACACAATGATATCTACACGCTACTCCTGCAAACGTTGCGTTACCTGACTGCCGATGCTCAGGCCCAAAAGAACACAGCAAACAGTGAAATAGATGCTGAGCAGCAGGTCAGAGGCAAAACGCCGCTCCTTTTGCGCTACTTTGAGATGCGTCTGCTCTCTAGCCTTGGCTATACGCCCTCTTTGCAAAACTGTGTCTCATGCTCCAGCGAACTCCTCCCCCAGGAGAATGGCTTCAGAGCTTCGTTGGGCGGTGCGCTCTGTCCACAATTCGCTCATCTCTGGGATCGACATCTCACCCTGAACGCCCTGAAGGTGTTGCGCTATATGCAGAACAACCCCTGGCGCGAGACCTCACGGGTACGCCTCAATCCACCCCTACAGGCAGAGCTCGAAGCAGTCATGCACAGTCTGCTGCGTTTTCATCTGGAGCGCGACCTAAAATCGTGGAGCTTCCTGGCAATGCTCGATCTTCCCGCTGCCCAATAAAAGGTTTTTTTCAATTACTTTGACATCCCTCTTTTTTTCTGTTCTTTCCTATGGTACATTTGGATCGGACAGGGTAGTCACGCTCTTTCCGTGACAGACCACAAATTGCCACAAATTCCTAATAGCAGAAGGAAGGACCTCATGAGCGATTTTTCTCCCCCCGTCAATATTCCAGAGTCAGGAGCGACAAAACAAGTCTCGCGCTCCTATGCCATGTACGTTTTTTGGATCATGTTTGGGATAAGTTTCCTGAACTACCTTGATCGCAATGTACTGTCGGGTGCAGCCAATACAGTTGCCCACGAACTCAATTTTGGCGTGGACGGTATTGGCTATATTGCCTCAGCCTTTTTACTTGTTTATACGCTCGCAATTATCCCCCTGGGCGCATGGGCAGATCGGGTGAAACGTAAAAACGTTATAGCGATCAGTGTCACCTTCTGGAGCATCACAACCGCCTTCACAGCCCTGGCCTTCAACTTCACCTCCCTTTTTATCTTCCGCATGGTTCTGGGAATTGGAGAAAGTGGCTACTTTCCAGCCGGAACAGCCCTGATGAGCGATTATTTTAAACGCGAAGAGCGTTCACGTGTCATGAGCTGGTGGAGTGTAGCCCAACTGGTAGGCATTCTCGTTGGATTTGTACTGGGAGGTACATTGGCGGGTCTATATGTGGGCAGTTGGCGATTGGCCTTTCTCATCACAGGTATTCCCGGACTGATCCTGGCCTTCCTGGCCTGGCGATTGCGCGAGCCGCGCCGCAATGAGGCCGATGAGGCAGAAATAGCCTCCATTTCTCCAAAGGACGAGTTTCACAGAGAAGAGAGGGTTATTATTCAGCCACTTACTGGCAGCGTTCTTACCCAGATCAGAGACCTGTTGCGTATTAAATCTCTGGTCGTTCTGATTATTATGCAGCTCTTTGCCTTTTTTGTGCTCGCGGTCTCTCTAGTCTATTTGCCAACCCTGTTGCAACAGAAAGATCTCTATGGACTCAGCAGCAGCTTTGCCAGTATTTTTTCCGGTGGCGTGATCGTAGTGGCAGGACTCATCGGCACGGTAGGTGGCGGCTACCTGGCGGATCTACTTAATCGCCGTTTTCCAGGAGCACGCATACTGGTCTGTGGTATCGGGTTTTTGCTCTGCGCCCCAGCCTTTGCTCTGGCACTCACGGCCCATAGCTTTATCACCTTTGGTATCTTCTTTGGCATTACCGCTGTCCTTATTACTTTCTATAGCGGACCCAGCACGGCGGCAACTCAGGATGTGGCTCCTGCATCCCTGAGAGCCCTGGCTGTAGCTGTCTCTCTCTTAATCGCTCATCTCGTGGGTGATGTTTTCTCAACAAGTCTGGTGGGCTTACTGGCGCGTGCATTTGATCCCACTGGTGGTCAGCACTTTGCCCAAAACGTTGCGGGACACGATCTGTCTCTGGCGATTCTGGTAACGTGCACACCAGCGCTGATCATTGCCGGTCTGGTGGGCGTTCTGGGGGCAGGTTGGATGAAGGGCGATGTCCTCGCAGCTCAGGAGGCCGATCGTCTGGCCCAGACAACCATAAGCTAATT
>DAOTTL010000061.1:0-8984 GCA_034438135.1 Ktedonobacteraceae bacterium | reverse complement strand
CCTTTTCAAAAAGAGGGAGGGATGACTCATAGAAACATTTGAAACTTCTGGCCTGTTTTTTTCGTCTTTCAAAGTGAGGTGATGAGTATATCTATGATAGAAGGAACGGGTTTATGAAGTTTATGTTAGCGGGCATCTCGCAGTTAGTACTTGAACTAATTCCAGAGGACGAGATTGATGTGCTTTTTGGGAAATTGCGGAAAATAGAGCCTTCATCCGACCTGGTGAAACAGATTCTTGCACGTGTCAGACAACTGCCAGCATCTCTACGCTATCCTCAGACTCCTGCCCATTCAGACGAAGAGAAGCCCGCTTCTGCGCCAGAGCCAGACAGAGATTAAAAGAATCGTCCCGGCATAGGGAGAAACATACTGCAAGTATGCTCGCGATTGGTTTATCTGTGACAACACATAATCCGCTGCCACGGGCAAAACGTCCGAGAAAGGAGCATAAGCAGCTTTTGCGGACGTTTCATCCATTGAAAACACTCAAGAGCGTAAGAGAGCTTAAGATGCGATTTGATCAGAAAGTTTTCCGGTCGTTACCAGCCAGCGAACAAATTCCATCCGACGATGATCAGCAATCGACTGGCTTTTTGTCCGCTCAGTATAATCCTGGCGAAGTTTGTTCAGGCGTTGTACCTCCCCTTCCGCGAATCCACCTTTACGCAACAGTTCACGATCATCCTTGCGGTCCATAGTTGTAGCCTCCTTTTATAGCCACTAGGGTGTCATGTGTAACATGCGCTCAATACGCTTGAGAAGTTCTTGAATAGGATAGGGTTTGGGCAGATGGTCAAGTGTAGACCGGGCTTCGCCAGAGGCGCGAAGTTGTTTCTGCACTGTTGCTTCTGCGCTCGTCAACAGAACGGGAATAGTAGATGTACCAGCATAGGTACGCAGGGTTTTTAACACATCCCAACCACTCACTGCTCCAGGAAGTTCCAGGTCCAGCAGGATCAGATCAGGTATTGTCTCAAGTAGGGACTGGAGGGCCAGTTCCCCATCTTCGACCAGCGTGACCAGGTAACCACGAGCCATCAGGATGCCGGTTTCCAGTCTTGCGAGCACCGGGTCGTCTTCGACAAGGAGGATATGTCCGTGAAAGGTTGTATCCTGGGCCTTTTCGGTTTGGGTTCGCTCATACATAGACTTGACCGTTGTCATAATATCCTCGACATTCAAATAGTGCAGGATGGACCCCCTTACTAACCACGTAACCCTTGGAGGCTGTTGCGAATCTCGTTTTGCTGATCTCGCAAGAACTACAGTCTCATTAGCAATAGTACCAGAGGATAGGTGACTATGACGTGAAAATCCGCCTGGACTTTGTGAAAATGTTGTGAAAAGCTGAGATTCTTCGGTAGAGCTATGGCAATTTCTTTCACCTGGGAGTCAAGCGAGCGTTTATTCTGTTTCTATATCTGGTAGGGGTGCATAGTATCCAACGCCAGGTTCATTGAGAAGGAAGCGTGGTTGTGTGGGATCTGGTTCGAGTTTGCGGCGCAGGTGGCGAATAAAGGTGCGCAGATAGGTATTTTCGCCGCTATAGTCGGGTCCCCAGACGCGTTGGAGGAGATCTTTGTGGGTAAGAACCTTACCCGCGTAGCGTGTCAACTCATAAAGTAGATCGTATTCAGTGGGGGTGAGATGGACTTCTTGCCCATTGGAGCGCACAAGTCGGTGGGCATAATCAACGATCAGGCCATTCTCGCCTCCGCGCTGGTAAAAGGAGCGCTGGTTCTCGCTCCCGCTCAGTCCACTGCGAAGTTTTTCAGTCTCTTCGGCCCTGCGTAACGCGACCCGTACACGTGCCAGGAGTTCATTGAGGCTGAAGGGTTTGGTTAGATAATCGTCCGCTCCTTCGTCCAGCGCTTTGATTTTGACTCGTTCCTCGTCGTGTGCGGAGAGTATGATGACGGGTGCGCTGCTCCATTCGCGCAGACGGCGCAAGAATTCCAGTCCATCGAGCGAGGGCAGAGAGAGATCTAGCAGAATGAGCTGCGGTTCAAAGAAGGCAGCTTGATCGATAGCCTGAGCGCCATCGCGTACCGACTGGACCAGAAAGCCTCGTGCACGCAATTGTGCTTGTAGAAAGCTTCGCATTTGTCCATCATCTTCAACACAAAGGATACGGATTTTTTTATCAGTCATAACCATAGTGTGCAACTCCCTCTATCCAACCTCTAACTTCGCTGAACTGGCCAGCGAGAGTGTAAATGCGAATGTTGTGCCTGCGCCGGGCTTGCTTTGTACTTCAAGAGTACTGCCGTGTGCTTCAATAATGCCCTTGCTGATATATAGGCCGAGACCGGTGCCCGGACTCCATCGTCGGCTGCCACGCTGTTTTTCAGCGATCTGGCCTGGTCTATTTGCCTTGGGACGTCGTGTGGCTGCGAATGTGCTGAAACGTGTGAAGAGTTCTGTTTGCCGCTCTGGCGTGATTCCTGGTCCATGGTCTATGACACGTAACGTGATGCCCTGAGCCGTGCCATGCTCCAGGGAGATTTCGGCCTCAAGATAGACGATATCACCTTTGGGTGCGTAGCGGAAAGCATTGCTCAGCAGGTTGGTCAGAACGCTCATAATAAGTTCGTAGTCTGCCAGAACTGCGGGCAGCGTCTCAGGTATGCGAATAGTCAGACGGCGCTGTGAGGAGGATATCAGAGCCTCCAGACGTTCTCTCAGATCTTCAAACATTTCTGGCAGCAATATCGGTTCCAGTTCGGGACGCAACGCGCCAGCCTCCACCCGTGATGCATCGAGGAAGTGGTTAATCATACCAACCAGTCGTTCAACCTGTTCATCGGCTGTACTCAGGAAGTCCAACTGCTGTTCCGAAGACCATATCATGTCGTTTGCCTGGAGGGCGCTCAGGTGGGCACGAATATTGGCCAGCGGTGTTTTGATCTCGTGGGCCATGATCGTGAAAAAATCTTCACGCGCTCGCTCAAGGGCTTTGATGCGCGTGATATCTTGCCAGACCAGAACGATGTTGGCGGCTGTACCGTCGCCAGCCAGGAGGGGTGCCGCATTTACCAGCAGGTTGAGAATCTGTCCATCTACCTGGGGGAGATAGAGTTCTGTCTCGCTGGCTTCTCCTTTATGCAATGCCTGGTAGAGCGGCTGCTCTTCATAGGGCACGACCCTCCCGGAGAGATTGTAGAGGGTGATGCCACTGAGTAGCTGCTCGATCTTGATCCCGGTTGCGTCGGAGAGCGTTTGTGGTTGGGCCATAGTGTCCATCTCTGTCATTGGAATTTGGACGCCCATGCGCTCTAAGAGTTGGATGGCCTGGTTGTTCATCAACGCGACCTGCTGACCCTCCAGGGAGATAACCATTACACCGGCAGGCAAACGTTCCAGCAGGAGTTGCAACCGATCATTGTAGAGTCTAAGCGCGGCCTGAGTACTTTGCAGATCCGCATTGCGCTGCGCCAACTGTGCGGTGCGCATCTTGACCTCTTCTTCGGTCTGTCGGCGAGCGGCTGCCTGTTTTGTAACATCGTGATAGACCACGACATAGGCGAAGGTCAGGTCATTGTCATCTTTAATGGGGGCTTTTGAGCGACGTACAGTACGAGCCAGACCGTCAGCTCCTACCATTTCAAATTCACCCACGGTCTGTTGCTCCGGGTGGTGCTCCAGATCTGCGAGCAGGTCAGCGACCTGCAATGCGTTCTGGTCGAACTGAGCATGGCTGCGTGCGCTGACCTGACTGAGTGAGAGACCGATATCCTGACTGGTCCAGCCGAGCAGGAGGCGGGCAGCGTGGTTGATTTCCAGAAGCCGTCCGCGTGGTTCATAGATGATAACTCCATCGGGGATGGCTCGCATAACGTTCTCAAACTGATGCGCTTGCTGGCTGGTGACGCGTGCTAGCTGGTTGGTGCGCTGGAAAAGGCGAGCGTTCTGAATGGCCAGTCCTGCCTGAGGTACAAACTGTTCCAGAAGGGCTACCTCCTCTTTGGGCAGGCCGCGTGCACGACGGTGATAGATCTCGATTGTGCCCAGAACAGCCCCCGGCAGTCCTTCGGGAAGGGTTTCCAGGATAGGAACGCTGACAACCGCTCCCGGACGTCGAGGCTTTCCATCATCGTTGAGTATCGGGAATTCTATCTCAGGTATGACGCTGGTATCGGGAACAACCATAGTCTGACGGGTTTGTATGATCTGCTCTAAGAGCAACTGGTCACTTAGGAGCGGATGCCAGTGTACGCTGCTCTCGTGAAGTCCCTGCTGAGCAACAATGGTAACCGTATGGGGTTCTTCTGGGAGACCATCGTGCTGGTTCTGGCTGGTTGGAGAGGAGCGCTCCTGCTGCTCTTCATCAGCATCGATCATCAGAACGGCGCAGCGTCTTGAGCCAACCAGTTCTTGCATCGCCTGTAGGATGCGGTCCAGCACATTGTGGAGCGGTGATTGACCTGCAATAGCTGCTGAGATGTGGTGAATGGCCTCCATTTGCAGGCGTGAGCGCACTGCCGTAGTGACATCTTCCAGCATAACGAGTAGCGTTTGTTCTTCCTTCTGCTGGTCTGGAGAGAGGAGTGGGACCAGTTCAAACGAGACGCGCCAGTAGGTTCGGCCACGGATCTCCAGAAAGCCTTCATAGGGAATATCTGAGAGAGAGATCTTCTGGCCCATATCGCAAACTTGACGAAAGAGGGGTTCGGCCTGTTGGTAGATATCATTGGGGATGATATCCTGCGCATGCCTTCCCTCCACTCCCCGGGTTCGCCAGGGTTCTGGACAGAAGGAGACCATATAGGAATTAGCATACAGGACATGAAGGGTCGTACAGTCGAGGAGCGCTACCCCCACTTGCATACGTTCCAGGATATGTCGTAGTTGGGTCGTAGATGCTGGTTCCATTTGTATTCAGGTATTTCTAGGCGATGGCCATGCGATATGCTCTAGTATGTATGCCTCATTCTATTGATGCTTCCCTTCTTCATATTATAGCGCGTTTCCTCGCAGATTTCTGGATATTTTGGAAAAAGAGAGATGGAAAGATGGCGAGAAGAGGTGTATTTTTCTGCCTTCCGCCTTTCCACAAACAGTTTTTTAGAAGAGATATTCGACATCAGCCTCGCGTCGAGCAACTTCGAGTTGCTGCTGAGGATTCTTGTGGATTTTCTCCTGATGAGCGATAAAGAGATAGCGACGGACCAGCAGAGAGAAACCTTTCTTTTGAGTTTCCAGGGGGATATCAGGAAATATGCGCCCCTGGCGATGCTTACTTTTAATCCATGCTGGAAATATACGCATATACGTTTCTACATATTTTATGGCCCTGTTATCGATACGTTTAATGATGGCGTTATCGACAAGGAGTTGGCACAGTACAAGTGAGAGGTCATTGGAGGTATTGTTAAGTTCTCCTGTGAGCTTTGTAAACAGGTCGCGCTCAAAGCTGGGGAGTTGTGAGGCATGTTTGCCGCTGAAGACATGTTCCAGCCAGAACTCGACCATGGGAATGAGCGCGTTGGCCAGGGTATAGTAGGTTGTCAGGGAGATATACTCCTCGTAGGTACGCAGCTTTGCGAGCGGGGGTTGGATATAGGCATTCGGGGAGGGATTGGCAGGATTGCGCTGGTGGGCCGGGACGAACCTGTACTCTTGCTCTGCGTTGGGCGCAAGGGATGGTTTGCGGGACTGATCCTGGTGATTGTTGTGCTCTCCTTTGTGCCAGGCCCTCCAATATTCCTGGATGGGCTGTCCCAGAAAGCCGTAGGAAATAATCGTGTCGATTGCTGCGAGCAGTTCGTTTCCAGCAGGTTCGTAAAGAGCCTGAAGGTAGAGTGTCATATTAAACTGTGTGTTCCCTTTGGGTTCTATTCCATAGCGAATTGCGTAGAGAAGGAAGGGCGTGTGACGTGCGCTATGTTCCAGGGTTGGATAGCGTTTGCCAGCATTTTCAGCGATGCGATAGAGGAAATCCCACCTGTTCTGGTTCAACGCCTTTTCAAAGAAGTTCAGGATCGTCTGTATATCGTCCTCTGTCTCGATCTGTTTCATGAAGAGAGGGAGCAGACTATTGATGAGGTAGTGACTGAGATCAGGCATCTTCTCCTCCTGGCATATTTTCATGATTGTGTGAAGCGTTTTTGCTCCTTCCTCCAGACTTTGGGAAGTAAAGAGTGGTTTGTGCAGCAGGATTGTCAACATTTTCCAGCATTCTACCAGGATAGTCCAGTTGCGAGGGAGTCCGTGGGAGATCTGGAGGCTGGTCAGAATCTGAGTGGTCTGTTCACTATCCAGACTGTAGGTAGTCAGGATCTGAAGGAGTTCCTGTGAAGAGAGGGAGTACTGGTTGCGCGGAGAGACTATAGTCAGCAGACGAGTAACGAGATCAGGATTTGTCGTTGAGTGCAACAGCAAGGAGATGAGCCATTCGATGCGTTTCTCATAGGGGTAGGCGAACATATTTTGAAAAAATTGCAGGAGCGTTTCATTGGTCTGTGAGTTTGCTGGATAGAGTAGTTGAGCCTCCATCCAGTCGTAGAGAGTTTGCTGGTGGGTAGTGATTGTCTTAATCGCCTCTGCGGCCTCAGAGGTGGGTCTTGCCAGAGGCAGGTGAAGAGCAAAGGTCAGCCATTCAGTTGGCCAGGTACGTACCTGACCGATAAGTGGGGTATAGCGCTCCAGTAAGAGAGAGAACATGGGCCAGGAAGTGACTGCCAGCCATGGAGCTATAGCGGGATCAAGCTGGGGGCTAAGGCTGAGGGTACTCAGGTGTTCTAAAAGCCATGGGTAAAGTTCGGTCGGTCTACCGGCAAAAATAGGAGCGTAGACCGGTTTCTGGGCGAGTTCACCGAGTAGCTCGTACCAGAATTTCGCGTAATCTTGCTGGTGATATGGTTGCTGGACCAGTGTATCAAGCAAGCGGCACCAATGATAGATGGCTGGGAGATCGTCGAAGACGCTTTCCACATTGGATCGAATCTGTTTTGCCAGGGTCAGAGTAAAGATGAGAAGGGCGTTTTGGGCTGCGGGTGGTAGACGGTGCAGGTCGTTGAAACGGCTCTGGAATAGTATCCTCCCTTCATTTTGCCAGTATTCGGACGGTTTGAGGAGGGCATTGGCCCACTCGTTTTGGAGGATGGGGTCGAGTAGATCTTCAGCATTTTGCACAGGATCAGTGAGGACATCCTGGAGTTGTTCTTTGTCGAGGGGAAAGCGATGGAAGCGGCGTTGAAAGAGACTTATCAGTTTATCCTTGCCCTGATTGCGCTGCTCGACGGAACTAACAATGCTCTCGATTCTCTGGAGCTGCTCTTTATTCCCATTGAGCAGGGATTGAGCGGCAGTTTTGGCGTAGTCCAGTTCGATCAGAGGTAAAGGCGGTGCAGTGGCTGGTTCGAGCTGGACGTGGAGTCCAGTGGCCCCGATGAGTTCCTGCATGGTCGTCTGACCCACAAAGAGTTCTTCGCTCTGTTGTGGATTATGGTCATAGGTAGTAAAGGTCAGATTGGCGAGCATATTTGTTGGTAGAACATCAGTCCATCCATAGATCAAGGCTGCAATCAGGTTTGGCTGTCCAGTGGCGTAAATACGTGGAGGGGTATGTTCGGCCAGGATCTGTTGGATCAGGCATTCGAGTTCTTTACCAACTATGGAGAAGGCAAAGCTTTTTGAGGTCGTTTTGACACAGGAGAGGAGATAGTCATAGGAGATTGTGGGAAGGGTCGTTATATGTGGGGCCAGTTCGGCATCTGAATCGCGCCAGAGTTCGGAACAGTTCCACAGCGAAATCGCCTGTCGGGCAGTAAAAGTCTCAGGCAGTCCAGCGATCAGGTGAACAAAGTAGACGCTGCCACGTTTGAACGTATCCAGCCCTTTAAAGACCTTGCGTATCAGGAGGCGTTCATGCTTCGTTTCAGTTTTATGATCGACCAGGGACAGTGAGACAGGAGCGGTACCAGCGTCAAACGTGTTCAGGTCGAGTCCCGCAGGCAAACTGTACTGGTAGTAGCGTTCTAACTGGCGGTTGCGTTTACTCTGTGTTTCACGTAAACCGTCGCTAGCGGCGCGAACGCGGTACCCACTATGTATTGCTTCCAGCCCGGAGGTGGACCAGGTATACCAGAGTTGGTCGAGTTGCAAGCCTTCAGGCATAACAGTGATACCTTTCATTGTTATCTTCCCGCAACATACCCTAGTTTCCAGAGCAACCAGACAAAGGGATCAAGGCAGCGGTGAGGCGTAATATGGGGGTACTTCCCGTCTGGATCAGGTGCAGTGCCGGTGGCGGAAATAGCGAAGAATGCGGATTCATCAAAATTTTGACTTTCGCGTTCGAGCCGTGTCTCGTTGCAGGCCTGGAGACAGTAGCGAACCTCCCAATCGATGCGTGCGAGTTCGGCGACAGAGGCCTTGCCGTCATAAACAGGCTGTTGGAGAATAGTCAGGTTGCGACGTACCTGTAATGGGATAATATATTGAAAAAGATCAAACTTGGAGAGAACGATCGCGATAGGTATGCGAACATGGCCTCTGCCAGTTTTATTGTATTGTTCAAGATGGAAGCCCAGGGTTTGAAGAACCTCCTCAGGGGGGGATGCTGCAAATTGATCGGGTCGGATTGCAGGTGGTAATTGATCGTAGATAGCCTTCATAGACATGGGATCAGCCAGGTAGATAATGCCGTCAGCGCGGAGAATGTGCTCACCAAATTGAACCAATCTTGTGCCAATAGCAATATCCTCGCCTGACAGGTCATAGATCAGAAGATTAATATGGCAAGGGTGGACTGGATCATTGATGTTCAGTTGATAGACCAGAGGTTCTTTGCGCAAGGGAGTCCCGTCCATATCGAACAGTCCTCGTTTTGTTCCAGGCAGATCGCCCCGGCGTTCTTTAATGATCGGTATATCGTAGTCGTTTCTGTAGGTTTCCTCTGTTTGCTCATTGAGATGCATTAAACGCATCCCACTACTACTATACTGTGTAAAAATCCCTCTTTTAAGCTGGTCAATTAAT
>DAOTTL010000060.1:0-5303 GCA_034438135.1 Ktedonobacteraceae bacterium | reverse complement strand
GCTGAGATTGCCAGCAGCTTCGCTGCTGGCAATCTCAGCCTTTTCTTCTGTCTTTTGGGCGAGGGGCGGTTTTGCAAGCCGCAGAAAAGTGAGAAGGATGGCTCATATGTTAGCGCAAGTGCTCCAGTCCATTTATATAGCTAACAAAAGCATCACCGCGCTCAAATTCGTTCAAAAACATTCCAAAGCTGGTAAAGCCGGGCGAGAAGAGCAGAGTATCCCCAGGTTGGGTCAGAGACACCGCCAGGTCCAGGGCAGCAGTGAAATTGTCGAAAACGCCGCGCAGTGGACTGGTTCGCCGCTGATGACGTGTTTCTTTTTCCAGTTCAGGAAGCAGTTCGTCGGTTCCGCTGCCCGTCAGCAGAACAAGATCACGGCAGCGCTGGATTATGGTAGCGGGCCAGCCAGTCAGTGGAAGATTTTTGGTATTTCCTCCGGCTACCAGGACGATGGGACCCTCAAAGGAGGCGAGCGCGGCCTGTCCCGCGACGGGTGTGGTACTGGTTGTGTCGTTGATGTAGTGTACGCCGTTGAGGAGAGCTATCTCCTGTAGACGGTAGGGAACGCCCCGAAAGCTTCGCACGACCTCGGCAATGAGTTTGTCAGGAAGACCCATCTGTCGGGCTACGGTGGTCGCGAGGAGAATATTTTCCAGGTTATGAGCACCGGGCAGGGGTGTCTCCTTGAAAATGAAGGGTTGGAGGTTATCACTACCCCGTTGAAAGCTTCCGCCTCGTCTCAGGCTGGCAAACCAGGTCTGCTCGGCAGGAGATGCTTCGCCCATTTGCCGCGTCCATGAGTTATCGTAGTTGAACACAGCCAGATCGCTTGCACGCTGATGACGAAAGATATTCGCTTTAGCGGCGGCATAGTCCTCCATCCCATCGTAGGTATCCAGGTGATCGGGATAGATATTGGTCATTACGGCCACGGCTGGACTCACGTGGTGCGGTTCCAGGGCCTCAAGCTGCCAGCTGGAGAGTTCAAGGACAACCTGTGTCTGGGCAGTAATTGTGGGGAGCAGTGAGAGAGTTTCAACACCAGAGACATTGCCACCCAGGACAGTGGGTTGTCCACTTGCTTTGACAAGTTCGTAGAGCAGGGTGGCGGTTGTAGTTTTACCACGTGTGCCGGTTACACCGATAATATGACCGGGACAGGCATCAAAGAAGAGAGCTATCTCCTGTTCGATCTGAGCACCATGCACGCGAGCAATCTGTAGATAGGGAGAATTGCGCTTTACACCAGGGACGCGCAGAACAATCTCGGCCCACTCGAAGTCTTCTGGCCGGTGCTGACCCAGGATGTATTCGATGGGTAGACCTTCCAGAGTCGCGATACTTGGGGCTAATAGTTCCGCCCGGCGCAGGTCGGTGACGCGTACCTGCGCTCCTTGCTGGGCCGCATAACGTGCGGAGGCGATGCCGGAGCCGTGCAGACCAAGCCCCATGATTACAACCCGCTTTCCACGAAGTTCCATAGCAGGTTACGCTCCCATCTATCATTCTATGTGCGACGAGTCGCCACCTCTATGATAGCAGAAGTGCCAAGAGTCTGGCAATTTCTTTTCAACAATTCTCAGATACCGTCTTCGAAGTCAAGAGGTCCAGCAGAAGAGAGAAAAAAGGGGTTCTCAAAAGTCTTTCTTTCCCCGCCCACCCATCCGTTTTTTTTTGGAGGATGGGAGGCAGCGCGACTGCGCTGCCTCCCATCCTCTTTTTTCCTGGGGAGGGGTTTGGCAACGGCTGAAATGCGACTTTTGAGCAACCCTGAACAATTCTCAGTGCTATTTCATTCTCCAAAAGCCAGAGGCTTTTGGAGAATGAAATAGCCCTGAGACTTGTTCTTTTGAACTGGATGGACGCTGTGCGAACATCTACTCTTGAACAACAAACCTGATTTGAGTTGGATCGGAGGGAAGAATGTTGGAGCCAAAGGGCAGTTGAATCTGAGCGGATGTAATGCCCGAACGGGTCGTAAGATAGCTCTGGGCCAGGGTAGGAGAGGCCCCTTTAATAGCCTGACGCCACTGATCTTGTATCTGCTGGCTGATCACATAGCTCCAGAGACCGCTGGCACTCACTTTAAGGTAAAGGAAACCGTTGCTGCTTTGCTGCTCGACCAGGGGAGCGTCAATAGTCATAGCACCACGTAGTTGGTAACTCTTGCCCAAACTTTGCACCGCCTTGTTATTCAAAAGCTGCTGCGCCAAATCGCGTGCGGTCTTGACGTTATAGACCAGAGCAACAGTAGTGACGACTACAGTAACGGTAACTTGCGCTGCCTGCTCACCCACGGGATAGTTAGAGGTCACGGTGGTCTTGTAGACAGGCTTTCCGGCCTGCGCTTCATCAGATTGAAGCAAGGTATTCATCTGTTGTGAAACCTTCTGCTGTAAACCAGGGAGAAGTTCATTCTTTACACTATCCAAATCGCTCTGCGCTACCAGATGATTGACCTGGGTGTCCGTTCCACCGTCGAAGGGAGCAGGATTGCTGACCGTCACGTGACTGTTACAACAGATCGTGCTGATAGCATGAGCCGGAATATTGCCTTTCTGACCAGCTGAGACAGCTCTGGCAAAAGCGGTAACGCTTCCGCTATTGTCGCTCGCACGGGATGGAACGAGCACATTCTCAGTCAGTTGTACCTGCACTCCATTCGAAGCTGTGAAGGTAAAGCCGCTGGAGATCGCTACTGACATCAATGCCATGTTAGTGAAAAGCAACATGCCACCAGCATTCGCGCCAGGCGTATTCTGCAAATCTGAGGTCGCAACTGTGCGGCTATCGCTGGCACGGCCCAGCGCGTTATGATCAGGCATCACATACTTATTCACATCTGCTCGTTCGATGTTTGGCGAGGCAGTCAACAGAAACGCATCCTGTACTTGCTGCGTTTTCACAGTCAAAGCAATGGTCGCCACTGGGGAGGAGCCAAAAAGTGGAAAACCGGAAGGAAAAAGTCCGACTCCCAGCAGGCGTGGGAGCAGAAGAAGTAGGATCAGGATTATAGGTACACCAATGCCAGCCACGAAAGCAGTAGAGAACCTTTTTCGCGGTTTGGACCGTGGAATGGCGTGTACGTATGGCACAACAGGCGCGATCTGTCCGGTCTGAGCAACCCGCCGAACAGTAGCTACTCCATCTGGAATCGCAGGGGCTTTTTCAGGGTTTTCGGTAGTAATCCGGGGCTGTCGCGCAATAGGCTGAGGAGCTACCGGTTTAATAATGGGCTGAGGAGCTGCGGGCTTGCGAAATTCAATCGGTTCAGGTGATCCCATGCGGAGTTGTTGAGTTATTTGGCGTTTGAGGGGCTGAGGTGGTCGAGAGAGACGTGGTGGGAGTTCGTGAATTTCAAAGTCGTTTTCAGGTCCTGGAGTAAAAGTGCGTTCGTCCACGCGCTCGACGGGTCCATCCAGTGCTGCCAGAAAAGCTTCACGAAATTCGGTCACATTGGAGAAGCGCTGTTCAGGACGTTTAGCCATGGCACGAGCAACTACAGCTCCAAGTTCGACAGGAATTGAGACATCGACGTTGCGTGGATCAGGCACAGGCGCATGCAGGTGCATCTTGATGACCTCGATATCATCGGGATCATTATAGGGCAAATCGCCGATTAACATCTGGTAGAGCAAGGTTCCCAGGGCATAAATGTCGGTCGAGGTTGTCACAATTCCACGCGTCTGCTCAGGTGCCATATAGTGAGGCGTACCCGGTACCTGATCCAAAGGGATAGGCGTGCCAGCATAGCTCGATTCCAGTTCGGCCTGTTGGATGGTGCGCACAAGGCCAAAGTCGGCCAGGTAGGCATAGGGGGGACCGCTCCGACGGGTCTCTAGCAGTACATTGGAGGACTTGATATCGCGATGGATCAGGCCCTCTTCATGGGCATATTCAACGGCATCAAGCATCTGGAGAAAGATGGTAGAAACCTCGTTGGTATCGGGCAGATTACGGCGCAGATAGCTGGTCAAAGTGCCGCCATCGATAAAAGGCATTACCAGATACAGCACTCCCTGCTCATCTCCAAACTCGATCAGCGGCAGAATGTGCGGATGATGTAGACGTGCTACAGTACGGGCCTCTCGTGCGAAGCGTCGGCGCATATCGGGATCGGTGGCATAGCTGCCCAGAATCACCTTAATCGCCACGCGCCTGCCAAAGGCCGTACGCTGCCGTCCCTCGTAGACCGCTCCCATGCCACCAGAGCGAATACGCCGGATGACATCATAGTTGCCCAGTTGCCTGCCTTCCAGAGACAGCATTCCGCGTGTTCAATCCTTTCTCGCAAAATCGGCGTTACTGGTTTACCTCATGTGCCATGGCGCTTCGCCACTACACTCTCCCAGAGATGAACTCCTTGCCAAATTGTCTATCGACAAGATAAGATGTCCATCGCACCGCACCGCTCGTCCGCAGTGCACTATTTCAGTACATTTCAAACACTAAAGTAGTTGAAGCCGGTGAAGGTTTACACCATCACCGGACGTTCTTAAATTCTCAGGCTTAGCTTCCTCCCTTGTCAGGAGGTAAAGTTGGAACACCTGTACCTGAACCAGGTGAAGGCGTTGAGTTCGCGCCACCGGTACCAGTCGCAGTAGGTGTGTTCTGCAAGCCGGACAGGCCATGGATAACCAGGGTAATATCGTTGGCGTTGTCGGGCATGACGTTGCCATTATCGCTGAGCGTAATCTGGGGATCTTGTATTCCTGGTTGCTGAAGCAGATAGGCTTGCGCAGCACTCTTCGTCAGCTTTACTAACCCCTGCTTCAGTTGTTGCTGCACCGAGTTGCTGAGCTGATAGACCCATAAGCCCTTCGCCTCAATGTTTATCTCGGTCTGTTGGTTTGCGCTCACAAACGTTGCACTTATGACATTTGTGACAATCGCTCCTGCCAACGACCATGAGGTCGAAGGTTGCAGCGCTGAATCGAGCAAAGCGCTGGCCTTCAGACGTTGCTGCGCGATTGTTGGCAGGGCGGCATTGTCATAGACTTTTTCTGAGCAGGTGATGGTCGTATGAACGGTCAATGCATTTTTGAGACTGCTGACGGCAGTGCCAGCGCCGGGACTGGAGCTTACGACGGATGGGTCTCCACAGGAAAGTGACCCATCCACCACGCGCTCATTGGCGCTCACTTGCTGTTGCAAAGCATTCACTGTGCTTGAGCTATGCATGAGCAGATCTTTGTTTGCGTGTGCAATATTCTTTGCATCGCCGCCTGCGACAAAGAACGTTGCATTTGCACCACCAGAAAAAGCTGAGCTTTTCACGGTGATGCCTGTGCCACAACATGATTG
>DAOTTL010000059.1:0-8331 GCA_034438135.1 Ktedonobacteraceae bacterium | reverse complement strand
AGAAGAGAGGTATTTCGAGCAGGGCGTGCAACGTCCTGCCCGAAATACCTCAAAAAAGCCTGTGGGCGGACCATGGGTCCGCGAATTGCCTTCGGCAACAGAGCCTTGCAAGGCTCTGTTGCCGAAAGACTCTGCCAATCGAAACCGTCCCACCCCAAAGAAAGAACAGAGGGACGTCGGACCAGGCGTTACACGCCTGGTCCGACGTCCCTCTCAAAAAGAAGGGGGGCGGGGCCATGGGTCCGCGAATCGCCTTCGGCAACAAGGTCTTGCAAGGGAGGAGCGGCTTTGCAAGCCGCAGAAAAACCTTTTTACTGCTTATGTAGGAGGATGTCGCCGGTACTGGCTTCTATGTAGAGCAAGGCAATGGGTGATGTATCAGGGAGAAGTGAACCCTCAAATGAGGATGAGCCATCGCTGGCGTTAGATGCGTTCAGATTGAAATCACCGGTAATTTTGCCACTATTTGTATAGGCCTGAATTTTCAGGCTTGTGGAACTGGTGGGGAACGTGACATTAATATTGCCTATCCCGCTTGTAAGGCGGAACCAGGGATGAGAGCCAGTATCTGTTGTGTTGCTACATGGCACAAGGGTAGAGGCTTGCTTGAGATCGAACTGGGTATTCTGGCTGATTGTGAGATCACCATGGGTAACCTGAATGCAGGTACCTGCAAAGATGATCGCGCGGCTGATGGTAACGCCAAGACTGCCTGAGAGATTCAGGATACCATTAAAGCCATTTACGGACAGGTTACCAGAGGTTGTGGTGGCGCTCAGTGTATAGGGATTCTGGGGGTCAGGTGAGTTAAAGCTTTGAGGGAGCGTCAGGATCAGGTCAACCATGTTGCTATTGCCGCTACCTAGAAGTCCGCTGCTGCTTGTGGTTGGCACAGTAGTTGAGACGAGCAGGCAGGAATTGACCAGGCAAGAGGGATCCTCTCCTCGGCTGATCATTTTGCTGGTGAAGGTAATCTTGCTAAAGGCGCTATTGGCCTCACTCTGACTCCCGGCCAGAACTTTCTTTGTGCTGCTGATACTCGCATTGCTAACACTGGAATCGACGTTAACTGATATGTTGCCGATCTGATTTTTCACAATGATCTGCGTCGCGTTTCCAAGGGTTAGCTCCTGTACTTCCTGATGAGTGTACGTTGATTTGCCAATGCTCTGTCCCAGGGGAGTATTGTGCACCACTAAGAAGAAGACAATAGCAGCGATGATGGCCAGTGTGAGGAGTCCACCCAGGCAGCCAAGAAGGAAGGTACCAATAAATCCTCTTCCGCCATTGCCTCTCCGTCTGCGGGGAGGTCTGGAATGTTCACGATGCCGTCGGTGGGTGTACGGTGGCTCATACTCTTCTTCGTCCTCATAGTCATCCTGTGAGCGACGAGAAGCGTATTGTGAGCCATCTGATGGCACGCGGCGAGTTGCGCGTTGCGGCATATTGGCGTATTCATCGGACTGTGTGGGACGAACGAATGGGCGCTCATCAGAATACTCATTGGCACGCTCACGTTGGGGGCGTGGCTGCCCTTCAGCTTGTGCACGGGGAGGGATCTCACGTTCCTGCCTTCTAGCTGGTGGTTGAGGAGGTGGCAATTCTTCCTGTTCGCGTGAGTAGATTGGTTGACGAGGACGTTGACGGAGACGCGCCAGGGCTTCGTCATGTGATTGACGCGTGGGACGTGGTCGTTGTGATGGTCGATCATCGTTCTCTTCATAAATGCGTCCACCGCCTGGTGAACTGCCCTGGCGGCGCTTCTCTGCGCGACCAGGTGAAGAGGGGGGAATATCCTGGGACGGGTCATTTGAGCGTTGTCGAGGTCTATTCTGGTTCCTGCCATCTAGATCGCCATCGTAGAAGGAGCGAGGCACTTGTCTCTCATCATCGTCGCCCCATGTGTTATCGAATTGATCATGATCTCTACTCATAAAAACGCATCCTTGTGACGCTGCAAATGATGCAGAACTTAAATCTCTTGACTACTCTCCTCGCGCCGTACTCGCATCCTATAGGGCGAAGCCTGGCGGCCTTCCAGTAGACAAGCAGGCAAGACTGCTATAAGACATAATACACCAGCCGCCAGGAAGATGGAAGTGTAGACATCGTGGGCCGCGACTGTTGCGACATGCGCTTCAAATGCCGCGAAGGCTGGACTAAGCGGCGTTATGCCAGCAGGAATAGGAAAAGAGCTGACAACAGTGTAGAAGCGGCCCAGTCCCCACGAGGTCAGTGCGGCCAGTCCCAGGATCATACCAATCATACGCAGCACTGTCACTACTGAGGAGGCCATGCCCATTTGTGCGCGATTGACCGTATTCATGGCGGTTGTGCTGAGCGGTGCGATAACCAGTCCAAAGCCCAGACCACAGGTAAGCGTGCCTGCGCTCATTTGCAGCCAGTTGACCTCGATCGGCCAGAGGTGCATCAACCAGAAGCCAGACACGACTAAGAGCAGACCTATAACCGCCGTGGCCCGGCAGGTGATCCAGGAGCAGAGCCAGCCTCCAATGATAGCTCCAATGGGAATCATTACTGTCAGACGAAGCAGGGCCAGCCCGCTATCCAGAGTACTTCCATTCTGAACCGTTGCTATGAAAAGCGGAATGTCAGCCATGGCAATGATCAGTGCCGCTCCTACCAGTAAACTGACCACCGAACTGGCAGAGAAGGCCAGACTTTTGAAGAGTGATGGTTCAATAATTGGCAAAATTGGGTTCATTGTGTGTTTTGCTCGCCGTTCAGTCCAGATCTCCAGCAATACAAAGGCGAGAAAGAGGACGATGGCTACACTCAGGAGGAAGAGATTGTTCTGAACGGGCGGTGCATTTGTGGCACTCACCGCAACAGTCGTGGTAGTAATGGCCTCCTGCGACAGACTCAGGCTAAGACAGATCAACGATGTTCCGAGCAAGAGCGTACCAGGCAGATCGAGCCATCTACGCCCAACTCTGGTTGTTGGTGGCGTGTTTAATGCAGCTCCCTTGACTGGTCGAACCAGCAGCATGGTCAGTACAATCAGAATAAGCGCCAGAGGTACATTCAGATAGAAGATCGTGTTCCACGAATAGGCCTGTACGATAGCGGCACCATAGAGAGGTCCGAGAACCCCGCCAGTTTCAGTCACCATGCCGATCAGTCCAAGGGCCACACTGCGCTGTCGTTCGCCATAATAGTCACCAGCCACAGCCATAGCTACAGGGATCAGAGCACCACCGCCAGCCGCCTGGATGAAACGAGCCGCTACCAACCAGACCAGACCTGGCTGAAGCGTCGATGGATCGCCAGCAGAGTCGGGTGCAGCTACATTGATGCCGAGATGTTGGAGGAAAGTGATATCTACCTGGTTGCCCAGAGTTGTTGCCAGACCACAGAAGAGCGAAGCCACCCCAAAGACGCTTAAGCAGATAACAAAGATCAGTCGCCTTCCATAGAAGTCCGACAGACGTCCCATCAGAGGCATAGCAATCACATATCCAAGCAGGTAAGCGCTGATAATCCAGGCCGCACGATCCAATTGTTGGAGAGGTACGCGCAGATCATTGATGATGCTCGGCAGAGCGGTGACTACCACAGTTTGATCCAGAGCAGTCAAAAAAACCGCACTACATGCTGCAATCATTGCCAGCAGGCCAGTTTTAGAGCCTCTGGAAAGCATCACGCGCTTCTCTGCCAGAGCAGGAGGTGTCTGTGGAGTCTGGCCACGCATCTTTATCTCCTTTTCTCTGCTATTTCAAAGGAGAAGAGCAGAGTGAGGGACACGCTCTTCTCAAGATTTGCCCAGTTTTCCTAATGAGAGCCAGACAAATCGACTGGTGGTTATTTATGCTTATGGTGCAGTTCCGAGTGCTGGAGCAGCAATCGTAATTTGCTCATTGAACTTTGAAAGCTTAAAGGTACGCGTTGTCTGAGCCGTATCTCCCTGAGCTGAGATACCTTTAATAACAATGAGATAGGGCAAATTGTCGCTTTTCCCGATGCAGGTCGTTATATCGTCAATTGTACCCTGGGGTGCACCACCACCAGTGATGCCGTCCATAGCGGTGGCGGCAATTTGACCATTAATGTTCCAGCAGGAGGTGCCATTGCTAGAGGAATCGGTGGGTGTAGTGGGATTCTGGATCTTGCCCAGGATCGCCGACACACCTGTTTGTGGATCGGAAAGGGTGCGTGGGTCAAGCAATCCAGTCGTTTTCTGCCATTGGCCAAGCACATTGATGTACTCATCATTGCCGATTGCAATAATTTGCGTCTGAATTGTAGAGCCATTAAAGACCACGGTTGCGTTGGCCTTCAATTTGTCGGGAACAAGTATATCGCCATCTGCACTCTGAATGGGCAGTGCGCCGCTGGTACTGGGGTGAGCGACCTGGAGATTGAAGTGATAGGAGGTCACTTTTTGGATCGCTGCCTGGGCGCTTTTGATCAACTGTTGAGCGGAAGGAGTGGGAGTACTCTGAGGTGTTTGGTTGGCTCCTGTCGGATGAGTGTTGCTATCGCATCCAAGTAGGAGAATAGTCAGGAACAGTAATGTGCAGAGACCATAGATAGTATAGCTCGATGAATATCGTTTGCTTCCCATAAATTCCTCCAGTATAGTAATTAAATCTACTATACAGGGGTGGATAGTTGCAGTCAAGTAACTGCGCCACAAAACACAATGCTTCGCGATAGTCTTTTTTGTCCCACCCACCTATTTAAAAAACGAGCAACCAGCCTCACTTCTTCTAAAGAAAAAGAGCAACTGATGTGTTTTGTGGCGCAGTTGCGCCACAAAACACATCAGTTGCTCTTTTTTAAATGGGACGGGGCAGCCTGTATAGGAGGCCGAAAGCTTTTTGTCCTGATTTAGCAAAATCAATGTATAACTCATAAGGGAGAAGCGAGAACAGCAATTTTTGCTAAACCCTGCTAGAGAGATAGGCAGGCTTTTCAAGAGTGTGTTCGCAAGCTATAATGAAGAACAACGAGACCGATACCTTTGGGGATTGGCAGGAGACTAACGGAATGAGCGAGAAGTCACAATTTCGAGTGCGGTTTTGGGGTGTGCGTGGTAGTTACCCCACGCCAGGACCGCAGACGATACGCTATGGTGGGAACACGGCCTGTGTGGAGGTTGAGGTAGGAGGCCACATCCTGATTCTGGATGCCGGGAGCGGGATAATTCGGCTGGGCCAGGATTTACTGCAACGTGCACCGGGGCAGCCGTTAGACGTGGCCTTATTCATCACGCATGGGCATGGAGATCATCTTCTGGGTCTGCCTTTTTTCGCTCCACTGTACGAACCAACACTTAGTATTGGTTTTTTCGGTCCCTATCTAGCTGAGCGAAATATTGAACAACTTGTAACCCCACTCATGTCTCCACCGTATTTTCCAGTAGATATACGACGTTTACCCTCGCGTCGCATCTTCCACACTATTACTGGTGAAGAGCAGATTATCTGGCGAGTTGGAGAGGCACAACCGTATATCGGAGTGGATCAGCTATGGGGAAAAAACGATGAAGTGCGCGTAATTGCTCGTTTGACGAGCAGCCATCCTTTAAACGGGGCCGCGATCTACCGGATTGAATATGCTGGACGCAGTTTAGTCTTTGCAACGGATGTAGAATGGCGGGAGAGCTACGATCCAGTTTTTCTGGCTTTTATTGAGGGGACGGATCTCCTCATTCATGATGCACAATATACGCCAGATGACTATCTTGAGGCCAGACAGGGTTTTGGGCATAGTTCGTATAGTATGGCGGCGGAGGTTGCAAACCTGGGCCATGTGCGCAAGCTGGTGCTTTTCCATCATGAGCCAACTTATGATGACGAAAAGCTTGATGCCCTCCAGTCTGAGGCTCGTAGGCATTTTACTCAGACCTATTCTGCGTATGAAGGTATGGAGATTGATCTGTAATATGGCACGCATGGAGAGTGGCTCTGATTTCTGTCGCTTGCCTGACTCTGATACGTGCTACCTAGCGCGGGAGATACTCCCGTTTTTCGTAGAGGATTGAGAAACATGGACCCTATAAATGTCCTGCTAGCATTCATGATCATTGTCTGTTTCTTAATAGCAGTGGTTATTCATGAATATACGCATGCCCTGGTTGCCTCATTTCTGGGCGATCCTATGTCACGTTCGCGCCGGAGTATAAGCCTGCGTATGCACCTTGATCCCCTGGGTACATTGCTGTGCGTGATACTTGCCTTTCAAGGGATTCTCGCGGGTCCGATTGGATTAGGTTGGGGGAAACCAGTCAAAACCGACCCCTGGAAGTTGCGTGGGGGGCCGAACGTGGGCACCCTGATGGTCTCACTGGCCGGGATCGTAGTGAGTCTGGCAATTGGCCTGATCATCGCGGCCCTGCTGCGCTTTTTGCCTGGGCAACTTTTTGCAAACGCGATTGTTATTCGCATTGTACAGTTCATTGTAGTATTTTCTGTCGTGAATATTACATTAGGACTTTTTAATTTACTTCCTCTGTATCCCCTGGATGGCTACCAGATTCTTTACACACTCTTGCCCAGTCGTCAAGCGCTCAAGTTCGCGAAATCTGCCCAATATGGTCCACTCATCATCATTGGCATTCTCTTCGTCTTACCCTTTATCGGAACGTTAACGCGCACAAGTGGTTTTTTCCTATTCCAGTTACCATATTATATTCTTCAAGGTGTGTTTAATTTGATAGCGCTGGTTTCCGGGCAGCAGGTCAATCCGATTGCAACTCTCTACTTTTTACAATAATAGGCGTTTTCTCCTTTTATGAAAAACGTATATTCTCTCATAATCTATCGCCTGGGACAGGTTCGTCAGCAGCTTGGTTTTGTGGAACCGCTCTCTGCCGGAGAGCAGCAAGCGGTTGCAGAATGTCTACCTGCGGCTGCATATCAGTTGTTCAGTAGTATGTCAACTGCCGACCAGTGCCATGCGCTGCGAGTCTATCGAGGTCTCCAGCAGCGCGGTTGTCCAGACGAAGATCTCTTAATTGCTGCCCTTTTGCATGATGTGGGCAAGGCAGAGGGACGTGTCCCATTCTGGACGCGTCCCGTACTGGTTATTGGGAAACGTTACTTCAGATCGCTTTTGTATGAACTGACTCTTTATCCGGTTGACAGTCATCCACTACCAGGCTGGCGGCGTGCATTGAGCTATGCCTGGTGGCATGCGGAGGTGGGAGCGGATCTCGCTGCCTCGGCTGGTTTGAGTGAACGGGTTGTCCACGCTATTCGTATGCATCATCGGCCTGATAGTCCTGAGCTGATGGAATTGCACCTTGTAGATGAGGTGTCGTGAATAATGTCTGAGAAGACTGAATTTGATCCACAAGAACTTGCGAGCGAGCAGGCACACTATGTTGTGCGTCTTCCTCTTTTTGAAGGACCCCTTGACCTGTTGCTTCATCTCATTGAAAAGCGCCAGATGGAAATTACCACTATCTCTCTTGTCTCAGTAACTGACCAGTACATTTCTTATCTAGGACAATGGCAGGATCGTCCTGAGGAGATGCCTCTCGCCAACATGGCTGCCTTTGTCTCTATTGCTACTCGTCTCCTTTTTATTAAATCACAGAGCCTGCTACCTCGCGTTTCAAAAGAAGAGATGACCTCTGAAATGGAGAGTGCAGCCACAATGGCTGAGGAACTGCGTGCCCATTTGCTTGAGTATAAACTCGCGAAAGGAATTGCCAGTTATCTGCGTCAGCGTGAGGAGCAGGGATTACAGACCTATGGTCGTTCGGGATTGTTAGCGGGTATAGAAGCTCAACTATCCTGGAATCCTCCCACTCTCACCAGTACTCAGGTAAGTTCGCTTGCTCAGGCATTCGTTCATCTAATGGAATTGCGCATCCATGAAGAGGTCGCTGAAGAGGATCTTATGCCCCTGGTTCGTGTACGCGTTAGTCAATGTATTGCAGAGATTCGTGATCTGCTCAGTGAGCGCGATTTTATCTATCTGGCGGACGTTCTGGCGGCTGAGACCTCGCGTTTTGTAGTGGTCGTGACTTTTCTGGCCGTCCTGGAACTCTGGAAATACGCACGCATCGTTGTGACACAGAAAGAACTCTTTGGCTCCATTCTTATCGAGCGAGGCGAGACCTGGGCAGAGCGCGACCCGGTCGTCGAGGAGAACTGGTGAAGGGTTTTTGTCGCCGCAGGCGACAGAGAAGAAGAAGAGCAGCTATACGAGTCATCCCTGCTTTTGCAAAAGCAGGACAAAAGGCGTTCGGCCTGCTGTGCAGACCGCCCCTTACAAGTAGAGGTATTTTGCTGATCTGCTGCATCGGCCTGGCAGTCCACTCCGCCCCATTTAAAAAAGAGCCACTGGTGTGTTGTGGCG
>DAOTTL010000058.1:0-3461 GCA_034438135.1 Ktedonobacteraceae bacterium | reverse complement strand
AGTGCTCACTAAAGCCGTTTAATGTGTCGTGGGTGGGTAAATCGAACTGTTCGGCCTCAACTTCCTCATTCTGGCTGAAGTTACGGCGGATCAGTAGATAGGTGACTCCACCAGCCAGCAGCAAACCGGCGCAGAAACCAAGGATGGACCAGAACCTGTTGTTGCGCTGGCTCACCAGCTTTTCGCCCTGTTTCCTCAATTGTTTGCTCTGCTTGCGCAACTTTTTCGCTACATCGTCACGACGATCGGCCAGATCCTGTGCAACAACTCGGCTTCGTTTGCGCAAAGTGCGTGTGGCATCGTTCCTGCGGTCCGCGAGATCATTCGCAATGGATTGGCCACGCCTGCGCATATTTCGCTGCAACTTTTTGCCCTGCTTGCGCAACGCATAGCCGGTATCATCGCCCCATTCAGAAACGCTCTGGGTCAACTGACTGCCTTGCTTACGCAAGCGAGCAGTTGCATCATCGCTCCAATCGGTCAGATTTTGTACAACCTGAGTGCTCTGTTGATCCAGATTGTGTCCGGCATCTTCTTTCAAATTCTGCGCGATCTCTCCACTGCGCCTCAGAGCCTCCTGGCTCCAATCTCTGGTAGCTGACGTCACCTGCTTTAGCAGATTCTGGCGTTTTTTCACTTCCGCACGCTGCGCTCTGCGCAGACGGCGAGCTTGCATTTTCAGACGCCTGGCCTCACTCTGTACATTTTTAATCTGCTTGTCGAGCTGATGACGGCTCTCCTGTGAAAGCTCATCAAGACGTTCAAAAAACTCTGTTTGCATCGTATATATCCTCACCAATACAGCCTATATATTTTCAGCCTGCCCACTTTTTGCTCCATGCCTGCTGATACATATGCTGCTAACAGGTTGCACGGAGGCAATATCCCTACTATTGGGGCAAGCAGCCGTGCTGGGCCAGCGACCTATCTGACTTTCCCTGTTTATGGACTGCCTCTAATTATACTGTTCGCTGCACGAACATCAGGGACTTTTACAATGCGCTCAATCTCTTCTAATTAGATAAGAAAGAAAGAGAGAGAAATGTAGAATAGAGCTGTCCCTGGAATCTCTGTTTATAAAACATAAACACATATCTATTACGTGAATTGCCCTTGCCAGGGATACACACTCTAATTCTAGAATACGAGGTCTTTCAAAGTCGAAATAAAGAACGCCACCTTAGTAGTCGTCAATAGCTGTTTCACTGAGACAAATAACCACACGACAGAAATGAAGCATAGCCGTAATAGATTCCAAGAAAGCCTCATCTCCTGCCTCAGCCTGCTGAGTGATCACTGCGCGTCTACGCAGAGCACGCAATACGATCATCACGTCATCTTTGAGCGATTCATCCAGATCACCTCGCTGCATTAACTGAACTACTTGCTGAACTATAGAATCGACCTTCTGACGCATACTTTCCAGGTCAATGGCCCATGAGTCAGAGAGATCAATCTCCACGTCGTCCGAAAAAGAAGCATCATCTGAAAAAGAAGCATCAGCCAGAGGTTTTGACTGTTTGCCCGATTGTAAACGCCACAAAGCATTGCCACGCATAGATTTGCCTGTAGAGGGGAGGTTGAGATGAGGCTCTTCCTGCGTGACCCCTAGCTCACGGAGTAGCTCGGCCAGTTCTTCTTGCCAGCCAGCCATAACAGCATCCTCCTTTAGATAGAAAATAACCTCGATACGCTGCCTGAAATCTTTTCCGAAGTGTAACACAGCATTCCACAAGTTGTAAATGGGTTTCGAAAAACCCCAAGCGTGCCGCTTTTCGACTCTTAAGACTATTATCCCTATTTGTACTGCTTTTTGGTAATATTTTGCTCTTCCAAAATAAAAGAGAAAACCATCTACCTTACTCTTATATCCTGTCTTAGCAGCGCTATTTTTATATTCTTGTTCTGTTCTCAGCTACATCTCAGGAAACTCACAGGTTCAGTTCATAGAAGGGGATTATACTTATGCATGAAAAGCAGTAAACCATCCTGGGATGTATCCGGTGAAGATACTATAATGGTTGAGGATACTGTATTGAACGTATAGAGAAGGTAAAAATGTTTCTTCGGTTTCTCTAAGGAGGTTTTAACTATGCCACGTCGAAAAAATACAGCAATTATGGACAAAGAAGAAGAGAATTACCCGTATCAGCCAGCTGATGATCTCCTCACTATCCATGAAGTCGCACGCCGTTTGCGTGTTGATGATACGACGGTTCGTCGGTGGATCAATAATGGCGTTCTAGACGCTGTGACTTTGCCTCATCTGGGCAAACGTCGCGGGTATCGTGTGAAAAAGACAACTTTGGACTTACTGCTTAGCAGTTCTACTTTACCACCTGCGGAATAATTGTTTTCGCTCCAGGCCTCCCAGGTTTCCCTGAATATGTCGGTATCTACTGAAAAGATTGGGGGATATGAGAGAATAGGCCTTTGCTGAACAATTTTTTTGTTCTATTTGTCCGGCAACTATTATGAGTCATTCCCGCTCAATTTGCAAAATCAGGACAAAAGGTTTTCGGCCTGCCTGGCAGGCTGACCACTCCTTTTAGGGAAGAGAAGATGGCGCGTTTGACGAGGCCGAGGCCCGTCAAACACGCCATCTTCTCTTTTTATTTGCTGTTATTATTTTGTTTGCTGTTATTATTTATAAGGAGGAAGAATTGAAAAGTAACCAGATAGGATGTCATAAACGTGAATAGAGTATAGGAAGTTATTTTCCAGTGCAGATCTCTTTGTGTTTTTGAGAGGAAGGGCCTGAGAAGTGAAAATCAGAAAAAAATTGCCTGATTACATACATTTTAGAACGTGGTTCCTGGGACTTGTCTGCGTTTGTTGCTTACTTGCAGTAAGCGCATGCGGCACCGGGAGCAATAATGTGCGCATTTATGATGATGCTGGTGTTCTGGATAGTTCTGCTGTTCAGAATGCTGCCTCTAATCTCTCTTACCCGCTGAGCATTTATACCACGGACACTTTTAATGGTACGCAGAGCGGCTTTCAAAATACTGCGATCAGCAAACTGAATGGTAGCTCTAATCTTATCGTAATGGCTATCGATACGGTCCACCATTACATCTATATCACTCATACACGTCAGGTGCCGCTGACGAGTTCAGGAATCAACTCGTCTGTCAGTGCCTTTGCCTCACACTTTGGCAGCAATGACTATACCGATGCTACGGTGGCAGCTATTAACTCTTTGCAGAGTTCAGTGGGTGCTAACGGATCGAATGGGTCTGGAGCGTCCGGGGTGCTACTCTGGATCGGTTTGATTGTAGTGGTGATTATAATTGCAGGCTTTGCGTTTACGCGACGCAGACGATTAGTCGGTGGGCTTGGAACCCCCTATCAGCAGTCAGTTCCTATGTCTCCTGGCTATCCATACAATCAGGGTGGCTATAATCAAGGCTATCCTTATAATCAGGGTGGCTATAACCAGGGCGGTGGCGGCATAAATC
>DAOTTL010000057.1:0-12287 GCA_034438135.1 Ktedonobacteraceae bacterium | reverse complement strand
AATATCAGGAACAAGAAAGGCAAGGGGAGCGTTGGGCTGATTGGTAGCCACGACAGCATTGGGCAAAGTAGTGTTTGAAGTACTCAGCAGACCAATAATCGAGGACGTACTCAGGTTGCCCTGCGCTGTGCTGCTACGCAATAAATACGGCTGGGGCTGGGGCGTCTGAAACGAAAAAAGAGTATAAGACCAGCTAGCCTGCGTCGAGGTCAAAAGATGGAGCGCTTCAGCCTGTCCCTTGTTTCCATCATTCGTGCCGGCACCGCTGCCAGTCGCATCGCTACAGTTGGGTTACTGTCCGCTGGCCTGACAGGTCAATTCTCCCAGGGAGACGGTCTCAGGAGTCGTCCCTGCGCTCGCTCGACTGTATTCGGTGCTGGGAAAGATCTTTACATCACTCAGCACAGAGCCATTTTGGTCCACATTCTCACAGCTTGACATACTACTGGAATAGACCAGTGCTGAACTGGTCAAAACCCAGTTGACATAGCCTGAGCCGACTGATTGACGCGCACTACCTACCAGAATGCCCAATCCCGTACAACTAAAGGTCTTAGGATTGGGGTGGTTGGTACTGGAGTTGTTCTCGCGATAGCTCGCGATCAGGCGCACAATTGAGACCCCCGCTTTATCCAGGGCTAGCCTGGTAGAAGACGTGACAAGACCCGCCTGTCCCTGCCCCTGTACGGCGGCAAAAACGGCGGTTGAGGGGAACCAACATCGCAGGGTCAGCAACAGGCCCGCAAGCAGTACAGCCAGAGAGAAGTTGCCCGCGTGCGAACGCAAGTCGGGCATGAAATGCATTCTATTCATATGCCTCGTCTCTCCTGGACAATCCTCATACCTGCACTCTTCATTACACTTACCAGTAATCTCAACGAGTCCCACAACAATTTTTAGTGGCCTAATATGCTGTGCAAACGCCGCAACATATCTGGCGCTCCCAAAGGTGTTGGGACAGAGTTCACAACATATTGACACTGGCGTAGCGCCTCTTCCAGCTTTCCTTCGCGCTCGTACACCTGTGCCAGCACAAAACGGCACATACTCTCAGCAGGATTAATTGTTAGCGCCCTCACAAAGGCGAGTTCAGCCACCTGTAATCGATTGAGTCGGAGGGCGACCTGACCAATGGAGTAGTGAAGACTAAACAGCTTTCCATCGATTCCAGCGGCCTCCTGATATTCTTGGAGAGCCAGTGCGAGCTGGTTGGTATCCTCATAGCTTTTGGCCAGCCCTCGATGAGCCTCAAAATCTCGTGAATTGAGGCGTAATGCCTGCATATACGCCGGGATGGCCAGACTCGGCACATGGCGCACGTATAAGTACACATCACCCACCAGGCGATGAGTTTCAGGATCATTCCCATTAAACAGAAGAGAACTGTTATACGCTTTAAGCGCCAGATCAGGTTGCGGCGGCTGGCGACGTGCAAAGGCCTGGCCATACATTTTATGTAAAAGTGCGTTATCTGGCTCACGGTTATAAGCCTGATCAAGAGCACCAAAGGCAGCCTCAATACGTCCAGCAGCCAGATGATCCTGTGCACTCCGCAAAAAAACGCCTCCAGGACCATTAAAGCCGCCGGTTCCAGTAAATACTCCCAGACCGGACTGACCCGTGACGGGTCGATCGGGGAGGTTGCCAAGTACCGTAGGTGCCAGATTACCGACCTGACTGGAGAGTGGCGGCAAATTGAGCACGGCACGCTCCATCTCAGCGGCATTAGCCCACCGATCATCAATGTTTGTCGCGAGCGCTTTACTAATAATCTCTTCAAGGCCGGGTGAGATATCGGGGCGCAGTGTGCGCACAGGCGGAAACGAGAAGATAGTGGGTTTATTGTTTGAAGCATCATGGCGTGTTAATAGGCGATGGAGAGTCGCGCCAAGTGAATACAAATCACTACGCATCTCCGGTCTGCCCTGCAACTGCTCCGGTGGAGCATAACCAATAGTCATAATGACTGTAGATGAAATTTGTTGAGACTGCACCGTACGAGCAATACCGAAATCGATCAATTTAATCTCATCTTTATCAGTAACCATAATATTTGGGGGCTTAAGATCACGGAAAATGATAGGAGGATTTTGACGATGCAGATAACCCAGAACGCTGCACAACTGTTGCGCCCAACTGCGTACACGCTCCTCCGGAAGTCCACGAGCACCGTTTAACCCAGGCACATTGCCCTCTTTTTCGAGAACCTCATTCAGAGTTCGCCCCTCAATAAAGTCCATGACCAGGTAATGACGCCCATCTTCCATAAAGAAATCGCGCACATGAGGGATACTTGCATGATTAATATCTAGAAGCAACGTTGCCTCGCGCCGAAACCAATCCAAAGACTGAGTGCGCTCAGCGTCATTATGAAAATCGTCCAGCATCTCTTTGACAGCGCAAGGACGACCAAAACGTTGATCGGTCGCAAGATACACAGCCCCCATGCCGCCAGAGGCAATTAAACGTTCTATTTTATAGCGATTGCTGGAAAGCTGAACGCCTGCGGGCAGACGTCTCTGTTTCCCACGCACCGCATCCGACGTTGAGAGACTCGACTGGTTCCCATAAGACGATCCCAGCGGTGGAGTACCGCCAGAGCCGCTTTGTGGAGTAGCGAGATTTCCAGCGGGTGCCGCGTTTTGTGGGTCCGACGGATAATTATTTGCCATATTTCTACACCGCTCATGAATTATGCTGTCTGAACTCCAACTATCATACCATAACCTGCTCCTCTTGCAAGCAGAGTTTGAGTTCACGAATACACTATTTTTAATTGGCTATCTTCCTCTACATTGGGCGCATTATAACATATCCAGTCTTCAACTAAAATATGTCTTTTAGCGCAACCAGACCCATCCACAAAAAACCGCCTATATGCTACAATGCAAGCAGAAAAAAGAGGACCAGAGGCAAAATTTCCATGATGAACGAGCAAAAAGATGTAGAAGAAGAACCATCCATCCACCAATCCATTAAAGTCTATCCAACGCGCTGGAAACTCGTAGGCTCTCTATGTCTCTGCCTCATCATGCTTGTCATCCTGACCACCGCCGGGATCTCAATTTTTCAAAGCCCTTACAAAACTGGCACAGTCATCATCTCGGCGCTGCTCTTCGGCCTTTGCTTCATCTACATGCTCGGCTTTATATGGTCCGACCTCCGTCTACTTGCAGACTACAGACCCTCACTGGAATCAGATGAACACAACCTGACCCTGCGTCATCTTCCCTTCCTTGGAAATGTAACCCTGCCATGGTCCGAGATCGAGTCCATCCATGTGTACCGCTATCTGCTTCTTTCGTACCTCTGTATCGTGCCCCGGCACCCACCTCAGCTATTCAAACGCTACGGCTTCTTACGTTTCGCCCTGAATACCAGCTCTCGCTTTAGTCTGCGCACAGGCTCCCCCCTGAATATCTCACAGAACCTACTTGCAGAACCAATCAATGCCCTGCGTGATACTCTACGCACAAACTGCAATCCGTCGTAAAATCTCCTTCAGCGTCATAAGAAGAAAAAGGCTTTGCCAGAACCGTCCTCAGGAGAATAAGATGAGTGGTGGCAGCGCGGCTGCGTTGCCACCACCCATCCAGAAAGGGTTAGTGAGTGGGAAGAGCGCGACTTTTGCGAAGCCCCAAAAATACCGGGGTTTATAGTTGAAGAGAAGCCCCGATGGTAGTATTATAAGAGCGCGAACGAACCAAACGCCTGTCGCTTCATAATTCTGGTTTTAACTTAGTCATTTCAACAAAAAGTGAAGGGTTGTATATGTCTGTCGAGACACATAAAGAAACGCTGGGCTTTCAAGCAGAGGTCACCCAGCTTCTCAATCTCATGATCCACTCGTTGTACAGCAACAAAGAGATCTTCCTGCGCGAGCTTATCTCCAACGCTTCCGACGCAATTGACCATCTGCGTTTCGCCAGACTTTCCGATGAAAGTCTGCACGAAGATGACAGCGAACTATCTATCTTCGTCTCCTACGACAAGGAGGCCCGCACCATTACCGTAATGGACAACGGCATTGGTATGGACCGCGAGGAGGTCGTTCAGCAGATCGGCACGATCGCCAAGTCGGGTACACGTGAGTTTTTCCAGTCGTTGACTGGAGATCAGCAGAAAGATGCGAACCTGATTGGTCAGTTTGGGGTCGGCTTCTACTCATCATTTGTCGTAGCAGATAAAGTCACACTGATCACACGCCGGGCCGGTCTGGCCGCCGACGCGGGCGTGCGCTGGGAGTCTAGCGGCGAGGGGGAGTATACCCTGGAAAGCGTCGAGCGTCCTGCCCGAGGCACTGAAGTAATCCTCCACCTGCGCGAAGGTGAGGACGAACTGCTCAGCGGCTATCAACTGCGCTCGATTATCCGCAAGTACTCGGACCATATCACGGTGCCCATTTTAATGCCAGTCGAGGATAAAGAGAAAGCTGGCGAGAACGAGCGCGTCAATCAGGCCGCAGCACTATGGGTACGTTCGAGAAACGAGATCACTCAGGAAGAGTATACCGAGTTCTATAAACATCTGTCCCACGCCTTCGATGATCCTCTGGCCTACATCCATAGTCGCATGGAGGGCACCCAGGAGTACACTCTCCTGCTCTACATTCCGACCAGCGCTCCTTATGATCTCTGGAACCGAGACCGCCGTCATGGAGTGAAGCTCTATGTGCGTCGCGTCTTCATTATGGACGGAGCAGAGGAACTTATCCCTGGCTATCTACGCTTCCTGCGAGGCATCATCGACTCTAGCGACCTTCCCTTGAACGTCTCACGCGAAATCCTTCAGCAGAATCGCATGATTGAAGCCATCCGTTCAACTGCGGTCAAGAAAGTTCTGGGCCTGCTCTCTGACCTGGCAAAGAACGAACCTGAAAAGTATGCGACATTCTGGAAGACCTTTGGACGTGTCCTCAAAGAGGGCATTGTCGAAGATTACCCCAATCAGGAAGCAATTGCTCACCTCTTCCGCTTTAGCACAACGCTGAGCAACGGCGACGCTCAAGATACCTCCCTGGAGACTTATGTCTCACGTATGAAAGAGGGTCAGGAGAAGATTTACTATACAACTGCCGAGAGCTATGCAGCCGCTAAAGATAGTCCACTTCTGGAGATCTTCAAAAAGAAGGGTATCGAGGTGGTATTGCTCTCTGATCAGATGGACTATCTGATCGGCTCAGAACTACACGAATTTGACAAACACCAGTTACAATCGGTCTCGCGTGGTGAGGTAGACCTCAGTGGCATCAAGGGCACTCCCGAAGAGGCCCCGCAGGAGGAAATAGGCGAGCAAATTAGCGCTGATGAGGTGCAGAAACTACTTGATCGTCTCAAAGAAGCGCTAAAGGATGAGGTCAAAGAGGTACGCGTCACCACTCGTCTAACTACTTCGCCTGCCTGTCTGGTCGTTGGGGACGAGGATCTCGATCCACAACTCCAGCGCCTGCTCAAGGCCAATGGTCAGCCGGTGCCGACCACTAAACCCATCCTGGAGATCAATTCTCATCACTCTATTGTAAAAAAACTCGTCAATGAACCTTCAGGCGAGCGTTTCTCGGACTGGGCCTCCGTTCTCTACGATCAATCGGTGCTCAGTCTAGGCGAACAACTCGAAAATCCCGTTCGCTTTGTTAATCGTCTCAACAGCCTTCTCGCCCAACTCTAGAGAAATATGTGAGGCATCACTCATTTTTCTGCGGCTTGTAAAGCTGCCCCTCTGTCACCTGCGGCGACAGAGCAAAAAGAGTAAGTGGCCTGTTTTGCAGGCCGCTTACTCTTTTTTGAATAGAGTGGGGTGGCCTACCAGGCCGATGCAGCAGATCGGGAAAAAAACGCTACTTGTGAGACTCTGTTGCCGAAGTCTCTTCCTGATCGAAACCTCCCACCCATAAGAAGAAAAGAGGGATTTCGGGCAAGGCGTTGCACGCCTTGCCCGAAATCCCCTCAAAAAAGAAGGGCGGGGCTATTCGTGGACGAATAGCCTTCAGTAACAGATTATTGTGAGGGGACGGCCTGCAAAAAGTGCCAACTTTTAGTCTGCTTTTGCAAAAGCAGACTAAAAGTTGGCACTTTTTGTGCGCTAAATGGCACTCTTCTTTTGCTATAATAGCATTATTCTTAGCGTCTTTTCGTTACTTCACTCAAGAGTGATATTCTCTCAAAAATCCTCTATCTGTTCGGTAATAAAAAAGGAAACATCAGGTACCCTGACCAATACAGAAAAACTTCTCATCTCATATCGACTTCTCTGTCTGCGTTCAGTTCCCATAGAAAACAGCGGGAGAAGTTTGAAAAATCGCGCATGCCTTCCCTGGCAAAAGAAAAGGCACCAGGGATATGCGATCTCGAATAGGAGTAATGCCTGTGTCTATAAGCACCTCTAATAGTCCGACAACCGAACCAAACAAGCCAGTGCGCAAGATCGCAGGATGGTTAATCGTTGTATTCTTCGTGGCAAGTATTCCGACCTGGATCATCTGTGTAGCCTTCAAATTCAATGGCTGGATAGTTATCTTTGAAGTAACTTACTCTGTGCTAAATGGGATTGCTGCCCTGACCCAGATACCAGCAATCAATAGATTGCTCATGGAAGCGTTCACGCCGCGCAATCCATCAACTCGCGTATCAAAAACAACCATCAGGCTCCCTCAATTGGGACTCGCGAACACGATCAGACAAATTCGTAAACGCGCCATCACCTTACTGGCCTTCATAGCCATAGTCGTCTTCGGAGTCTGGAACCTCGTGATATGCTTTTTCTACAATCTTGATACTCTGACCATTGTTATCTCACTCATCCTGGGATGCATCGTACTACTCTGGACATTCTTTCGCGTACGCTCACTCAGAGAACGGCTTATCTATCATCCTACCCTCAGGAGATATCTGCAATCGTTCCTCTCATCGCACAGTGCAGCCTCTTTACTGAAACGCTTCAGACTAGAAAGTTTCCTGTCATTCGCTGCTCGCTTACAGTTAAGTACGATCTTTTTCATTTTCTTGCTTGTTACCTCTGGCATCTGGAATATCTATCTGAACCGCGTAGCTGACGCCTGCAATGGAGTGGCCTCGTCAGGCATCTCAACTCAGGGCATTGGAGCGACCGTCAGGGGGAGAGAGTGTATTGGTATAAGCGATGGTAGTGCCCCCTTTGACACCAATCGCAGCGATGGCCCTGATAAGCTGAAAGCAGCACAGGCCTTGCTAGACGGGAATCTCTCAGCTGCCAGCAGCAATCTGAGAGACGCTATCCTGACCGATCCTACAGACGCAGAAGCGCGTATCTACCTGGAAGATCTGCGCATTCGTGAGAATCGACATATTACCATTGTTGTGGATACAATCCTCTCCGGCATCTACATTGCAGACGGGCGTGACGTTGTGCAGGGAGCATATGTAGCACAGAAAGAAAATAATGACCGCTGTAGCAGCAATCCAAACTGCCTTGCCATTAATCTGCTGATAGCAAACATTGGCTCAGGTCAGGTGGACGAAGCTGACTACGCAAATAGTGTCGCCGAACAGATCTGGCAGACAGCGCACTCCAATTCAACCATTGTGGGGGTCATGGATGGACTTTCTAGCCAGAGCGCGATCAATATTAATAATACCTTCTTCTCTCACATCCCAAATATACTCCCAATGGTCGCCGCAAAAGCCTCAAGCACGTTTTTAAGCAGAAAAGTCTTTTTTTTCAGAGTTGTCCCTAGCGATTACTTCGAGGCCAGTTTCGCGGCCAGTTATGCTGAAAATACGTTGCATGCAAAACGGGTTGCTATCCTTTTTCGCGAGGAAAACGATTATAGCGCTGATTTGCTCAATAGCTTCCTGAGTGTTTTCCCAAGTCAGAATATTGTCGATACAGGAGAATATCAAGAGAGGAATAATGATTCAGTCCAGACGGCCCTGAAACAGGTGCTCAGCAAGAACCCTGATCTTATCTATTGCTCCTGTTATGCAAGTGAAGTAAGTACCGTTCTTGAACATTTACCAACGAGCGGACCGCTCGCAAAACTGCGAGTTCTGGGTGGAGACGCGTTTTACGAAACGGGCGATTATTCACAAAAAGCCCGTCCAGATCTCAATCGTTTACTCTTTACTGCCCAGTTCTATCCAGGTGCGCCGAAAGTAGAGAGTACATCATCGTTCTTTACGGACGAAAGGGTCTACTTTCAGAATACTGCCCCTACCTCTGGTGTTGCAACCTCTTATGATGCACTGCTTACCATAGGAGTCGCCAGTACACGAGCCTTCATTGATCAGGGTCAGCCAATCACACCCGCCAATTTGGATGCGGCTCTTTTAAAGATTAACCCCAAAGAGGCAGTACAAGGAGTAACAGGCCAGATCTCATTTGAGGCCCAGGGAAGCGATCCAGTGAATAAATCGCTCTTTCTCCTGACCTTCGATAAAAATGGACAGGTCCAATACGTAGCAGAGTGCGGTCAATTTTTGGCGACATCCGACAACGCCATCCCATGTGCACCCTCATCATAATTTAATAATCGTGTGGCCACGGGCCTCCCCTTGGAGTACCCTGGACAGCGCCTCTGGGAGTTGTTCAAAATCAACTTCGTGTCCAATAGAGCTGAGTAGCTTCTCAGGTTTATAGGTATCGCTCAAACGTTGCCAGATGTCGCGTCTGAGTTCCATTGGACAGTAAACAGAATCGACCCCCAACAGATTGACATTGCGCAAGATGAAGGGGAAAACGCTGCTAGTGAAAGTGGCCCCGCCAGTATTGCCAAAGGCAGCAATCGAACCCTCACGGCGGGTGGTCCGAATGAGATAGGAGAGCGTAGAGCCACCTACAGCATCTATGCAGCCCGCCCAGCGTTCCTTCTCCATCGGGCGATTACTTTCCGCCGAGGTCACAGCACGATCAATAATCTCATCTGCCCCCAGGTCGCGCAGATACGCGTGTGCAGACTCTTTGCCGGTGCTGGCCGCGACCTGATACCCCAGCTTGTGCAGTATGTTAACGGCCAGACTGCCCGCACCACCAGTTGCTCCGGTGACCAGGACAGGTCCTTTAGATGGATGAAGACCGTTTTTCTCCAGCTGGTGGATCGCCAGAGCTGCGGTAAAGCCAGCCGTTCCCAGAGCCATAGTTTCTTGCAAGGTTAAGCCAGTCGGTTTTGGCACAACCCATTCAGCGTTAACTCGTGCATATTCACTAAACCCACCGAAATGAGAAACGCCCAGTTCGTAGCTGGTCGCAAGTACCTCATCACCCACGTGGAAACGCTCATCGCTGGACTCCTCTACAACGCCCGCCAGATCAACACCCGGCACAAAAGGATAGCTGCGCACAACCTTCCCGTCCGCGATCGAGGCCAGACCATCCTTATAATTCACACCCGAATAGGCCACCTTGACCAGCACTTCCCCCTGCGGCAAGTCCTCACGACCTAAAACTCCCATTCTGGCACTGAATTCATTCTCGATCTTATTTACAATAAACGCACGAAATTCCGCTGACATATTCCTTATCTCCCTACTTGTAGTTAGAAGAAATTAATTGTATTGAATAAGAGATAGGCAATCACACCGATAATACAGATTGCCACCACAAAAGTGATAAACTGCCACATAATCCGAGTATCAGCATCCTGAGACGAACTATTTCTATATCCTTCATAAAAATTCTGCATCTGACGGGGTATCTCTCGAAAGCCTGACCCGCGTGATACTGGTGGAGTATGTGGATAAAAACCCGGACTCGTATATTCTGGACTTGTGCGCTCTGGATTTGCGTACTCTTGTTCTTCCATCTGTTGTCGTTGTTGACGGGCATACCCGCCGGTCTGTCCAACGGGTTCAGCAAGAGGCTCGGACACCGAAATCTTCGGCGATGGCTGCGGAGGCAGTGCTCGCAGGGGTCTTGAATTGCTTATTTTATAGGCATCGATCGTCCCTATTGTCGTCGAAATGCCAGCCACAATGGACTCTACATCCTGCCTCATCTCCTGAGCACTCTGATAACGATCATTGGCCTGGGTCCTCAGCGCCTTCGCCAATACCTGTTCCAGTGAGGGAGAGAGCTGCGGATTGAGCGTTCGGATGGGCGGAAACTGGAAGGGAGGGTATTCACCTGGATCGCGGTTCGTAACCAGATGATGGAGCGTTGCCCCAAGTGCATAGATATCGGACCGGGGGTCAGCAAATCCCTGATATTGTTCTGGCGGAGCATAGCCGGGAGTTCCCAGAGCCGTAGTCTTCCGACGTTGACCATTCTGTTGTGTATTTGAGCGTGCAATGCCAAAATCAACCAGGTGCGCGTGCCTGTCTTTCGCACCAATGATGATATTTGACGGTTTAATATCCCGGTGAACAATCGCTGGCTCCTGCTGTGAAAGATATTCCAGAATATCTAACACCTCCAGGGCATAATACAATGCATCCTGCTCCGCCAGAGCCTTATTTAGACGAATAAGACGATCTTCAAGATTTTCCCCCTCAATATAATCCATGACCATATAATAGTGTGTCTTCTCCTGAAAGTGATCAGTTACACGAGGAATCCATGGATGATTGAGGTTTGCGAGCGTCTCTACCTCGCGTTTAAAGTTTCGTACGTCCTCTTGCAGCTTCTCAGGATCGTTACTCTCCGCATTCAGTACCTTGACAACCACCAATTTATCGCCCAGGCGCGTATCCTTTGCCAGGAGGACCGAACCCATCCCCCCCGCGCCCAGAGACTTTGTGATTGTATAACGACCCTCTTGCAGGCTCGTCTCCAGAGCAATGGTTGTCACAGGTGTTATGGCTGTACTATCGTTGGAAGGCACAGCAGGCCCGTCCGCGAGCTGAGCCCCGCAGTTCGTACAAAACAGCTCTCCATATGTATTTTCAGTTCCACAAAATTGACATGTCATTAAATTGTTCTCGCTTTCCCAGGCAACACCTTCTCTCATAGTGTATCATAGGATGACCGATAAAGAGAAGAAGAGCGGCAGGCAGGGGCGCGGCTGCACCCCTGCCTGCCGCTCTTCTTCTCTTTATCTGTCATCGCTGATTTTTCAGCGGCTTGTAAGAGCCGCTCCCCACCCCTAAAGAGAGGAAAGATGCAGCGGCGTAACCGCCAGCAAAAGCGCTTACTCATTCTACAAAATGAAGGATGATTCATAGGCACAAGGAGTGGATCAGACCACTCCTTTACTCTGGTGACCATTCCGCGCAAATGATTGACGTTTGTTGAGCTAGCCACGAGATCTTCTTCTTATCCAGTTGATCGGCATTCAGGCAAAGATAGACACTTTGTCCATCGTCTGCGGCTTTAAACCAGGATTCGCCAGCGCTCCAGGGAAATCTCTGTAAATCCTCTTCATATTGCTCGTTCCTGAAAGTAATCTTGAAGGGGTAACAGGCAATAAACTGAAATGAGTTTATCTGCTCCTGACGAAAGGCTGTGGATAAGGTTTTGATATGATAATGCATAGTGTCACTAAGTAGACGCACTACAATCAGCGTCTGGTCATCATAAACCTGATGGCCAATGATGCGGTCGCCAGTCTGGCTCAAACAGCGCTCAAGATTAGACTGAACTTCTGGAATTTTCTCTGTGGATAAACCAACCTCAATAATGCTTGTTTTCATAATGACTCTCCTTACTACCTCGCCTTCTTCCATTAATGAAGATGAACATTCCAGGCTACTACTATTATTTTACCATAATACTGCCAAAAATCTAGTGCACTTAAAAAAACCAGAATGGAATATTTCATCGTGTATGAGATGCAAAATATACAAAAGATATTTTTGTTCTTATCGAAGCATAGGGCGGCTTTGCAAGCCGCTGAAAAAGGAAATCAAGGGTTTCTCAAACATCGCATTTCAGCCGTTGCCAAACCCCTCCCCAGGAAAAAAGAGCATGGGAGGCAGCGCGACTGCACTGCCTCCCATGCTCCAAAACGGCTGGGCGGGCGGGGAAAGAAAGTCTTTTGAGAAACCCTGAAAATGAAATAGACTTGCTTGACAGTAGCCGCAGATCCCGCTATAATTTTTGTAGAGAAAAAAAGCGCTTCAGGAGCGCCTGTATTGGATTGATTTTTATGCTTAGCAAACAGTTTTCGCCCGCACAATTTAGCTTTTATTATTGGTTTAGCCCTCCAGCATGATGGTGGGCCCTTTGGGCTGAGCAAAAAAACCACCAGCGTGCTGGACGAGCAGAGGAAAAAAACCTCTGCTTTTTTGTTTCTCATTTTTGTCTTTTCATTAGTACTTAGTAGAGAGAGGATTCCGTTCCATGATCATCACCATTCGCCGCGAAGCATCCAGTGAAGA
>DAOTTL010000056.1:0-3607 GCA_034438135.1 Ktedonobacteraceae bacterium | reverse complement strand
AGGACTTTGATGCGCTTTTCCGCGTTCGGCATGCCACTGTTTTTGATCTGTTTAACCACTGCGTGCACATCGTACGAGACCCGGCGAATTTCCGCCGTCCATTGGTCTTTTTCCCAGCTAAGAATAGCATAGGCGGCACGGATATCCTCGTCGCGAGGAAAGCCGCAACTGGCGACGTCGGTCAGGAGGAGGTTCCGCCAACGCCGGGTATAGGCTATATGGAGATGTCCAAAGGCCAGGGCACCTACCTTCTCATCCAGGTTTCCCAATAAATGCTCTAGTGTCTTATCGTCTGCATTAGGCAGAAGAGCGTCTTCCAGGTTGAGCGGATTGGCATGAACGATCTGCATATCGGACCCTGCGGGATTTACCACGCGATAGGAAAAAGGCAGATCTGCCAGGTAGTTTATACCATCCAGGCCGATCTGCTCACGGACCCAGTTGATCTCGTTGCGTTTTTTCTCTCCCTTATGCTGGTCCCGTACCACAATCTCTAGATCTGTATTTCCTTGCACTGCCGAACAGTTCAGCCCTCGTAGCGTTTGCAGGACTTCCTGCGGACAGGGACCGTGCAGACAGATATCTCCAGCGATCACTATTTGATCACAAGGGGGTTGATTGTTCAGGTCGCTTAAGACTGCTTCAAGCGCGAACTGATTGCCATGAATATCTGAGATAACTGCAATACGCATCTCTCCTCCTCATCGTATCGCCACATTGCAAGAGGGCGTGTGGGCTTCTGTTTTCGTAAGTTGAGGCTGCTACATTTCGTATTCCGCCAGAGGTAAGTGCAAACGAAAGACATCCAGGCGTTTGATTGGATCTTTTGTCATGCCTCTATCTCTTATTGTAAGAGTTGTTCAAGAACATGTCAAGAAATACTGAACTATTTCTCCTGATGCTCGACCCACTGAGATCGCCAGGCAGGTGGCTCGAACGGATCAGCAAAGTACTGTGTCTCGTGAACAACTTTGCCATCGCAAAACTCCATAATGCTGACTGTTTCCGTTGGCTGCTCGTTATAGCTGAGCACATACTCGGTGATCCAGAGATCGCCACTGCCAAGAATGCGCCGGATGGTGAAGCCCAGCTTCGCCGGGTGGTGTTCGCGAAGGGCCTGAATGTTGTGGCGACCACGGATTCGCTCGCCCGACTGAGGATACTCGACGAGAACGTCGTCGCGATAGATCTCGTGTTCCGCTTCAATGTCACCAGCTGCGGAGGCTGCCCAGTGCCGATCCAGAGCTGCCCGAATTTCCTGGTTTTCCATAGTTTCTCCCCTTTCGCTTGTACAAAGCAACAGGTATCTCCTGTGAGGATACCACAGAGTCCTATGCGTATGAAAGTTAAAGATATGTATCGACATTCTTTTTGTCTCTTCTGCCTCCGAGCCTCTAAAAAGACTTTGTTGGCGAATGCGCTTCGTGGGCGAACATCCATGCCCTCCCATGCTTTCCTGAGGGATTGCGGGCGCTACGCAACGCGTAGCGCCCGCAATCCCTCGTTTCTTCCTTTGGGGCGAGGCGGTTTCGATCGATCGCATCTTTCGCCAACAAAGTCCAAAAAGGGTAGGTGGGTGGGAAAAGAACGGTTCAGGTGATAGAATCAAGCTGCTGAAAGAGGCTCAATCATAGAGATAATAATGGAAGATGGAGAAAGCGCATGCTACACCGCATAGGGGTCATTTCAGATACCCATATTCCGCACTTTAAGCAATTGCCAGAGGCTCTCTGGACGCACTTCACCGACGTAGAATTACTTATCCATGCAGGTGATCTCTCGCGACTCTCGGTCCTTAGTGAGCTTGAGAGTATAGCGCCGATCGTAGCAGTTCAGGGGAATATTGAGGAGGAAGAGGTGATACGTACACTGCCAATCAAACGAGAACTTCTGATAGGTAGTGTGAGAATCGGAGTAGTACACATTTTAGGAGATGCGCAGAGTAGAGTAAAGGCAGCTCGTCAGGAATTTCCTGTGGCACGCTGCGTCATTTTTGGTCATAGTCATATTCCATACAATCAGGAGCATGCCGGACAACTGCTCTTCAATCCTGGCAGTGCTACCGATCGTCGTCGTCAGCCCGCATGCAGTATCGGCCTGCTAACCGTTGACGACCAGACGAAGCAAGTGCGAGGTGAGATTATAGCGCTTTAGCAACTGGTTCGTGCTCTTCTTCCTGAATGCTAAAATGCAGCTTCCGTTTAAAGACTTTCTCGAAGAGATCGGCTTTTTCATATGCATGTTCCAGCACCGTATCCAGGTCGGCCAGGGGGCGTATTTTTAGCACAAGCATCCAGTTCGCTTTATTGCACAGTTTTGGCTCAGTGGTGAGAGCAAGCACGCTGCCATCGTGATCGAAGTCCAGAGCATCAGCGACACGGAGTAGTGCGGCTAGAGATGAGACACGTTTTTGTGCTTCGCGTGAGAGTGCGGCATACTCCTCATGGGCTATCGTAGGAAGGGCACGCCGATGGTAGCGAGCAATACAGGCGATCTCCAGGCGTTCTTCCTCATCGAAATCTGGCAGCGGGGTATCTTTAATCAAGCGGTAACTGTGTTTATGATGACGGCGTGTTTCAATAAGCATCCCTGTATTATGGAGAAAGGCAGCGCGTGCGAGCAGGCGTCTGGCCTCTTCATGAAGTTTGTGTAATGGTCGAGTTGCGACAAACAACTCGTCTGAGAGCCGCTCCACGTGTCGTGCATGCGGCCAATCTTCGACCTGTAATCCTCCGCTTAAGAATAACTCTTGAGAAGTAGGTTCAGAACGTTGCCACCAGTTTAGTTCCTCAACTGGATACGACCTCGTCATGGAAAATTCTCCCTGCACTCTGCCTGATTGACCACAGACCGGTATTACCCTGCGTGCTACTATACGGAGCGACTACTGTTTGTTCTTTCTATCCGCAAGACTCTCTTCATTTTTTCTCGTCCTCGTCCTCTTGCATTAAAACTTTCAGAATTTCAGCGCGGAAATGATTTTGCTCAAGCTGGTTCCAGTGTGTGAGAAAGGCTGCGTAACAATCCTGGCGATGCAGTTCCTGCCTATGCAAAAAACTGGACAGTCCCTCATGCTCACTGCTGGATAACGCAGCTTCCTTCGATGGTTTAAGCACACTAAGTGCCATGTCTGACGAGAGCAATGCTTTTCTTGTCTTTGATATTGCTGTTTCTTGTTCTTTTGTATTTACTCCGTTCTTTTTCCTTTGCAAAGAAAGTTCTAACAACACTAAAAGAACTTCACTATCATGTAAAGCTCCTAGTTCTTCCTGAAGTTGTGCAAGCTCTGGTAAGAATTTTTTACATGTTGATGGCAAAAAATTTTCAAAGATCTCCATGGTATAGCGAGTACGCTTTGTTGCTATGCGCAAATCATGGAGTTCTTGCACTGAATCGATGGTATTGGTGTATTTGGCATAGGAATACATCTCATTCAGACGTACTCTGAGGATGATGCGTGCATTTTTCGCTGTAAGGGCGTGCGGGTCGAGAGCTATAAGTGCCCGTGCTTTGCTCATTCCGTGCTCGTTCCTTCTTGTAAGCTGCGTTTAATAGTTCGTCGAAGTTTCTCTTTATCCAATTTGAGCAATACCTTCGCCAGATTTTG
>DAOTTL010000055.1:0-6097 GCA_034438135.1 Ktedonobacteraceae bacterium | reverse complement strand
GGAGCTATAATCTGCTAAATTCGGAGGAACAGAGACTCTTTCGCTTGTGCTCGATTTTCAAGGGAACCTGTTCTCTGGATGCGCTCGCATTTCTGGCCGCAAAGACTCCTCTGGAGATTATGGACGACGTAACTACTCTGCTGAATAGTAGTCTGCTGCAACAACATGTCCTGCCTGATGGAGAGATTTCATTATATCGGTTCAAGTGCCTTCTTTGCTCAGAAGTTTCTGGAAGCACAAGCGCAACTGGAAGGTGCCCTGTGTCTCTACCAGGAATTGTCCGCGGAGTTGAAGCAGGCGCAGGTCAGTTGCATGCTGGCGTATGTCTATGTTGCTATGCAGGACTATGAAAAGGCAACAGAAAAGGCAGGGGCAGCCATTCACGTGCTAAGAAGTGTGCAAAGGGATGATACTCAGGAAGCGTATAGCTATACCTGCATGCTTCTGGCACTGATAGCGTTATCCCAGCAGGGTTGTGATGAGGCCGTTGTTTACGCTGATAGTGCCGTCAGGCATTTCAGAGAGATGGAGAATAGCCGGGGGGAAGTATCATCGCTCTGTGCCCTTGCCTCTGCTCAATTTAAAGTACATGACATAACGGGTACATTTCATTGTTTAGAAGAGGCGCTGATGCTTGCCAGTCAATTTGATAATAAGCCCCTTGAAATCTTTTGCGCAAACTTGCTTGGATCTCTCCTGGTCATGCGAGAGTCTCTGGCTCAGGCCGCAATGGTCTGGGGAGCCGCAAGCATTTTATCTGTAGAGTGTCAGCAACACAATCTGTATGAACAGTATGCTCTTCGTTTGCTTCCACCGGATGCTTATAGAGCGTTCATGGCGCGGGCGCGAGAGCAATTGGGAGTGGAAATGTATGAGAGTTGGTGGAAGAAGGGAGAACATATGACGATTGAGCAAGCTATGGAACAAGAGGAACAAATAGTTACAAAAAATCTTTCTGTTAAACAGAATCTTCCCGGATATATGTATCAAGAGCAACTGACAGAGCGTGAGAAAGAAGTGCTTCGGCTTGTATCCACTGGTTTGACAGATGCTCAAGTAGCTCAAAGACTTACTGTCAGTCCTCGCACTGTGAGCTGGCACCTATCTGCGATTTATAGAAAGATCAATGTTTCGTCGCGCAATGCAGCCACGGTGTATGCCATTGAGCATCATATCTGTCAGGTCTCATTTTCTTCTTGACAGACTTTGCAGATCTGCTGCATCGGCCTGGCAGCAAGATCCTCCCTCCAAAGAATATGAGTCATCCCTCGTAACTACTCAGGTGCCCTCTGCTTGCCGCCTGCGGCGGCGACTAAAAAAGGGATGTCGAGCAAAACGGGCGGGGTACCCCGCCCGTTTTGCTCGACATCCCTTTTTCCTCTGTGGGGTGGGGCGGTTTCAGCAGGGCACCTGAGTAGTTACTCGGGATGACTCATATTTCCCTCCAAACTCGTAAACCGAAACAGCGGTAAAGTGCTTGATTGTCCTGGCAACAGCACTACCCAAGGGAACTCAGTTAGTTCATTTACTCGAAATATTTCGAGTAAGTGAACTAACTTTTAGTTGTAAAAAAGGGCTGATACTGACAAATTTTGCTAGTTTATGCTGTAAAATTCTTGACTTTCGCTGGTTTCTATGCTAGTATCAAGCATATGGAACGAAATCAAATTCGTAAAGTATTTTTCGAAAATGTTTCGTAAGAGGGTAAGGTTATGCGAACTCAAGGATTGAGGTCTGCTTTTTTTAATCTTACTGTTGTATGCATGTCCCAATGAAGGGTATGCATAATCACCCATGGTTTTAGGAGGTATCCTCTATGCAACGTTGCACGTATGCCTTTCGGCGTTCCAGTTTCGTCTGGCGCGTACTCGGCCTCTCTGTTGTTTTTCTCGTAATCCTCGCTTTGCTCGTCAGTCACCCATCGAGTGCGCAGGCGGCGGGTTCGACTTATACAGTCAACTGCTCTGCATCGACGAATGGCAATGGTACAAGTAGTCCGTGGAACAGCCTGAGTAGCGTCAATAGTCATACATTTGTCGCTGGTGACCAACTGCTCTTTGTCAGTGGGACAACCTGTAATGGCCAGCTCACCTTAAAGGGATCGGGTACCAGTAGCACACCGATTAGTGTCGGTGTTTCGGGGACTGGTGCCCAGCCTATCATTAACGCACAGGGAGCTGACGGAGCGGTTATTACCCTGAAGAATGTGCAATATTGGAATCTCCAGGGACTGGCCTTAACCAACTCTTCCTCAACTGAGAATTATCGGCAGGGCATTCTGGCTGAGAATGATACCAGCGGTGTTTTGCATCATATTCATATCAGCGGGATGTACATCCATGATATCAGTGGGTATCCCGGTGGTTGGTACAACAGCGATGCGGGTATTAGTGTCCAGACTGACCATGTTGCTTCGGCCACACAGTGGGATGATATCCTCATTCAGGGTAATTTTATTAGCAATGTGAACCGGATTGGTATTGCGGTTGGTGAAGATCACGATGGGGACGGCATTAGCCTGACCACCAATGCGATTGTCGAGAATAATACGATCGTCAACGACGGGGGAGATGATATTTTAATGCTCAAAACCTCCGGGGCAGTGGTGCAATATAATACGGCTTCCGAGGGTGGCGGTCGGAGTTATACAGGCTGCCCGCCAGATGGTGATTATTGCAATAATGCTGCGGCTGGCATGTGGATTGCTGCTAGCCAGTATGGAACATTCCAATACAACCAGGAGAATTGTTTCCATAGCTCCCATGATGGCGAAGCATTTGACATAGACTGGGGCAATCATAACATGACGCTCCAATATAACTACAGCAGTAGCAATCAAGGTGGCCTCTTGCTTATCGTGTCACCGTTCAATTTTCCAGGTGAGCCGACAGCATCAACACCTGACGATGGTATTGTGGTGCGCGATAATATCAGCGATAATGATCGCACAGATACAGGTTGTTCAGTTACCTTCAGTTCATATTCTGGCCGTGGTCTGATCAACTTTAGCGGCAATATCCCCAATCTGGCCGGGAGTTCTGGCGAGTATCCAGATTTTTATAATAACGACTTCTATGTACCAAACAACACAGTAAATACCAATATTGTTGCGAAGTACAGCGGAACGTCGGCCAGTGGCACTTATATTTTCGACAATAATCTTGTTGAAAATTTTGGCCCCGGCGGATATGTGCAGGCGACAGTAGAAGCCACCAATAACCTGTTCTATGGCAATCATCCATCAACCGAGCCATCTGACCCACACAAAGTGACATCCGACCCGAAAGTGGAGAATCCTGGGAACGGGAGTAGCACTTCGTCCTATCTGGGACCGAATGCCTATCTGCTGCAATCTTCCTCTCCAGCCAGGGGGGCGGGCGCGGTCATAGCGAATAATGGGGGGCAGGATCTCTTTGGGTATCCCGTTTCATCATCGGCTGCTCCTAATATTGGAGCCTACAATGGTAGTGGGCCGGGCGGCAATCAGGTCCAGAATTCTGGTTTTGAGACAGGCAGTCTCGCGCCCTGGTCTTTGAGCGGGAGCGGATCGAGTGTCGTCGGATCGCATGCGCATGAAGGGAGCCACGCACTCCAGACTGGCGCAGCCAATAGCGGCGCAGACGTAACCATCAGCGGTCTTGCGCCCAATACGCTCTATCGGCTTACTGGTTGGGAAGAGGTAGCAACTGCGGGTGAATTCACATCGATAGGTGTGAAGTCGTATGGAGGTACAGAGACATATGTACATCTTTATATGACAGGCTACGCGCAAGTAAATATCACCTTCAAGACTGGATCGAGCAATACCAGTGCCAACATCTATTGCTACAAGAACTCAGGTGTCAGTGCAAATTACTGCGACGATATTCTCCTGTTTAAGTTATAGATGTTCTATCTGTGCGGAGCAGCATCCTTGACCCTGTTCATCAGGACCTTATGGAAGCACTCTTGCGTTTCAAGTGTCATCGAACCGGAAAGCGGTGCCAGCAAATCCAGGTACCGCTTTACCGAATTCGATGGGCACCTGGTCAGCTCTGGAACGATTATCGATACCACTGGCGAATCCTCTTAAGCCACATCATAGAGGCGAACGAATACGGAACGCCGGGTCTGAGCGCGGGGACGACCATGCACCCATGCTATACAGCGCACCATGTTGAGGGCGGCAGCCGTGGCGATATGTTGGAGATGCGTTTTCTCCTGTCCGATGGAACGAGAGCGTTGCAAACCCATCACCCGAACCCCTTGAGAAATAGTGCCCTCAATCCCGGCTCGCCTGGAGTATACCTGGGTAAAATCCCTGGTCTTTTCCTGTCCTCGGTAGACACAGAGTCCCCTATGTTATGATTGATGAAACGACTCTTTTATTATGGGACTGAGGGAATTTTAGTCTTCTATACAGACTAGACAAGGGAGTAGTCATATGGCAGAGCTGCATGTACGGCAACGCTTGCCGGAAGAGCGAATTACGTCAGGCGCTCTTCTCGAACAACTCGCGACGTGGAGTACCGGCTACACATCAGATCCGAGCCAGGAACAGAAAGAGCCGAGTTACTATGACTATCCAGTGCTCAAAGCGTCAGTCTGGAGTTGGGAGATTGTCTGGTATTTCTTCTTTGGTGGCCTGGCTGCCGGTTGTTATTTTATCGCCAGCATTGCTTCGCTCTTTGGTTCGTCAGAAGATCGGGTGGTTGTACGTGCTGGCTATTATGCCTCTCTGCTCGCACTGCTGCCCTGTCCACCACTGCTTATTAAAGACCTTGGTAGACCTGAACGCTTCTTACACATGTTACGCATTTTTAAGATGATATCACCAATGTCAATGGGTGTGTACGGACTCCTCTCCTTCTCGTTGTTCAGTGGGGCTACAGCGCTCGTGCAGGCCGCAAGAGATGGACTGCTCGGCGCGTGGTGGGGAGAACGCTGGCTAGCGAAACTGCCGCAGGAGCTGCTGGCGATACCAGGGATGTTTTTCGCGGCTTTTCTGGGCGGCTATACCGGCGTATTGTTAGCCGCAACGAGTGTCCCACTCTGGTCACGCAGTAAATTGCTCGGCGGCATCTTTCTCTCCTCGGCTATCTCGACCAGCTCGGCGCTGATCAGCTTGATCCTGCGTATTATTGGAGTTCCCTCTAGATCACTGCACAAACTGGAGCGCCTGGAGTGGTGTGCCATGCTGCTTGAAATGACCGGCTTGCTGGCTTTCCTGCGTCAATCAGGACGTGCAGCACGCCCGCTCGTTGGTTCGGGTCCGGACGAGAAGGGGCGAATGTTCTGGAGCCTGGTCTTCGGCAGCGGGCTGATGCTGCCCTGGCTGCTGCAAAGCGCCAGTCTACTCGGCAAGCGCACAGAGAAGCGCAAACGCGGGAGAGGTATTCTGATCTCGCTGCTCGTGCTCATCGGCGGCTACTTCCTACGCAAAACGCTGATTGAGGCCGGGCACACCTCTAGCAAGGACGCACGGAGTACTTTATGGAATGCAAGGTCGCCAAAGATTTGAACCTGAGTAGTAATTCTGCTCATCGGAGAGCCGAGTCTGGTCACGATCTGGTTTGCGTGCTCGTGTCCACGAGCTTTTCTCTAATTTGCAAAGCTCGTTGGTAGAATGATGCGGCCCGCTCCACCGACCAATAGCATTGCGATGCACTCCAATAGTCTCGGCAAGCTGCCTTTGCGTTAGATGATGGCGGGTGCGAAATGTCTTGAGAAGTGCTCCAAACAAAGCGATTTCGTACTCAGGCATACAGCTCTAATCCCTTCAAAAGAGAAGAATGACCATTCTTTGATGCATTCTTTCCCTTCTATTTTAGAGCGGTGATTGACGCAAAATATCACCTATCAATCTACTTATAAAAAAAGGAGAAGCAAGTTTTCGATCATGACCTCCCTGACAAGGTCGATGAACAAAGCAATCGTAGAGGAGAGTACGTAACAAAGTGTATGGACAGATAAGCATAGCGTTTAGAGTTGGCTTTGTTTCTCTAGATGCATGCTCTATGAGGGGCAGGAAATGATGAGGATAAAAATGCGAGGCCCGGTAAGAAGGAGTCGGGTCTTCAGAACTTTATCTACACTGTGAAAAAAAACCGATTGGAGT
>DAOTTL010000054.1:0-6267 GCA_034438135.1 Ktedonobacteraceae bacterium | reverse complement strand
CTACGATCGCGATGTTGATATTATCACACGTTTCAATACCTTCAAAGAGGAGCTTCTTGCATTTATGACATTCACGGCGGGCTTTTTCGCTGGTAAATTTTGGTCCAACGAGTTCGTCGATCCAGACACGTGAGCGTGTATACTCGAAACTCCCCCTTTCGGGTGCCTTGCGTAGTTCTTTACCGGGATTTATGGTAGAATAGATGCTACAATCGCCTGGATGAAATTTTTCGCGACAATATGGGCACCGAATCCGTAGCAGTGGAGTGACGGAAGGCATGCCTTTCCCCCTATCAGGTACGTTGATCTGCCCTACAACCGAGCATTTTCAAGTTTTTCTATGTAAAAACCATCGAAAATGGCTAAAAAATTGGCATCAGCTATGCTACATTTTCCGACCAAAAGAGATGTGTGTTCGCTTTGAATGGAGTATAATATTTCGCTGCTTGCGATGTCAAGTTATTTTGTGTCTGTGATAAAATATTGACAGTTTAAAGATACCGGATAGATCCAATCAATACTAATGTGATGCTATGAGAGATGGTCTTGCAGAAGAAAAAGAGGCTTATATGACTCCGAGAACTGATCGAACCGGGCAGGTATTTGGTGCTTATGAACTGACGGAATTTCTTGGGCAGGGAGGCTTTGCTGAGGTCTATCGGGGAGTTCACAAGCATATTTCGCAAAAGCAGGCAGCTATCAAGATTCTGATTAAGCAACTTGTACTCACGAAATCGATTCAATTCGAACAGGAGGCTCAGATTATTGCACAACTGAACCATCCGAATATTGTGAGTTTGCACGATTATAATTTTTACAGTACATCTCAGACAACGACATTGGTGCCTTATATCGTAATGGACTATATTCCAAGGGGGAGCTTGCGGGCCAATTATCCCAGGCGGACGCAGGTGGCAGCTCCTCTGGTGGCGACCTATATTCAGCAGGTTGCGGGGGCGCTCCAGTATGCCCATGATCGTGGCATTATGCATTTGGATGTGAAGCCAGAGAATATTCTGATGGGTGAGTTGGGACAGTTGTTGTTGAGTGATTTTGGGCTGGCCCGGTTGTTCTCGGAAAAGGATGTCTTGACGAACATTCAGGGGACGCTGGCCTATATGGCCCCAGAGCAGTTCGATGTGAATCCTGGACCAAGTTTTGCGAGCGATCAGTATGCTCTGGCGATCGTGGCGTATGAGTGGCTCTCGGGTTCGGTGCCCTTCAAGGGGGCGACGGTCGAGGATGTGATGTATCATCATCAACATACCTTGCCTCCTTCGTTAACCGCCCAGGTGCCGAATTTGCCCTTTGCGGCTGAGGTAGCGATTATGCGGGCACTGAAGAAGAATCCTGCCGATCGTTTTCCTCAAGTGAGTGATTTTGCTCGTGAGTTAGACAGGGCTATCAACCAGAGAGCCGAGCCGAACCCGACATCTTCACCTGGGGGAGGGACGATACCCGCATCTTCGCTTGGAGCAGGGCCGAACCCGGTATCTTCACCTGGGAGAGGGCCGGTGCCTGCATCTGGTCAATCGGTCCAGAACGAACCGTTTTTTCGTACGGCGAATGTCACGCCGGGTCCAACATTTAGCCCGGGTGGTCCCATTCCTGGGGGACCGAATAGTATGACGGTGGCACAGCCGGGTCCGTTGCCTTTTTCACGGCAGTTTGCGCCCCCTATCACTCCTCCGCCAATCTATTCGCAACAGTCGATTTCGAAGCCAGAGAACATGGTAACGACATTTATCCAGGAGTTTGTGCAGCCAGAGCGTAAGATGATCCTGCGACGTAAAAGGGCGCGGCTCTACGAGGGTCTGGGTGTACATGTCTTGGGAGCTATCTTTATTGGTATCTGGTTTGCCAGCGTGGCAAAAATACCAGGAAATGAGGCGGCCTGGTGGGTGTTTTTGATCTCGCTGGTCAGCTCGGCGGGTCTGTTTGCGCTCTTTTTTGTTTCGCTTAACAGGCCACTGAGGTTGGCGGCCTCGATTTTTCTCTCGTTTTACTGGGCGATTGCCGGGTCTGCGTTTGCGACTGTGCTGGGGGCGGGCACGCGTATCGGGTTTTTGCCTGATCCGACGGTTTCGTTTGTGCTGGCCCTGCTGATCAGTTCTGGCGTGTTTCTCTGGCTACTCTTTAAGAAAAAGTAGGCTACGCATGGCTTGCTATGGCTCGCCATGCTTCCATGTCAACCGGCACCTCTCCCTGTTTGCCCCAGAGCATATGGGCCAGAATCTCGGCTGATTCAACCAGACGGGGACCGGACCTGTTAAGATAGGCGTTCCCATCTATGGCGTAGATGTGTCCGTGTTGGACTGCGCGGAGTTTGTTCCAGCCGGGATGTTGTTGAAGAATGGGCACGTCCTGCATGGTACGGTCGAGGGTAAAGCCGCAGGGTGCAAGCACAATGACATCGGGATCGGAGACCTGGAGTTCTTCCCAACTCAGCCAGGGGGTATGTTGTCCAATCTCGCCGAAGAGCGGTTCCCCACCTGCCAGTGTAACCAGTTCAGGCGTCCAGTTGCCCGCGCCCATCAGTGGATCGAGCCATTCCAGCACCGCCACGCGTGGTCTATCGCCAGGTTGTTGACTACGCTCGTGCAGACAGTTTAGACGGGTCTGATATTCCTGGATACGCTGGTGCGCGACCTCGGTGCGTCCAATGGCCTCGCCAACGCGCAAAAGATCCTCCCAAACATCGGCCAGTCGATGGGGTGCAAGGGCCACGATGCGAGGTTGCAGTCCGGTCAAGTGTGCGACCGCAGCCGTGACGTCGCGTTCACTGACCGCGCAGACCTCACACTGGGTCTGCGTAATGATCACATCTGGCCGCAACGCTTGCAGGAGTGCTACATCGATAGCATAGATGCTCAACGCACTCAGTGCCGGATCTGCCAGTTCGGGGAGACTGGCGAGTTGCTTGATCTGTGCATCGATAGCTGCGCTGGTGGTGTCAACGTCAATCATGACTCGACTTACAGTGGGGAGCGACAAAACCTCCGGCGGGTAATCGCACTCGTGCGAGCGACCGACTAACTGGTCCAGAGCGCCCAACTCGGCGAGCATCTCGGTTGCGCTGGCAAGTAGAGAAATAAGCCTCAAAAAAAACTCCTTCTCGTTGACGTACAGAAGAGGGGAAGCCCTCTGGATTCTGAGCAGAGGGAAACTCTGTCCTGTCTCATTTTTGTTGTTGTGAGAGGCCGGATAGTTTACTGTGGTCCCAGGAGACGATTTCATGTGGTTTGACGACAACAATAACCCGTTTGGCGGCCTGTGCGAGAAACTCTGGTGAGTCTACATAGTCCGATTGAGGATTGGCGTAGCGTTTTTGCAGCAGGCGACCGATGTTCAGAACCGTTTGAGGAGCGTCCAGGATCGTTCCTTCTCCTTTAATCTGTACACCTCGCAGTTCTTCGTAGGAGCTGCCGGTTTCGGCCAGAATGGTTATCCGAGGGTCTCGGCGCAGGTTGATAATCTTTTGGGAGCGGACATAGGTCCAGAAGGCCAGGTTGCCATCGAGATAGGTATACCACATTGCTACCAGATGTGGGTAGCCATCTCGGCCAATAGTGGCGACCTGAATGGTGCGTTCTGCTTGCAGAAACTGCTGGATTTCTTCGTCTGTCATGCGAATGCGGTCACGAAGGTTCAATGGGGTAGGCTCCTTTCTTGCCAGGTTTTCATTTACTCTCTCTTTATTCTGTACATCCTTCTTGAGATGTCTTACAATCTTATCACAGAAGTGGCTCATCTCTTTTGAGAGAAAAGAGCACAATTGGACTGAGAATGAGATGATGGTATCCTGGCAGGAGCACAATTGATGGAGACATTTACGCAACGTGTCACGGCCATTCGCGACGATCATGAGCATGGGTCACGCTGGCTGGCTCGCCAGGCTCTCTCGCTTATGCGCGAGCTTGCTATACAGTCAGGACTTTCACCCGCAGAACAATTACAACAGTTGCACCAGATCGGACGTGAACTGACACAGGCCCGTCCTGCCATGGCGGCTATCGCTGGTGCCGTGGTACGGGTATTGACTGCCCCTGGGGGAGTAGCAGGGATGGCGCAGATGGCAGATGCTCTACTTCTGAAACTTGATCAGGCCATAGAGAATATCACAAACGATATTCGCCCCTACCTGCATGGGACAATTATGACTCATAGCTTTTCTGGTACCGTTACAGGGGTTCTAAAAGCCTGCCTTCCTCAGATCGATCAGTTAATCATCCTCGAAGGGCGTCCACTCTACGAGGGACGGGCCGCCGCCGAGGCGTTTCGTCAGTACGGCGTGTCTCTGACCCTGATTACCGATGCCCAGGCGGATATTTTTCTGCCTATGTGTCAATCTGTCGTTGTAGGAGCGGACAGCGTCCTGGCCGATGGAAATGTGCTAAACAAGGCTGGGACTGCGCTCATAGCCAGGTCCGCACAGGCGCATGGTGTTCCCTTTTATGTACTCGCTGAGACCCTCAAGATCTCCCCCCATAGTTGGACCAACGATATCTCTCTTCTGGAGGAACAGAGTGGTCGCGAGATTTGGGAGCAAGCTCCCCAGGGAGTCAGTGTGCGCAACTTCTATTTCGATCGGACTCCCCCAAAATTGATCACCCGACTTTTCACTGAGGACGGTCCCTTTAGCGCTGAAGAGATTAGACGTTCTGCCAGTCAGCTTCAGCAGCTTGCCGAGTAAAAAGATGTTTTGGGATAAGTACTCAGGTGACCTGCCGAAACCGCTCCATCCCCCGAGAAAGGGAGAAAGAGCTGAGCTTGGTAGCAGCAAAGCTGCTGCCAAACTCAGCCCTTTCTCCCTGAAAAGCTGGCGGCGCAGCCGCCAACGGAGTCTTTAAAAAGGGTGGATGAGGCGAAAAAAACTTCTTCTGGACAAGCTAATAAATTTGCTACGCCAGTCCAAAGCCATACAGATAGCCGTTACGTGCTCCGACATAGACTCGGCCATCGACAACCGCAGGTGAGGACTCGATGCCGTAGGAGGTCTGGTATTTCCAGAGTTCCTTGCCGTTCATAGGATTGAGTGCATACAGATAACTGTCCCACGAACCGACATAGAGCACTCCATTGGCGATAGTAGGGGAGGATGCAAACTCACCCGGAGACGCTTTTTTCCACAAGACTCTTCCGCTCAGGTCGAGTGCGTAGAGATTTGAGTCCTTAGATCCCACAAACACCATCTTGTTCCAGACACATGGTGAAGAGTTAATAAAATTATTCGTCTTTACCTGCCAGAGTATATGCCCGCTTTCCGCGTCAAGTGCATATATATAGGTGTCCTGTCCCCCCACATAGACAACTCCATCTACCACCGTTGGAGACGAGAAAACACCTGCACCCGTCTTCGTTTTCCAGATCTCCCCACCTGTTGCGACATCAAGCGAGTAGACATAACTATCATATGAGCCGAAATAGACACGATTATTGAAGATGGCAGGAGAAGAGGCAATGCCGTTTCCCGTCACCTTCGACCATTGCACTTTGCCCGTGGCCGCGTCGAGTGCATAGAATGATGCGTTAGATGAGCCAAGGTAGAGGGTGCCGTTCGAGATCACTGGCGAGCCAGCAACCCCATCGCTGAGCGGAAACTTCCAGCTGAGTTCATTTTTGTTTGTGATGCCATAGATATGCTTATCGTTAGAGCCAAAGAACACACCGTTGCCAGCTAAAGCAGGCGAAGAGAGAATCTCATTATCAGTCTGAAAGGCCCAGGCGATGGAGCCATCGCTGGCATTGACTGCGTAGAGATGGGAATTCGTTGATCCAATATAGATAATCCCGGCGACAACTGTTGGAGACGAGATACTGATAGAGCCGCCCAGGTAGCTTTTCCAGAGAGGCTGTAATTTGCTAACGTTAGCTATGGTCAGTTTCGTCTCGTTTGGCACTACACGCGAATGTTGGAGGTCTAAACCAAACATAGAACCATTAGAGGATTGTGCATTTGTGATGGTTGGAACTGAACTCTTCGTGGCTGAACTTGTGGGCGTTGAACGTGTTGGTGTTGGACTTACCGTGACCGCTGGCGTGTGCTGTCTGTTATTGAGCAATACCCATGTGGCCGTTCCGATCACTCCGATTGTTCCCACTACAATGGCTCCTTTGAGTAAGGTACGGCGTGGTACAGCATCGTCGTCATGCTGAGTGCTGACCCCTTGCTCTGCTATGGGAAAAGGAGGAGCAGTTCTGGCCTGTGCATCTGCTTGTATTGATGGATGCATATACATCTCTGGTTTGGTGGTGGGTGCCGAGGCA
>DAOTTL010000053.1:0-50065 GCA_034438135.1 Ktedonobacteraceae bacterium | reverse complement strand
AGGGCATCTCCTGGTGGGCATAGCCCTCCAACGCGATCTCACGGACGCGTCGCAGCAACGAGACAAAGGTCTCTTGCGGACGCAGCGTCACCCGTAGCGCCAGGGTATTGATGAAGCAGCCAATGAGATGTTCCGTCTCTCCCCGCGTGCGATTGGCAATCGGGGTGCCAATCACGACCTCATCCTGCTGACTTAAGCGACTCAGCCAGACCGCAACGCTGGCCAGCAAGAGCATAAAGAGGGTCACATCCTGCTGACGACTCTGAGAGAGCAGACCCTGCGCCAGCTTTTCAGGTACCACCCACTCGTGGGTGGCTCCTCGGAAGCTTTGTGCCAGCGGTCGTGGGGCATCGGTGGGCAGTTCCAGCAGGGCAGGTGCACCATGCAGATGCTCACGCCAGTAGTGCTCCAGGTGTGCCAGGGTCTCGCCCTGCAAAGCTGCGCGTTGCCAGAGGGCGTAGTCGGCGTACTGGATCGGCAGGTCTGGCAGTTGCGGGGGCCGATTCTGCTCCAGGGCCGCGTACAGTTCGGTCACCTCGTGGAGCAACAGTCCAGTGGACCAGCCATCAAAGACGATATGCGGGAGCAGCACCAGCAGCACCTGCTCTTGCTCTTCCACACGCAAGAAATGGGCACGCAGTAAGGGAGCCTGCTGCAAATCAAATGGCTCTTGCAGCGCCGTCTGCATCATCTCCTGCACCATCTGCTCACGACGTTCGGCAGGCACCGTGCGCACATCCTGGACCAGCAACGTGAACGAAATCTCAGGCTGCACTTCCTGGCGAGGCTGTCCATCTTGCTCGATAAAGCGTGTGTGCAGAATCTCATGCCGTTGGATGAGCGTGAGCAAGGCCAGTTCCAGCCAGTCCGTGCGCAATTCTCCATGCAAGCGTAGCGCCAGAGGAATCGTGTAGAGGGTGGAAGCGGGTTCAAAGCGATCCAGGAACCACAACCGCTGCTGTGCAAACGAGAGTGGGACCGCCTGCCCTGGCTCATATCCAGGCTGCCGCTCAAGCGGCATTACTCTGGACAACGTTTCATCCCGTCGTCGTGTTTCGATGAAACGTGTCACGCCATGAATCGTCGGGTCATTGAAGAGAGTTCGCACCGGCAATTCAATCCCAAAGACACCGTTAAGGCGTGCGATCAAGCTCATTGCCAGGAGAGAATGTCCCCCCAGAGCGAAAAAGTTTGCCTGTGCATCAAGGATGGGTGTGCGCAGTATATCCGACCATATTTGAGTGACAATTTTTTCGATTGGATCAGACTCCGTGACCAGAGACATCATATCAGCTTCAACATCAAGCGCCTCATCATCAGGTCGGGGCAACGCTCGTTTATCTATTTTTCCCTGCATATTAAGAGGAAAAGCTTCCAGCAAGATAAAGATAGCAGGGACCATATAGGCAGGTAAGTACTGCTGAGCAATCAGTCGCAACTCATGAGTATCCAGGGATGGTGAGGCATCAGACGCGACAATATAGGCTATCAGACGTGTGTCAGGCGTATGCTCATGTTGGACAACAACGAGTGCCTCTTTCACTGTAGAGGTTCGCAGCAATATAGCAGCTATTTCATCGAGATCGAGGCGATATCCTCGTAGCTTGATCTGTCGATCGGTACGGCCAAGCAAAAGCAAGTTGCCATCAGAAAGATAGCGTGCCTTATCACCTGTGCGATAAAGACGATCGCCAGGCAGGAGACCAAAGGGATTAGGGATAAAGGATTTCGCCGTCCATTCTGGTCTCCCTATATAGCCACGCGCAACGCCGTACCCGCCGATGTAGAGTTCGCCGGGCAGACCCGGTGGCACAGGTTGCCAGTTCTGATCCAACAGATAGGTCCGTGCATGTGAAACGGGACGTCCAATCGGGACACCCGACGCGTCATTCCATCCATGCACCTGTGGATCATAGCGAGTCGCAACGATACTGGTTTCAGTCGGACCATACGTATTAATCCACCGTACATCTGGTCCAGCATACACACGCCATTGCTCTAGCGCCTGTACCTGTGCCTGTTCACCTCCCACAATCACCAGCCGTACACATTTTGGGAGTTCCCCTACCTCGTCAGCATCACTACACCAGCGATGCCAGAAAGCTGTCGGCACATTGACAATACTGATAGCCCATGCATCTATGCGCCGGGCACATATTAGCGGAGAGATAGCCATTTCATCATCACGCAGTACAAGCGTCGCGCCAGCAAACAGGGCAGGATACATCTCTTCACAGGACGTATCAAAACTTAAAGAGGCAAACTGTAGCACTCGATCTTGCGAACGATACTCGTATGTCTGAGACAACTCTAAACAATAGAGGACAACGCCCTTATGGGGTACAGCCACACCCTTTGGATCACCCGTTGTCCCGGATGTATAGATAATATATGCCAGATTCTCGTCACATACAGTATTAGTCAGGCGACTATCACTCTCCTGTCGCACCAGTGGTTGCACATCCGCGAGAATGATATAAGGTACGTCATGCTCATGTTTAGCGATATTGCTTCCATCGCCGTCAAGCACAAGAGCAACCGCAGCATCCTTGATTATCACACGTAGACGGGAAGATGGGAGAGATGGATCAAGAGGAACGTAGGTTCCGCCAGCCTTCATAATGGCAAGCAGAGCCACCAGAGTCTCAGGCGAACGCTCGACATAGATACCAACCCGTGTTTCAACCCTCACATGCAAGCGGTATAAATAGTGTGCCAGTTGATTACTTTCTCTCTCCAATTGCCGATAGCTGATCTCACGTCCGGTCGCAGGTGAGCTAATAGCGATAGCCAGGGGAGTACGAACTGCCTGCTCGGCAATCAGTTCATGGATGCAAGCTGATGGCGCAACAGACCCTTCCTCTGGCCTGTTCCACTGCCGCACCAATATCTGCTGTTCTTCCAGCGACATAAGCGGAAGAGATGAGATCGTTTGTGTGGGGGCATGCAGCGCAGTTTTTAGCAAAGACTGGTACTGCCGTAACATCCGCTCAATAGTTGCTGGCTCGAAAATATCAGTGCTATATTCTAACGCAACCAGAAACTGCTCATGTGTCTCAACAATGCTCATACTCAGATCAAACTTGGCTATGTCGCTATCGAAAAGTACAGGTTCAAAAGAGAGATGTGGCAAAGCCATTGAAGGAGTACTGATTTGCTGAACATTAAATAAAACTTGAAATAATGGCGTATAAGACATTTGCCGAGTTGGATTTATCTCTTCTACGAGTTGCTCAAAGGGCATATCCTGGTGCGCATACGCCTGTAAACACATCTCGCGGATAGACTGCAAAAGATGTTGAAAAGTCAAATTGGCTGAAAGATGTGTACGTAACACCAGCGTATTGGCGAAATATCCGATCAATCCTTCAGTCTCTCGCTGCATGCGATTAGCGATAGGCGTTCCCACAACAAGATCATCTTGCTGACTATAGCGCCATAACAACACCTTGAATATTGCCAGCAAGAGCATAAAGACCGTGACATTTTCTCGCCGACTGGTAGCTCCTATCTCTTGAGAGAGGGATGTCGAGAGTGCCAGTACTTGCGATAATCCGCGAAAACTCTGGACCGCCGGACGCGGATGATCGCGTCCTACCTCCAGCAGTTCAGGTATATCGCGCAGTTGCGCACGCCAATACGCGAGTAGTTGTCGATAATCATCTCCCTGCAACCACGCTCTTTGCCAGAGAGCGTAATCAGCATATTGAATCGGTAGCGCAGGTAAAGGCGATATGCCTCCTTGCAGATAGGTCGTATAGAGTACATGTATCTCCCCCATCAGCACCTGAACAGACCATCCATCTAAAACAATATGATGTGATAGCAGCACAAAAATGTGTTCATCTTCATGGATCTTCAGCAACAGCAGACGTAAAAGATGCTCTTTTGCGAAATCAAATAACTTGCCAGCCTCCTCGCGTATGAGGCGTTCAGCATCTGCCTCAGCAGACTCTCCCACACAGTTTAGCTGCCTCAGGGACACTGGCTGAAAGGGGTGAATAACCTGCACTGGCCGACCAGCTTCGCTGTGAAACGTCGTGCGGAATACTTCATGACGACGAACAATTTCTTGTAACGTTTGTTCTAACGCCTTGACGTCCAGATGCCCACGCAGGCGAATTGCAATTGGAACGTTATAGTGAGCAGAGCCGTTCTCCATTTGATCGATAAACCAGAGTCGCTGCTGTGCAGATGAAAGTGGCACAGGGATGCCATCTGCACGCTTTGCAATCTCAAGTAGTTGTGAGGCTGGTTTCTTTTCTTTACGGCGCAAACGAAGTTCCAGAAGTCGAAGTTGCCTGGGTGAAAGATGCGCAAACTGTTGCTGCGATAAATCTATGGACATAGCGTTCTCAATCCCCTCCTGGCTCCAGGTTCTCGGGGTAGCATCGACCGGTAGCGCTACCGGTCGATGCTACTTACGATTCACCACTCTACGCAGAAGCTCCAGTGTAGGAGCGAATGCCAAAGCGCCAGAACCAGCACGAGAAGGCAAACATGGCACAAGAGAACAACAGGCCAGCGATGAGAACGGGCAAAGAGATTGTTCCAATCAACACCTCTGCTGGAATAGTCACTGCGACCGCGATTGGTACAATAACCACCAGCGAAAGGCGCAACCAGAGAGGATAGACGGCCACAGGCCAGCGTCCAGTGTCAAAAAGACTCTCAAAGACCAGGGGCAGATTCTCCATTTTGATCGTCCACAGTGCTATAGTGGTGAGCACCATATAGAAGCTGTAGATAATCACGATACCAGCGAGAAAGGTCAAGACAAAGAGCGCTATATTGCCGGGGTTCAATTTCGATCCAAGGTGATTGAAGACCAATCCCAGGATAATCAGACCGATGAGGATATCAAACAAGCGCCAGGTTTGAATCTTTCTCATACTCACCAGCACCTGAGAATAGATTGGCTTGAGCAACAAATAGTCTAATTTGCCATCCCAGATATCTTTCATCAGCAGAATCATATTTGGCTTGATGAGGAAATTCAGGATGCCTCCTGCGAGAAAGTAGACGGCAACAACAACGAGCAGCTCATCATAGCTCCAGCCATTGATCGTCTGAGTATGGAGAAAAATGACCGAAAATCCGATCAGGGCACTCGCGATACTGATACCTGACTGGAAGATTTCTAGCAGGAAGGCACCTCGATACGCAGTAGCGTTGATTATCCCAAGCTTAAAACATGTCCTGAGCAGGTACAGGTACTTCATAAACCAACTCCTGAAAAACGCAGTAGTCCCCGCTTCCACAGGACAGCGAGTAGTCCGGTGACAACAACTATCCAGGCACATTGAATACCTATACCGGTCACCGTCTGCTGTGCATTCAGATGACCAGTGAGGAGCAAGACTGGAAACTCAAGCTCCCACCGAAATGGAAAGAAATTCGTAATCTGCTGAAACCAGATGGGAAAAAGCACGAGCGGCGCACTCATTCCCGAAAGGAAGAGCACTGCAAATGCATAGACGCCATTAAATCCTTCGTTATCGGGTATCCAGAACGCAACCATCGCCATCGCCAGGTCTCCGATAAAGCGCAAGATATAGGCTAACAGCAGGACCGGGATAAACGCGAGCGCATTCCACCACTGGATATGAAAGGTTGGAGCGAACGTCACGAACAAAACAATGGAGATCAGAATAATAAACGGAGCCGTCACAAGCTTGTAGATAAGATTCTCGGCCACGTCATCATGGAACGCATGGACAGGTCGCAACAGCAGATATGAGAGATTCCCATTGCGGATCAGAAACTCCCAATATTGCATCGTCCAGGCGAAGGTCACAAAGTTGACAAACAGCATAATAATATAATATGCTGCGAAATCTCCAGTCGTGAACCCATCAATAAGTCCGCCTTGAGAACTATCCACAGCGGTCCAGACTGAGATGAAGATGATCGGACTCAGCATCATTGAGAGCAGCCAGAACGCCAGCGAGACACGATACTGAACGAAATGGTTGAAATTATACTTGAGCTGAGCTGCATAAATGGTGGCTAAGCGCTTCACACTGCCTCCTTTACAGAGGTGGGTGACTCTTCATTCTCATTGATGTTAAACATGTACCGTATAACTTCTTCAATGGGTGGATCGACGACGGAGAGGTCATTGACAGGTAGATCAGCCAGCAGCCGGCTCGTGACGCTGGCCGTCTGCGCTTTCGCCACTTCCAGCTTTACCCGTCCATGGGCGTTCTCCAGCACTTTGCCATAGACATCCAGGTCATAGGTCTCATTGCCACTCAACTGTAAGATGACGGTACGATGCGGGAGAATGCGATCAGCAATCTGGCTCAGTTGCCCATCGTAGACCATCTTTCCCTGATTGATAAAGATAACACGCTTACACAGAATTTCAACGTCAGGAACGTAATGACTGGTCAACAGGACAGTCGCACCATGCAAGCTATTGTATTCGGCGATGAAGTTACGTAAGCGATGCTGGACTGCGACATCCAGGCCTATCGATGGCTCATCTAGAAAGACAACCTTTGGACGGTGCAACAGAGCTCCTGCAATCTCACATTTCATGCGTTCGCCCAGCGAAAGGTTGCGCACAGGTTTATTCAAAATATCGCCAATGTCGAGCATTTCACTCAGTTCGCCGAGCGTCTTTTTGTACGAGTCGTAAGGTATCTCGTAGATGGCACGTAGAAACTCGTAAGAGTCCATCGATGGCAGATCCCATTGTAGCTGGTTTCTTTGTCCCATAATCAGAGTGATCTGCCGCAGCAGATCACTCTTGCGCTTCCAGGGGACCTGGCCCAGTACATGCACATCGCCTCCGCTTGGATGAAGCAAGCCCGCCAGCATCTTGATAGTTGTGGTTTTCCCTGCTCCATTCGGTCCCAGGAAACCAACGATTTCTCCTGAGTTGACGTTAAAAGAGAGGTCATCAACCGAGACAACATCTTTTGTCTTACGATTGAAAACACTGATTAATGCGGCCTTAACACCTGTTTCTCTTTCCGCTACTTGATACACTTTTCTGAGGTTATCCAGTGAAATAGCCGGGGGGGTTTCTTGAAGCGGCATGACATTCATCTTTTGACCACTCTCCTCATTGTTCAACTTCGTACAACGATACGCAGTTGAATGCTGTACATTTTGTACAGAAAACACACTACATAAAACTGTATATACTGTGTAGCGTAATTACACAGTCATATGCTTTCTATGCAAAAAAAGGATGAACGATGATGGATGCGTTGAACTCATTACACTTATTTAAGATAGCAACGGTCAAGTGTCAGTTTTTTCGCTGGAAGCGTAGAAACATCTTATTTGCTGGACATCGCAGCAAAATCAGTCTTAGTACTGCTAGAGCATAACATTACAAAATCTTTTTTTCAAGCCTGTCAGTGCATATCCATTTGATCTGTTACACGCTCATTAACGAAATAACACAATAAATTCCATTTGTAACTGCAATTACGCAGAACTATTTGTATATAAATTTGATAACACAACAAGCTTAAGCAGCGATAGTTATTTTGCTTTATAGAGTAAGCACTACCTTTCTTTTGGTAGCATGAATTATGATTACGACTTTACCTTTTCAACACTTGACAAAAGCGAATGCAGCATGGTATCTTTTTTGGTAGTCAAGGTGCTAGCGAGGATGCTAGGAATTGTGTATTATTTGATTTATACTGCACGACACAAGAAGTTTCTTCACTTCATGTAGCGCGTCTTTTGTGCATCGTTTTTCAGGATCAGGTATTTCGCACGACACAAGAAGTTTCTTCACTTCATGTAGCGCGTCTTTTGTGCATCGTTTTTTTCGGAACCATAGCGATAAAGGCTCTTTCCTGTTGTCTTTTTTCAGAACCAGACAAAGCAGAATGCACTTCCCAGGTACAAAATTCTTTCGTACCTCTTGTCCTTTCTGAAACAGAGAAGGTATTATCTATTTTTGGTTTTCCATAAGCTTTCACATATTTGAGAGCCTTGCCCGCAAGATACTCCTGCTCATCAATCATCGCTAACAGGAGCAACCAGCATATCTGTTATTACCGCTCAACAGGCATTTTATGTCTATTTTGGGGGGCTTGAGCGTCTATGGCAAGAAATAGTTGGCGAATTCGAGGAGAGAGGAACACCGATGACAGTCCGTTTCAGCGATTTGGTAAGTGTCGCACGTCTAAGAGCTGCAAATCACCCCACTCAGATAGCCTACACCTTCCTGCTGGAGCATGATGACGTACAGATCGATCTCACATACGAGGACCTGGATCGGCGGGCTCAACAAGTTGCAGCCTGGTTGCAGCAACACTCTATCCAACCGGGGGCACGGGTGCTTTTGCTTTTCCCGCCCGGAATTGACTATATCGTGGCCTTATGGGGCTGCCTCTATGCTGGAGCTATTGCAGTCCCAATGTACCCACCCAGACGCGCTCGCGCCAACCGTTTCGCTGAACGCTTCCAGAAAGTGCTCGAAGATGCTCAGTCCTCTGTAGCGCTGACCACCTCGGCGCTCTATCCGCTCGTCGCGGACGCTCTTCAGCAATTTTCCCAGACCAACCCTTTTCTGCTCTTGACTACAGACGCGCTTCCTGATGCGCTGCCCTGGCACGAAACAACTGTATCCGCGCAACAAATAGCGTTTTTGCAATACACTTCAGGTACCACCGCAGAACCAAAGGGTGTCATGCTCACCCATGAGAATGTCCTGCATAATTTGGAGATGATGTATCAGTTCTTTGGTAACTCGTCTGAAACTCGTGGCGTTATCTGGCTGCCTCCCTATCACGATATGGGGCTGATTGGTGGACTCCTGCAACCGCTGTATGGTGGCTTTCCAGTGACACTGATGGCTCCCACAACATTTTTGCAAAAACCGGTGCGCTGGCTGGAAACTATTTCGCGCATCCGTGCAACCTCCAGTGGAGGCCCTAACTTCGCCTACGATCTCTGCGTACAACGCATCACGGCTGAACAAAAAGCACAACTCGATCTCAGTAGCTGGCGAGTAGCGTTTAACGGTGCCGAACCTGTCAGACAGTCAACGCTGGAACAATTCTCTCAAGCCTTCTCATCCTGTGGCTTTCGCTCCGAGTCCTTCTATCCCTGTTATGGACTGGCCGAAGCCACCCTTATGGTCACGGGCAAACAGGTGGAAGAAGCTCCGACTGTTCAGCGTTTTGTGGCCAGCGCCCTGGAGACACATACGGTTGTGCCAGAGCAGCAAGATACTGCCGATGCTCGCTCGCTTGTAGCTTGCGGCCATACTATCCCGGAACATACTTTACTCATTGTAGATCCCGCTACTCATCAGCCACTTGCGGACAGACAGATCGGTGAGATCTGGCTCCACGGACCTGGGGTGGCAAAAGGCTACTGGCAGCAACCAGAACTGACTGATACTACCTTCCAGGCCCATCTATCTACAGATCAGACAGGGCAACGATCTTTCCTTCGTACGGGCGATCTCGGTTTTCTCGATACTACGCTTCTCTATGTCACGGGAAGGCTCAAAGATCTGATCATTATCCGTGGACGCAACTACTACCCGCAGGATATTGAACTGACGGCTGGCCAATGTCACGAGAGTTTGTTGGTCGGCAATGGCGCAGCATTTACAATACCAGTCGCGGGCGAAGAGCGACTGGTAATTGTTTATGAGCTGACACGTGTGCAACAACATGCAGATCTGGATGTGGTTCTGCAAACCATAAAGCAGGCCATCTCACTGGAGTATGAATTCTCTCCCTACGCAATTGTGTTAATTAGAACCGGCACGCTCCCACGTACAACCTCGGGAAAGATCCAGCGTCAGCTCTGCCGTACATACTACCTTAACGGCCAGCTCCATATCCTCGCGGAAACAACCAGGTCCACTTCGACCGAAGCTTTGCCCGCACTCGACCGCGCAAAGATCCTGCTCATAGAAGCAGATCAGCGACAGGCCCTTCTCACTACCTACCTGTGCTCTCAGATCGCGCACCTGCTCCAGTCAGAGATAACGGAGGAGCAAGCGCTGCATCCACTCATCAGTCTGGGATTAGACTCACTCCAAAGCGTCGATCTCAAGCACCATATACAAAATGACTTCCAGGTGCCCATTGACCTGGAAGAGTTGCTCAGTGGCATAAGCATTGAACAGATTGCCAGCAAGATACTCTTCCAGATAGAGCAAGGAGTTACTGATGTGGGCGCCAGCGTCTCCGCTTCTCACAACCAGGAACTCGCGACAACGCTCTCTCATGGTCAGCACGCCCTCTGGTTTACGCAACAGGCGACGGTCAAGAATCATGCCTATACCCTGTTCCGGGCTTTTGCAATCACGCAGTGGGTAGATAGAGATGCACTAAAAAAAGCGTTTCTGCTCCTGACTGAGCGCCACGCTAGCCTGACGACTACCTTTCCCTTGCATAATGGGAAACCTGTCCGTCAAACAGGCTCGTTCACTGTTGACAATCTCCCCTGTGAGATTATCGATGGCACCCACTGGAGCGAGGAGCAGATCCAGGCATGTCAGGATGCAAACGCGGAGATACTCTTTAACCTTGAGCAGGGACCGCTCTTTAAAATCACGCTCTTGCAGCGTTCAGAAGAGGCGTTTTTACTCTTCTTTGCCATCCACCATCTTATTATTGACGCCTGGTCTTTACCTATAGTGTGCGAGGATCTGGGGGCGTTATACTCAGCACTCCTACAGAAACAGACCTTACCTCCCGTAAAGAGTCAGGCAGACTATACGTCCTTCGTGCAATGGCAAGCAGACATCCTCGCATCCGCGCATGGTGAAGAGTCTGGTGCTTATTGGCGACAGCAGTTTACGTCCCTACCACCAGACCTTAATCTGCCGACCTCTCAGCCGCGCTCGCCGCTCTTACAGACGCGTGCAGGCGGCACTGAACGCATCAATATCAATGCAGAACTCACCCGGCAGCTAAAAAAGCTCTGTCAACAGGAACAGGTGACGCTATCAACGCTTCTGGTAACGGCCTTCTCGACGCTGCTGCAAAGATATACTAATCAGGATGATATATGCATCGGTATGCCCTATTTCGGACGAGATCAAGCCGAGCTTGCCAGTATAGCTGGTTACTGCGTCAATATGCTGCCACTGCGCGTGGATCTCTCGGGTCAGCCATCGTTTCTGGCATTGCTCCAGCGCACCCGTCAGAAGATGCTGGCTAATCTGTCCCGACAAGAATATCCCTTCAGTATGCTCGTCCATGATCTGCATGCGACACACGATACACAGGTATCTTCACTCGAACAGGTCGCGTTTATCATGCAGAGTGGCGTCGGCTCGCAGTCGTCCGCGCTTGCTGCTCTTACTCTCGGCGACTGCGGATCTCCTGTGACATTCGGTTCGCTCACCCTGGAACCATTGCGCTGTGACACTCGTTCGGCGCAGCGTGACCTCTCACTTGCTGCGGCAGAGGATGGCTCTGGTGTCCGGCTCGCTCTGGAATATGATAGCTCTCTTTTTGAGAAAACGACCATTCAGCGTCTTCTGGCGAACTTTCTGACCCTCCTGAGTGACATTGCAGTCCAGCCACAAACATCGATAGGTGCACTTAGACTCGTAGATACAGATGAATTACGCCTGCTACAGAACTGGAACGTAACGCAACCAGGCCCGTCCGGCAATATGGTCTGCCTGCACCATTTATTTTCCGCGCAGGCTTACCTGAGTCCTGAGGTACCCGCGCTCATCTTTGGAGAGCAGACGCTGACCTACGCCCGGCTTGAACGGAGCACAAACCAGCTGGCACATCTCCTGCAAGAACGGGGAGTTGGACCCGATGTCCTCGTCGGACTGTGTATGGAGCGCTCACTTGAATTAGTTATCTGTATCCTGGCTATTCTGAAGGCCGGTGGGGCCTATGTGCCGCTCGATCCAACCTCTCCTTCCGAGCGTCTGGCCTTCATGATTGCTGATACACAGCTAGCGCTTATCCTGACCCAGCAGCCACTGCTTGAGCATTTGCCGGAAGACTATAGAAGTCGAGCCCTTTGTATCGATCAAGAGAGTCATCAGGCACAACTGGCCCACTATCCTGAGACATTCCCTCTCAGCCATATGACCACGGATAACCTGGCATATGTCATCTATACCTCGGGCTCTACCGGTAAACCGAAAGGTACGATGATCAGCCATGAGAATGTCATTCGTCTTTTAACCGCGACACACGATTGGTATCAATTCAATACCGCCGATGTCTGGACGCTCTTCCACTCTTACGCCTTTGACGTATCGGTCTGGGAACTCTGGGGTGCACTCACTTACGGTGGGTGTCTGGTGATCGTTCCCTACTGGGTATCGCGTTCTCCCCAAGAATTTGCCCAGCTTCTGGTAGAGCATAAAGTGACGATCCTTAATCAGACTCCTACTGCCTTTCGGCAATTTGCCGAGTACCAGTTACAGACAGATCTTTCTCTCTCATTGCGCCTGATCATCTTTGCAGGAGAAGCCCTCGTGCCAGGCATGTTACAACCCTGGTTCGCACGCTACGGAGATCAGCATCCTCAACTGGTGAACATGTATGGCATTACGGAGACAACAGTCCATGTGACTGCCCATTTTCTGCGTGAGCATGAAACGATAAGTAACGTCGGACGTCCAATGCAGGATCTTCAGATCTATCTTTTTGACGAGCAGCAGCGACTGGTTCCCATTGGTGTGCCCGGCGAGATCTACGTCGGGGGGCCAGGTCTTGCACGCGGATATCTGCACCGTTCTGACCTGACAGCCGAACGTTTTGTCCCACATCTATTCAGTCAGACAGGCGGTGAGCGGCTCTATCGCTCCGGCGATCTCGCACGCTACCTTGCCGATGGTTCGTTGGAATATCTCGGTCGTATCGACCATCAGGTGAAAATTCGCGGCTTTCGAGTCGAGCCTGGTGAGATCGAAACGAAACTGGCTTCCCATCCAGCCTTACGCGAATGTGTAGTCATTCTGCGCCAGGATCATGCTGAGCATCACGAACTGGTCGCTTACTATACACTCGCGTCAGCAAAGGAGCAGCCATCTCCTCAGGAACTGCGCTCGTTTCTACAAAATCACCTGCCAATATATATGCTGCCAACCGCGTTTCTCTTGCTCGACTCCTTGCCACTGACGCTGAATGGCAAGCTGGATCGGAGAGCGCTCCCTGCACCGGCATATCAGTCGTTAACGAGCGAGCAGGTGTATGTGGCTCCGCGTACACCCGAAGAAGAGATCATGGTCGCTATCTGGCAACAGGTTTTGGAGCGAGACGCGCTCGGTATCGATGACAATTTCTTCGAATTGGGTGGCGATTCGATCCGTTCCATTCAAATTGTCTCACTTGCCAGACAGTATAATCTCTATTGCTCGGTCCAGCAGATCTTTATGCACCAATGCATTCGCGAGCTTATCGCTCACCTGCTGGCAGAACCCGTCGATGCACTGTTACAGCGACCAGTTCCATTCAGCTTGCTAACCCCCACGGACCGTGACCACATGCATGAGATGCAGATCATAGATGAACTGGAAGACGCTTATCCTGTCACAACGCTACAGGCCGGTCTGATCTTCCATAGCCAGTTTCACGATGACTACGAACGCTACATTACAAGTCTCGAACTGGAAGTCGTCTTTCAACAGGAGCTCTTCGAGCAAGCGCTGATCTACCTGACTGCCAGACATGAGATGTTACGCACCTCATTTGATCTGACCCATTATGGCGAGACTCTTCAATGTGTTCATGGCCAGGCCTTACCATATCTACAGGTTATCGATCTGCGCCACCTGACGGCCACAGAGCAAGATGAGGCTATCGCTACCTGGATTGAAAGAGAGAAAAGGCGCACGGTCGCCTGGGAGAAACTGCCCCTGGCGCACTTCTTTGTGCATCTAAGAAACGACCAGTCTATCCAGGTGACACTTAGCGAGCCTTTCTTAGATGGATGGAGCGTTTCCTCTCTCTTGACCGAACTCTTGAAAACCTATAGCCTGTTGCTTACCCAGGCCACTCTGCCTGAGATGCAGCGACTCGACTCAACGTTTGCGGCGTATGTGTGCGCGGAACAGCAGCAAATTCAGTCTCCGTCCAGTCGGCAGTTCTGGCAAGCGCAGATGCAAGACGCACCCGTCTCTTCCTTACCAATCTGGCACAGCGAAGAGTCAGAGCAAGAGCCACGACGAGCTTCACATATCGAGCGCTACTATGTAGAGATAGAGCCGCACTTATCTGATACGCTCAAGCAGGTGGCATCGCAGTATAAACTTCCGCTGAAAAGCCTCTTAGTAGGCGTACACCTGAAAGTGATGGGATTACTCTACGGCATCTCCGATGTGACGACAGGGGTTCTTTTCAACGGACGCATGGAGCATCGTGATGGCGACCGGGTGCCGGGTATCTTCCTCAACGCGTTGCCGATGCGCGTCAATATCGCACGCCTGACCTGGATAGAGCTTGCGCGTGTCGCGCAAAGCGCCGAACAGGCCATGCTTCAGTACCGTCGTTTCCCGATCGGGACCTTACAGCAAATGCTTGGTGTGCCTAAACTCTTTGAGACGGTCTTTAATTTCACACACTTTCATGCATATCAACCAATCGAACAACTGGAAGAGGTCAAGGTGCTCAACGGCTATGCCTCAGAACAGACCTTCTTTCCGCTTACGACGCAGTGCAACCTCGATCATCTCTCCTCCCATCTGCGCATGGCGCTCGACTACGATGTCGCTCGCCTGTCCCCGGCACAGATCGAGGCTATCGCAGGGTACTATCAGTTCGCGCTGAATATGCTGGCCACACAACCTGAACAGCCAGCCCGGAATGTGCAGATGCTCTCATTGGAGGAGAGCACTCAACTCCTCAAAGTTTGGAATCATGCTCCGACCACGCCGCTACCGCCAGTGGATGTACTCTCCTTATTCGCGGAGCAGGTCAGCCTGGTTCCAGACAATAGAGCACTTGCCTGCGGAGATATAGAGCTCACCTATCGAGAACTCGATCAACAGATCAATCATCTGGCCTCGGTCCTGCAACAACACGCTATTGGACCCGACAGGTGCGTTGGCGTCTGTATGGAGCGCACGCCCATTTTAATCATTGCACTCCTCGGCATTTTACGCGCGGGAGGAGCTTACGTCGCACTTGATCCAACCTATCCTACAGATAGACTTGCGTTTATGGCACAAGATGCCAACGTTTCGCTGATTATTACCCAGGAGCATCTGCTCAAGCTTTTGCCAGCCACACTCCCTGAGGTCATTCTACTGAATTCGCATCAGATTAGCGTACAAAATGCTTCGGAGCCAGTTCGTTTCGTACAAACGACTCCCGATAACCTTGCCTACATCACCTACACCTCCGGCTCAACTGGAGTTCCCAAGGGCGTCATGGTGACACGCGGTGGCGTCATAGCCTTTGTTCAGTGGGCACTTACCGCGTTTACGCGAGAGCAATTGAAGTATGTGCTGGCCTCTACCTCCATCTGCTTCGACCTTTCTGTCTTTGAGATCTTTGTCCCTTTAAGCTGTGGTGGTACCGTGGTACTGGCCCAGGATGGCCTGCATCTTCTCGAAGTGGCGGATAGGTACGAGCTTACGTTGATTAACACGGTGCCATCGGTGCTGCATGAGATTCTACGTGAGCATTTCCTGCCAGGTAGTATTCAAGTTGTCAATATGGGCGCGGAAGCACTTCCACATGCGCTGGCAACCGTCCTGCATCAACAGCAGCATGAGCTGCTTGTCTACGATCTCTACGGTCCTTCGGAAGCCACAGTCTACTCGACCTACGCACAGATCCCACCAGCGCCTCGCCTTGATCCAGCGATCGGCAATCCTATCACAGGCACCTATATCTATGTGCTCGATGATCAGATGCAGCCTGTCCCGATTGGTGTTGCTGGCGAACTGTATATTGGTGGACTGGGACTCGCTCGCGGCTACTACCAGCGTCTCGATACAACGGCGACGCGTTTTGTGCCCAATCCATTTGGCGACTCCCCCGGCAGCCGACTCTATCGTACTGGCGACCAGGTAAGGTTTCGCATTGACGGACAGATCGAATTTCTGGAACGCCTGGATCTACAGGTGAAGATTCGCGGCTTCCGCATTGAGTTAGGTGAGATTGAGGCGGTTTTAACCGAGCACGATGCGATCCAGGTCGCGGTGGTCATTGTACGCGAGGATGTCCCCGGTGATAAACGTCTCGCCGCCTACATCATGTTTGAGTCCGGAAAAACAGTCGGTCAGGAAGAAATTCGCGATTTTCTGCGCCAGCGGCTCCCGCCTCAAATGCTTCCCAATGCGATTATCTTCGCGGAGACGCTGCCCTTGACCTTAAATGGCAAGGTTGATCGTCGCGCCATTCAGGCACAGCCATTGGAAATTCAGTATGGTACCTCCACCTTTGTGGCTCCCGAAACAGAGATGGAACAAGAAATAGCCACTATATGGGCGGAGGTTTTGCATCTGCCAGAGGTAGGACGTAAAGACAACTTTTTCATGCTTGGTGGTCACTCACTCTCGGCCACCCAGGTCGTCTCGCGTCTACGCTCCCAGTTTTCACTTGAACTCACCATGACCGAATTTTTTCAAACCGCAACTCTTGCTGACCTGGCGACGCTCCTTGAACAACGTCAGGTGCTACAGGAAGATACAGAATTTCTTAACCTGATAGCTCAGGTTGAGCAACTCTCTGACGATGAGGTCTCTCGTTTGCTCTTTGAAAAAGGCATTAGTCAGAATGGATCAAGAATTACTCATGAATAAGATAGAGAAGCTTCACCTGCAAGCGCGACTCTCGCCCGAACGACGTGCCTTGCTCGAACACCTGTATGCTGAAAAACGAGCACAGCGCATCAAAGAGACGCAGATCCCTCGTCAACCCGGCTCAGAGCCGAGTCCACTCTCCTTTGCGCAAGAGAGACTCTGGTTTATGGAGCAGCTAGATCCTCATAACACACTTTATAATGAACATGCTGCGTTGCAAATCACTGGCGATCTGGATATTCAACGCCTGGAGCTATGCTTTAATACAGTCATTCAGCGCCATGAGGTTCTGCGCACCGTCTTTACACCTGCTCACAATCAACGGATGCAGCAAGAGGTGTTACCGGAGATGGAAATAAGACTGCGCTTCTCTGACGTCAGTCTGTACGACGACGCGAAACAGCATCTCATGCTCAGTCAGATGGACGCGGAATGGAGCGCACTGCCCTTTGATCTGCTCAACGGTCCTCTGTTGCGCGTCAAAGTGATCAAGCTTGAAACTACGCGCCATATAGCCCTGATCACCCTGCATCATAGTATCTCCGATGGCTGGTCAATTGGCTTGCTGGCTCAAGAACTCTTAACACTCTACCAGGATACAGAGCAACTTCTCGTGCTCCCTACTCTGCCAATTCAATACCACGATTTCGCCTACTGGCAACGGCATACCTATGAATGTGAGAGCCTGCCACAACAACTTACCTACTGGAAACAGAAACTGGCTGGAACGCTCCCCTTTACCGAATGGCCAGTGGATCAGATTGCAGCCAGGACTTCACCCACATCTGACTACCAGGGCGCAGTTCAGTATCACGATCTTCCGTCACAGCTCATGCAGGAGATTCAGACCCTCTGCACTCGTCTCGGTATCACTTCGTTTATGTTCTTTCTGGCAACCTTTGCTCTCCTGCTGGCCCGTCATACTCAGCAGGAAGATCTCTTACTGGGTTCGCCTATCGCGGGACGCACTCACAAAGAAACCGAACACCTGATAGGCTGCTTCATCAATACCCTGGTCCTGCGTGTCGATCTCAGCGGCGATCCCACCTTTGAGGAACTTCTCGCACGCGTCAAAACCATGACCTTCGATGCCTATGAACACCAGGAAGTTCCATTTGAAAAGATTGTGCAGGAGCTACAACCCGAGCGCAGTCTCAAACGAACTCCACTCTTCAACATCTTATTTAACTTTAACAATACTCCGCAGATGGCGCTCGGAATGGCTGATATCCATATTGAGCGCGTCGAGCTATCGCCGCCAATCGCGAAGTTCCCCCTCACGATCTATGTCAATGAGACTGGCGGTGGCACTCAACTGCGTGTCGTCTATCAAACTGGACTCTATGCACAGCGTACGATTCAGCTTATGCTCGATCACTATTCTTTTCTGCTCTCTCAGGTCGTGGCAGATCCCCAGCAGTTCATCTCTACCTACTCGCTTCTATCTCCCGCCAGTAGCAGTCTTCTGCCAGTACCTCAGGCGACGATACCCAATACATACTATCATCCGTTGACGTATATGTTTAGCGAACAGGCATATAACCATCCACAACAGATTGCGCTCTCCCAGGGGAAGCAGACATGGAGCTATGCCACGCTGCTGAAACGTGCCACGTCACTCGCACAGATCTTGCTCAGCGCTGGCCTTCAGCCGGGCGAGAGAGTCGCGGTCCATGGCACAGGTGGATGTGGGTTTATCGCGGCAATGTTGGGCGTCTTGTTTAGCGGTGGGGTTCTGCTGACTCTCGATGCAGAGCTGCCAGCGCAACGACAAAAACTCATGCTGAGTGAAGCAAATATACACAAAGCGTTCCTTATAATAGGAACGAGTTTTGATAAACAGTTGTTGTCAGATTTGCAAGAGGCCCATATAGAAGTCTATGTCATTTCTCAATCCAGTGGACAGAGAATTGACGCATCACCCATACTCGATCAGATCCTCACCAGTGATTATGCCCTTCCACACATAGAGCCACATACCCCTGCGTATCTCTTCTTTACATCCGGCACCAGTGGTAAACCTAAAGGCGTGTTGGGAACACATCAGGGCTTGAGTCATTTCTTGCACTGGCAGCGTCAGTGCTTTGATGTTGGCACAGGCGATCGTTGCGCACAACTGACCGGACTCTCATTTGATGTGGTGCTACGCGATATCTTTCTGCCATTGGTGAGTGGTGCAACCCTGGTGATACCTGCGGAACCGGGCAATATGAGCGCACGCGTCATAGTTCCCTGGCTCGCGGCAGAACACATTACCATCGTGCATACAACGCCCTCAATTGCGCAATCCTGGCTGACCGCGCCACAGCTCGACGGTCGCAATACAACGCTACGCCTGTTCTTTCTCGCTGGTGAACCGCTCACACGTTCACTGGTTCAGGACCTCCGCTCACTCGTCTCATCAGACAACGCCGCAGTGGTGAACCTCTATGGACCGACAGAGACCAGCCTGGCTAAATGTTACCGACGTGTGTCGCTGGACATGGCTGATCTGGAGCGACCGCGCATTCCCATCGGCCAACCATTACCGGAGACGCATGTCTATATCCTCTCACCACAGCGACGACTCTGCGGCCTCGGTGAGATCGGTGAGATCGTTATTCGCACCCCCTTTCGCAGTTCAGGCTATATCAACACTTTGGAGGAGCAGCAAGCTCGCTTCATCCCGAATCCCTGGCGCGACGATAAGGACGATCTGCTCTACCTCACAGGAGACTATGGACGCTATCTCTCCGATGGCACCCTGGATATTCTTGGTCGCCTTGATAAACAGATCAAGATTCATGGGGTGCGCATAGAACCTGACGAGGTCGCGGCCCAACTCTCCCGGCATCCAGCGCTGAGTGCCTGCGTTGTAAAGGTACAGGCTATTGATGGAGAGGCCCACCTGATAGCCTACGCGGTGCCCTATGCACATGCAGAGGTAACCTCCCAGGAACTGCGTGATTTTCTCAGTCTGGTGCTACCAACTGCCTTTCTCCCTGCGGCTATCCTTCTGCTCGATAATCTGCCACTCACCGCCAATGGGAAAGTCGATATCCGGGCCTTGCCGCTGCTGACACCAGAACATCTCCAGGCTGACACGAGCTGCGAGGCTCCTGAGACGAAGACGGAGGTAGTATGTGCGTCCATCTGGCGCGAGGTACTCAATCTTGCCGAGGTAGGACGCAGAGATAATTTCTTCGCCCTTGGAGGTCACTCGCTGCTTGCTATGGATATCGCGGCACGTCTGGAAGAGCAACTCCACATACATATTCCGCTCAAAACGCTCTTTGTCGCTCCTACAATCGCGGAACTGGCCTGGAACTGCGATCAGTTACTGCAAGGCGAACACGAACGGATAGCCACGTTGCCAACGCTGGTTTCACAGCCAGAGCACCGTTACGCACCCTTCCCACTGACAGATATTCAGCAGGCCTACTGGGTTGGACGGAGTACCTCGTTTGAAATGGGCAATATCGCGACCCACAATTACTCTGAATTTACCTTTGAGAGACTCGATCTGCCACGCTTCCAGCGTGCCTTGCAATGTATCATTCAGCGCCACGACATGCTCCGCGCCAGCATACGCAGCGACGGATTGCAACACATATTGTCCGAGGTGCCTCCCTATACCATCACTTTCCACGATCTGCACCAGTCCGGGGAAGAAGTGATTGAGGAGCATCTGAACCAGATACGCCAGCAGCTATCGCACCAGGTCTTCCCGCTGGATCACTGGCCTTTCTTCGAGCTTCAGATCTCACAGGTAGCGGAGACAAGCTTTATCATCCATATCAGCATAGACGCGCTGATCTGTGACGCCTGGAGCCGTCAGATCATCGGTCGAGAATTGCTGTTTTTCTATACTGATCCTGAACGTCAACTCCCACTGCTTCAGATCTCATTCAGGGATTATGTGCTGGCGGAACAGGCTCTCCGCTCGACAGAACTCTACCAGAAGGCCAGATCGTACTGGCTGACGCGTCTGGAGACTCTGCCGCCAGCGCCTGAGCTATCCCTGCTGCTCAATCCAAAGGCGGTCGTGACGCCGCATTTTGTTCGGCGCAGTGGTAGACTATCCCCGGAACTCTGGCAAAAATTGCAGGCACGCGCACGTGTGTTGGGCATCACTTCATCTGCATTGATCTGCGCCGCCTATATCGAGATCCTGATGCTCTGGAGTAAGCATAAGAGCCTGACCATCAATCTGACCCTTTTTAATCGTCTCCCGCTCCATCCTCAGATCAATGAACTGATCGGAGACTTTACCTCGCTCACCCTGCTCTCCGCTCATGGCAAAGAGTCAACCTTCGCCGAGCGTGCGCAGGCTATTCATACCCAATTAATGGAAGATCTCGATCAGCGAGCCTTTAGCGGCATCGAGGTGTTACGCGAGCTTAATCGACGCCGGGGCGCTGAGACGGGCGCAATTATGCCAGTTGTTCTGACCAGCACGCTTGGTAGTTCGCCAGCCAGACAGGAAGATACGCTGGACGCCTGGTATGAAGGGAACGATTATGGCATCAGTCAGACTCCTCAGGTCTACATCGACCACGCGGTCTCAGAACAACGCGGACATCTGGTCTTCCGCTGGGATGCTGTCCAGGAGATCTTTCCCGCAGGTATGATTGAAGAGATGTTTCGTGCCTACGAACACCTCTTACAAGGACTGGCCGATCAAGATGAACTCTGGCACACACACACACGGACACATCTGCTTCCCGCAGCTCAGCTTACTCTACAACGCACAGCTAATGCGACTCAGGTACCTTTCACGCCAGATCTTTTGCACAGTGGATTTCTGACTCAAGCACAGACTCACCCTGATGCTCCCGCTATTATTACTGCCAGCCATCGCCTCAGCTATCAAGAGTTGGATCTGCGCTCCGCCTGCTTAGCACGACAGCTCTTTGAACTGGGCGCACGTCCAAATCATCTGATCGCCGTCTGTATGGAGAAAGGCTGGGAACAGATCGTCGCCGTGCTGGCAATCCTGCGCTCAGGTGCAGCATACCTACCAGTCGATCCAGCACTGCCTGCGGCCCGCCGTCAGCATCTCTTCACTCAGGGCGAGGTTAGCCTCATTCTGACCCAGCCGTGGCTCACAACGACGCTTGCATGGCCCGCAGAGTGTCAATGTCTGGTTGTTTCCGCCGATCAACCCCCGGCAGAAGCTCCTGAACCACTGACGATTCAGACACAGCCGACGGACCTGGCCTACGTCATCTATACCTCTGGCTCAACTGGATTGCCAAAGGGTGTAATGATCGATCATCAGGGAGCACTCAATACCATTGAAGATATCAATCAGCGCTTTCGCGTTGAGTCCAATGACCGGGTCCTGGCGCTGTCGGCACTCAATTTTGATCTCTCGGTCTATGATATTTTCGGACTGCTCGCGGCTGGCGGCAGCATTGTCATGCCTGGAGCACGTGCAGAGCGCGATCCTCAACAGTGGTTGGAACTGCTGCAAGAGCATCGTGTAAGCATCTGGAATACGGTACCAGCGCTGCTCGAAATGCTTGTTGAGCATGTGAGAACGACCAGTAACCCTGCACCCCTCACGACGTTACGTCTGGCAATGCTCAGTGGCGACTGGATAGGTCTGACGCTGCCCACGCGCACCTGGCAGGTTGCGCCCGAGGCAAAACTGGTGAGTCTCGGTGGAGCAACCGAGGCCTCGATCTGGTCCATCTTCTCACCGATTGAGCAGGTTAAACCAGAATGGCAAAGTGTGCCCTATGGAAAGCCGCTGCGCAATCAGAGCTGGCAGGTGCTCAATGAAGATATGGAGCCATGCCCACTCTGGGTTCCTGGTCAACTCTATATCGGTGGCATCGGACTGGCCCCGGGCTATTGGCACGACACTACCAGGACCGAGGCCAGCTTTATCACACATCCGAGAACCGGAGAACGTCTCTATCGCACCGGCGATATGGGTCGTTACATGCCAGATGGTCAGATAGAATTCTTAGGGCGCGAAGATCTACAGGTGAAGATTCAGGGGCATCGCATCGAATTGGGTGAGATCGAGACAACCCTTGAGAATCATCCTGAGGTGCGTACGGCAATTGTCCTTGCACAGGGAACGCCACGGGGAACTCGCTCGCTGGTGGCATACATCATGCCCCAATCGATGGCCAGTTCTACGCTCCAAACGACCGAACTTCAGGACTATCTGCGCTCGCTACTGCCCGACTACATGGTTCCAAAATCAATGGTTATGCTCGACACGATTCCGTTGACCGCCAATGGAAAGGTCGATCGTCTGGCCCTGGCACAGCTTGAAGGGGCGATGAGGTCCGCTGAAGAGACAACTTTACGTCTGGCAGCGCCCCGTACCGCGCTAGAGGAGCAGATCATCAGCACCTTCGCCCACACGCTTGACCTCTCCGTAACTGAGATCTCGCTCGATGATGACTTCTTCATGCTGGGCGGCAATTCAATCTCGGCAATTCAAGTGATCGCACGCCTCAATATGCTTTTCGATACGCTGCTTCCGCTGCGTGCGCTCTTTGAAGCGCCTACGGTACTCAGTCTGGCCCAGGTGGTTGAGCGTGCCAGAGCAGAAAACCAGCACATGCCGCAGATGCAAAACATCGACCACTCACAGCCACTGCCGCTCTCACTGGCTCAGGAGCGTATCTGGTTTCTCTGCAAACTTGAAGCCAACAGTTCTTTTTATAATATCCCGGCGGCTGTCAGACTGCTTGGTCCACTCAATCAGAACGCACTGGAGATGGCTGTCCGAGAGTTGCAACAACGCCATGAAACGTTGAGGACGATCTTTCCTGTCAACCAGGGTCTTGCCAGACAGGTTATTCTGACAGACAACCTGCCTCTTCCACTGACGCTGCTTGATAGCCACGCACTGCCAGCGCATCTCAAGGGTCTGAGCGTCGATGAAATTATCGCCCATGAGGTCGATACACCATTCGATCTTGAACACGAGCCTGCGTTACGTCTCGTCCTGCTACGCCTGAGCGCCGACGAACATGTTTTCATCGTAACGATGCACCATATCATCTCGGATGCCTGGTCGATAGAGATCTTCATTCGCGAGTTGACCGCGCTCTATGAGTCCTTCGCGCAGGGGCAGGCTTCACCGTTAAGTCCACTCACGCATCAGTTCGCCGATTTTGCCGTCTGGCAGAGAGATTGGGTCAACGATCCTACCGTGACAGCACAGATCGACTACTGGCGTGACGCACTGGGTCCCATCAAGAACGGCACAATGCTCCAGACCGATTATCCACGCACGGATGCGCGTTCATTTCGCGGAGAACGCAAACGGATCGCCTTCACTGAGGAACAGACACGCGCCATCAGAGCACTAAGCAAGCACGAGCAGGTAACCCCCTTTATGCTCTTACTTGGCGCGTATACCCTCTTGCTTTCACAGTACCGCGTCGAGTCGCAGGAGCCAATAGCAGTCAACACCAGTATCGCCAATCGCGGCATGCTCGCGACAGAAGGGATGATAGGCTTCTTCCTGAGTACCCTTATTCTTACCGCCGATCCCTCGCAGGATCTGACTGTTTCAGAGTTACTCGCGCAGGTGCGCAGTCGGGCACTGGAAGCGTATCACCACCAGGATATTCCCTTTGAACAGATAGTCAAAGGGGTACGTCCAGAAAATAGCTTGAACTTTACTCCCTTCTCGCGCATCGCCTTTGGACTGCGCAACGCTCCGCTGAAAGTATTCACAGTGCATGGCCTGACCATCGAGCCACTGCCTGTCCAGCGAAGCATGGCAAAGTTTGATCTCGAACTGCAACTGTTAGACAGTGATAAACAGATTACCGGCTTCATGGAGTACAATGCCGAACTTTTCAAGAAAAGCACAATCAATCGCATGTTTGATCAATTTATGTTCATCGTATCAGCAATCACGGATATGCCGCAAGCGCGTCTCGATACCCTACTTGCGGCTGTCAGGAAATCTACGCAGGAGAAACACACCATGGAAAAGGTCGCTCAGGATAATGCATTTCGCAAAAAGCTGCTAGGCGTCAAGCCAAAGACGATTCGCGTATCACAGCAAGAAATGTTTACGATAGAGCAATTGTCGCCCACGCAGCCTCTGCCACTGGTGATCAAACCAGCCTTCCCGGATCTCAATCTGATCCAGTGCGTTAAGAGTAACCAGGAGCTTATCAGTCAACAGCTTGCGAAACATGGTGGTCTACTCTTTCGCGGCTTCTCGGTACCCGATATTGCCGCGTTCCAACAACTGGTGAGCAGTATTGCACCGGAAATGCTGGAATATAAGGAGCGCTCTACGCCACGTACACAGGTGAGTGGATCAATCTACACCTCTACAGAGTATCCTCCTGATCAGCATATCCTGCTCCATAATGAGAATTCGTATTCTCACACCTGGCCGATGAAGATCGCCTTCTTCTCGCATGTTGTTGCGACCAGTGGTGGCGAAACGCCCATCGCAGATAGTCGCCTGGTCTACCAGGCGTTACCGGAGGAGCTACGCGAGCGCTTTGCCAGTCGGGGCGTCATGTATGTACGCAACTATGGGAAACATCTCGATCTTTCATGGCAAACCGCCTTCCAGACCTCCGATAAAGCCCAGGTTGAAGAGTATTGCCGCAAATCACAGATTGAATTTGAATGGCTCGGTCTGGATCGACTGCGTACACGCCAGGTTCGTCAGGGGGTATTTAAACATCCTACGACCGGTGAGATGGTCTGGTTCAACCAGGCACATCTCTTCCACGTATCCAGTCTCAAGCCAGAAATCAGCAAATCCCTGCTCGCTATTATGGAGGAGCAAGATCTCCCTCGTCATGCTTGCTACGGGGACGGTTCACCTCTTGAGCTAGAGACGCTGGAGACTATTCGAGCCGCCTATCGGGAAGCAACTGTCTCTTTCCTCTGGCAGCAGGATGATGTATTACTGCTCGATAATGTTCTGGTGGCTCACGGACGATCTCCGTATGAAGGAGTTCGCAAAGTACTGGTCGCCATGGCCGAGCCACTGACCTATACGTTTGTGCCAGGTACCCATTAACGCACGGTTGAAAGGTATTTACCATGTGCGGCATAGTCGCAATTTTCTCTGATCAGGGTCCCATCCCGACAGAGTTGCTTCAGCAAGCAACGTACAAGCTGCAACATCGTGGGCCGGATCAACAAAAATACTGGCTCAATCCAGCGGGTACAACCGGCCTGGGACATACACGTTTGAGCATTATTGATCTCGAAACCGGCGAACAACCAATCGCGAATGAAGATGGTCAGCTTCATATCATCGTCAACGGTGAGTTTTACGGCTATAAACACATTCAGGATACGCTGGAGGATAGCGGCCACTATCTGAGGACCCGCTCTGATAGCGAGATCGTTCTGCACCTCTACGAAGATTGGGGCACCCAGTGCCTCACTCACTTACGCGGTGAGTTCGCCTTTGTGCTCTGGGATGAAAGGAATCAACTGCTTTTCGCGGCGCGTGACCGTTTCGGTATCAAGCCATTGTTCTATGCATATAGAGATGGTGTGCTCTACCTGGCATCCGAAATCAAGGCGCTCTTTGCGGCTGGGGTACCCGCTCGTTGGGACAACGAATCGCTGCATCAACACCTTTCGCTCTGTATGGATCAGGATCGCACACTCTTTAAAGATGTCTATCAGGTGCCACCCGGACACTATCTGCTGGCCACCCGCAACCGTGTTCAACTGGCACGTTACTGGGATCTTGATTATCCAGAGATCGAACCGGCTCCCTACAGCCCCGCCGAGCAAGCGGACGCGGTTGAGCAACTGCGCCATCATCTGGACGAAGCGGTTCAACTCCGTATGATGGCTGATGTGCCGGTCGGATGTTTTCTGAGCGGTGGTCTCGACTCATCCACTATCCTGGGCATGGCCTGTCAGCAAAGCACCCTGCCAGTGCAGGCCTTTACAGTTGCCTTTGACCACTCCGCCTATGATGAAGGACCGATAGCCGTACGCAGCGCACAGTTCACAGGTGCACGCTATCAGGCGATTTCAGTGACACAGGATGACTTCACCGCGAACATCGAGGATGCGGTCTGGCATGCCGAGATGCTTGGACATAATGCTCACGCGATTGCACGCTTCATTCAAAGTCGCGCTGTGCATGACGCGGGCTACAAGGTCGTACTCTCAGGTGACGGTGCGGACGAGGTCTTCGCCGGCTATATCTACTCGCGGCTCGATTTTCTCCTGGGCAACCTGGATCAACTTGGTGAGCGTGCTCGTCAGCGAAAAATAGATGATCTTTGTCGCAGCAATCCGGCGTTTCGTGCAGTGCTTACTGCGCGAGAAAATGAGCGTCAGCAGCGCATCATGCAGAATCGGCTCGGCGCGACACCGACCTGGCTCCGCTCAATGCAGCAAAGCCGCTCTCCCTTTCAAGCGCTCTACTCGTCGGACTTTGCACACGCCCATCAGGGACGTGATACGCTCCGCCTGTTTATGGATAAGCTCGACGTACCGGGCCAGCTTTCCAGACGCAATCAGGTTGTGCAAGCGCTCTATCTCTGGTCTCGTTCGTTTCTTCCCAATCAAGTTCTGTTTGCCGATCGAATGGAGATGGCACATGGGGTAGAGGTACGCATGCCCTTTCTCGACCATCACGTCTTCGAATATGTACGCACGCTGCCAACCAACCTTTTGATACATAACGATGTCGAAAAGCATATTTTGCGTGAGGCTGCACGCCCGTATATCACAGACGAGATCTATACCCGCCCAAAACATCCTTTTACCGCGCCTCACTCAACACTCGATCTGAATAACTCTTTTTATCTCATGATACAGGAGGTCCTGCGCAGTTCAGCCTTTGCCGCTGTCCCATTTTTCGACCATCAAGCCGTTATCAATCTGCTTGACGCCCTACCAAAAATGCCGCATCGCCAGCGAATCGCCTACGACCAGATACTTCTGATGTTGCTCGGCGTCTGCCTGCTGCAAAAGACGTATGCGGTGCAAATGGTCGCGTAAAGGTTCAGTACCCGGTCGCTCTTTTAGACATATTCAATCTGGGTATCTGGCCTGTCTCTCCCAGGTCATGATAGACAGATAGATACAGGCATTGAAAATAAGAGAAGATAAGGAAAGAGGAATGCAAGAATCTACTATTCAAGGCTTTCAATTATCCAGACTACAGAAGTATCTCTGGTCGTCAGGTGTCGATACAGCAAAAACACAGCTTTTGCTCGACATTGTTGGGCCACTCGATGTTGATTTGCTCAAACGAGTTCTTCAAGTTCTGGTTGCACGCCACGAGATCTTGCGTACAACTTTCCATGCGCTCGATGGTATGGAATATCCTTTGCAGACCATCGACGATGAGGCCAGGCTCTCATGGCAACACCTGCCACTGACGCGATTCTCTCCGAGCGAGCAAGAGAATCGTATTGCGAAAACCGTCAATGGTGAGCGCTTACTGACGCTTGATATCGAACGTGACGCGCTTTTGAGATGCATCCTTTTCACCCGTTCTGAAGAGCATGCGACATTGCTCATGACAACCTCCGGTATCATAGCTGATGGACAATCGCTCAAAATACTGGTTCAGGAGTTAATCCAGGGCTATACTGCGCTCACTCCGACAACGTATGATGAAGACAATGAGCCTATTCAGTACGCACAGTTTGCCGCGTGGCAGGATGAGGAGCTTGAGGATAAGGTTGTCACCGAAGATGCCTATCAATTCTGGCAGCGCCAACAGGCATCCCTCTCCCATCAGCCAACGCTGCCTTTCATCCAGCACCATGAGACGACAGGTATCAGTTCCTGGCAGGCCAGCCTTCCCGTTGTTTCACTGACAGAACTGGCCGCAGAGTATCATGCGACTGTGGAAGATGTTCTGCTCACAAGCTGGCAGTTGCTACTCTGGCAGCTAAGTCATGAAGCTGATGTCGTCGTCGGCTTCCAGGTGAGTGGGCGCGACTTCGAGGAACTTGCCAATGTGCCGGGTCCATTCTCTCATTCTGTTCCCTTCCATACCCATTTCGCGGATCGCGCAACCTTCGCTGAACTTCTCAACTCCGTGAGTTCCATGCGCCAGCAGGCACAGGACTGGCAGGTGGACTACGAACTTTCTCCGCACACGCAATCATCAGCCTTCTATGCTGGCTTTGACTTTATCGATGCAGGTGAAAGCATCACTGCCAATGGTGCCACATTCTCAGTTGCTTATGTCGCGACTTTTAACGAACAATTCTCTATCAATCTCTCATGTCTGCTGACATCACAGACGCTGCTCGTCACGCTGCGTTGCGACACAGGTGCATGGAGCAGCGAGCAATTGAAACGCCTGACGACCTATCTTCAGTCTATCCTCGATATCGTGGTTCGCACACCAGAAATTCCAGGCTCGGCCATTGAGCTTGTGACGGACCAGGAACGCCACGCTCAGTTGGAGACCTTTAATCCAGAAACATATCAGCTATCGGACAATCCGAGTGTTTTTCAGCGCTTCGCCGAGCAGGCCGCGCTGACCCCCGATGATAGAGCTGTCCTTTTCGAGCAAGAAAGTCTGACCTATGCCGAGTTGAATGCCCGTGCTAACCAGCTCGCTCATTTTCTGATCAAAGCTGGCGTTGGCGCGGATATACCGGTCGGCATCTATCTGGATAATTCCGTGGAGATGATTGTTGGCCTGTTAGGCATCCTCAAGGCAGGCGGAGCCTATCTCCCGTTGGACCCCAGATATCCTCAGGAGCGTCTGAGCTTTATGCTCGCGGATATTCAGGCTCCTATCGTACTGACCCTGCAAGCGATGCTCAACGAGCTTCCCGACTTTACCGGTCGCTTCATTGCACTGGATGAAGATTGGTCCGTCATCTCGCAGGAGAGCGGCGCTAATCCTGACCCTGCCATCACGCCCGATAACCTGGCCTATGTTATTTACACCTCTGGCTCGACCGGTCAGCCCAAAGGCGTCATGATTCCACACAAAGGGCTGACCAACTACCTGGATTGGTGCCTGAGTACCTATACTCCCTATGGAGGCAATGGTGCTCTTGTCCATTCGTCCATCTCGTTTGATCTCACTGTCACCAGTCTCTTCGCGCCCCTGGTCTGTGGTCAACAGGTGACGGTTGTTGGACGCGCTCATGGCATTGATGATCTGACAAAGGCCCTCAACGACGAGAACATGGACTACTCTTTTATCAAGCTTACCCCCGCTCACGTTCGTTTGCTGGGTCGCTTCATCGCGAACAAACAGGTTTCCGCGCACATTACCAATCTGATTATCGGCGGTGAGGCACTTTTCGCTGATGATATAGCAACCTGGCAGGAAGAGTTGCCAGATATCCATATCTACAACGAATATGGTCCGACGGAAACGGTCGTGGGATGTAGTGTCTACGAGGTACCCATCAGCGAAGCGGTCGGGGGCGCGATTCCAATAGGCACACCCATCGTCAATGCACAGCTCTATATTTTGGACGCTCACATGCGCCTCGTTCCGTCAGGTGTTCCTGGTGAGATCTATATAGGAGGCGCTGGCCTGGCGCGTGGCTACGCTCGCCGACCAGACCTGACAGCCGAACGTTTTGTGCCACATCCATTCAGTCATCAACCTGGCGAACGTCTCTATAAGTCCGGTGACCTTGCACGCTACAGGGACGATGGCACCATTGAGTACCTGGGACGAGCCGATCAACAGATTAAAATTCGTGGCTTCCGTATCGAACCTGGTGAGATCGAGCTGGTCCTTGGACGTCATCCTGCCCTACAAGAGGTAGCGGTGATCGCACGCGAAGACACGCCCGGCAATAAGCGTCTGGTGGCATACATGGTTGCACACGCCGTCACTCAGGGCTATAGCGTGAACGATATTCGCGCCTTTGCCCACCAGTTTCTCCCCGATTATATGGTGCCATCGGCCTATGTCTTCATGGACTCGCTGCCACTGACCACCAACGGCAAGCTTGATCAACGCGCCCTGCCCGTACCAGAGGCCAGCCGTCCAGTTCTGGACCACGAGTACGTCGAACCCTCGACGCGCGAAGAACAGATTCTGACCGGCGTCTGGTCACAGGTACTTACTATCGAGCAGATAGGTATCTATGATAACTACTTCGCGCTCGGCGGCGACTCAATCCGTAGCATCCAGGTCGTAGCACTGGCCCAGGAGCGTGGTCTACAGATCACCGTTGATCAAATCTTTGATCAGCCAACCATCCATGGTCTCGCGCAGGTAATTGGAGGGAGTACCACAGCCGAAGAAGAAACTGAGGCTCTTGCTCCCTATAGCATGATCTCGTCCCAGGATCGGCAGATGCTCCCGGAGGATGTCGAAAATGCCTATCCGCTGACCCGTCTTCAGGCAGGCATGATCTTTCATAAAGAGATGGTGCCACGGTCATCCATCTATCACGATATCACAAGCTTCCATATCAAAGCTCCGCTCTCCGTTGAGCACCTTCAACAGGCCATCGGTATACTCGTCCAATGTCATCCTGCCCTGCGCACTTCGTTTGAACTCTCGACGTATAGCGAACCCCTGCAACTGGTTCATCGCCAGGGCAACATCAACTTACACGTCGTCGATCTGCGAGATCGTTCTTTCCACGAGCAGCGTCGCTATCTCGAACAATGGATCGAGGAGGAGAAAGCGGTTGGCTTTGACACCAGTTCCTGGCCAATGATGCGCCTGTCGGTGCATATTCGCTCCTCCGAAGCGTACCAGTTCACGGTCAGCTTCCACCATGCAATTCTTGATGGTTGGAGTGAGGCCACGATGCTCACCGAACTGTTCCATAATTATCTGCGCCTGATGCAGGGACAGCAGCCAGAGATTCATTCTCCCACGACAAGCTTTCAGGATTTTGTCGCGCTCGAACTTGCTGCCCTGAATACCCCTGAGCAGCAGGATTTCTGGACACAAAAACTGGCTGATAACACCTTTCTCTCGCTGCCACGCCTGAAGGCTCCACCTGCCGATAAATCAGAGTTGCGCGACATTATCGTGCTGGATGTGCCCCTCTCAGATCAGACCTCTGAGGGCTTAAAACATCTGGCACTCACAGCCGCTGTGCCGATCAAAGATGTCTTGCTCGCCGCGCACATCCGTGTCTTGAGTCTGCTCGGTGGTTTGGACGACGTGCTCACCTGTCTGGTGTCGAGCGGACGACCTGAGTCACGCGACGGTGATCGTGTGCTGGGTCTCTTCATTAACAGTCTGCCCTTCCGCTTACAACTGAACGGGGGCACCTGGCTTGATCTGGTACGAGCGACCTTTGATGCAGAGTGCGAGTCTCTGCCCTATCGTCGCTATCCCATGGCGGAAGTCAAAAGCCTGCAAGGTGGACAGTCGCTCTCCGAAACACTCTTCTACTTCACCCATTATCACGTCTATCAGAGCCTGCAAGAGATTGCCGATGTGGATATTCTTGACCACTATCTCTACGAGGAGACCAGCTTTGCCATCGCCGCGAATTTCCGCGTCGATCCGTTCTCCTCACATGTCCATGTCAATCTGAAGTGTGATGGCTCTCAGCTCACCCGCGAACAGATTCATCTGATGGGTACGTACTACGCTCAGACATTGCGTGCGATGGCGGCGGACCCCACTCAGCGCTACGAGCAGGCCATGTTGCTCTCCCCTGAGGAACAGCAACTCCTGCTTCACACATGGAACCATACGCAGTTTGAGCCAGCGCCACAACCGACAGCGCTCTGTCTGCACGAACTCTTCGCGCAACAGGTGCAACGCGCTCCCCAGGCAACTGCTCTGACGTTTGAAGAGAGAGAGGTGAGCTACGAGCAGCTCGACGCTCGTTCCAACCAGATCGCCCATTACCTGCAAACGCGGGGCGTGGGACCCGATGTCCTGGTTGGTCTGTGCTTTGAGCGCTCACCGGAACTACTTGCCAGCTTACTGGGCATTCTCAAAGCGGGTGGTGCGTATCTTCCTCTTGATCCAACCACGCCTGCTGAACGACTCTCTTTTATGGTTGAAGATTCTCAGGTACAACTGGTGCTTACCCACCAGCCATGTATCGAACAACTCCCGGCGTTGTTGACAGCGCAGGTGGTAAATCTGGATGAAGTTGAGTCACTTCTCTCGACCTTCCCCGTGACCACACCTGCCACGCCTGTCAATGCGGACAATCTGGCCTATGTGATCTACACCTCTGGCTCAACTGGCAAACCGAAGGGAACCCTCATCAATCACTCCAATGTGACACGACTCCTCACCTCTACGCAGCCCTGGTTTGAGTTCGGTCCCGATGATGTCTGGACGCTCTTCCACTCGTACGCGTTTGACTTCTCGGTCTGGGAGATCTGGGGTGCACTGGCCTACGGTGGCCGTTTGATCATCGTGCCTTACTGGATTACGCGCTCACCGGAAGCCTTCTACGCCCTGGTAGCGGAACAGAAGGTCACGGTCCTTAATCAGACGCCATCGGCCTTCAAACAATTGAATGAGCAAGATGAACAAAACGGGCAGGCACTTGCACTACGCTTTGTTATCTTTGGCGGTGAAGCACTCGATCCGAGCCTTCCACGTGCCTGGTTTGAGCGGCACGACGATCAGCAACCGCAGCTTATCAACATGTACGGCATCACCGAGACGACGGTACATGTTACCTATCAACCCATCACGCAGGAATCGCTGGCCCTTGAGAGTGGCAGTGTTATCGGTCGTCCAATCGCAGACCTGGAAACCTATATTCTTGATAGTCAGTTGCGGCTTGTGCCCACCGGCGTGGCTGGCGAACTCTACATCGGTGGTGCTGGCCTGGCCCGTGGCTACCTCAATCGGCCAGAACTGACAGCCGAGCGCTTTATCGCCCATCCCTTTAGTTCGGTACCTGAAGCACGTCTCTATCGCTCAGGCGATCTGTGCCGTTACCGCATCGATGGCAAGCTTGAGTACCTGGGACGCATCGATCATCAGGTCAAGATCCGTGGCTTCCGTATCGAACTGGGCGAGATCGAGGCGGTCCTGGCCGAGCATCCTCAACTGCAAGATGTTCTGGTCATGCTCCGCGAAGATATGCCAGGGAATAAACGCCTGGTTGCCTATATGATTGCGCGGGACGCGGAGCAGACGCCAACCATTAGCGAGTTGCGAACGTTCCTTCAGCCGCGTCTACCCGATTATATGGTGCCATCACTCTATCTCTTCTTGCCAACCTTCCCGCTCACAGCGAATGGGAAGATCGACCACCGCGCACTTCCTGTACCTGAGCAGGTCAGACCAGAACTGGAACACACGTATGTCAAGTCACAAACGCCTGAACAGGAGATACTTGCCGGGATCTGGTCACAGGCCTTGATGATCGATCGCGTGGGCATCGAGGATAATTTCTTTGAACTGGGCGGTCATTCACTCATCGCCACTCGTGTCGTCGCGATGATCCGCGATGCCTTCCAGGTGAATATGCCGCTGCGCTCGATCTTCGAGGCTCCAAACATTGCCTCGCTCTCGCTCGTTCTGGCGCAGCTACAACAGGCAGTCCAGAGCGGAACCGCGGTCTACACCGCCCTGCCTCTCATCGAACCCGATCTCACACATCGCTACGATCCCTTCCCCCTGACCGATATCCAGCAAGCTTACTGGGTTGGTCGCAATAGCGGGTTTGAACTGGGAGACATCCCGGCTCACATCTACCTGGAATTTGATACGACCGGGGTCGATCTAACACGTTTGACCAACGGGGTCCGCCGTCTCATTCAACGTCATGATATGCTGCGTGCGATCGTCTTACAGGATGGTCGGCAGCAGATCCTGGCAGAGGTTCCGCCCTACGAGATCAAGTACCTTGACCTGAGGACAATCGAACCAGAGACAGCGACCCATGAGATCACCACTACGCGCGAGCGCATGTCGCATCAGATCTTCACAACGGATCAGTGGCCGCTCTTTGAGATCACCGCGCATCAACTGGACGCCGAGCGCATCAAAATCTACTTCAGTATCGATCTCCTGATTACAGATGCCGATAGCTTGAGTATTCTCAATCGCGAGATCGGTCAGCTCTATCTTGACCCTGAGATCGAGTTGCCACCGCTCGATATCTCGTTCCGCGACTACGTGCTGGCAGAGATCGACCTGCGTCACTCGGCCATCTATCATCAATCGCGTGACTACTGGCTGAGCCGCCTGGAGACCTTGCCAATGGCTCCCGAACTTCCTTTGAAGAAGGATTTTCAGTCCCTGACACATGCCCGCTTCGCACGTCAGCACGGGGAATTGGAACGCTCAATCTGGGCAAAGTTGAAAGCACGCGCTGCACGTGCCGGTATTACTCCATCAGGTCTCTTGCTCGCGGTCTATGCGGAGATCCTGGGTCTTTGGAGCAAACATCAGCGCTTCACGCTTAATGCCACAACATACAATTGTCTCCCACTGCACCCGCATGCGAAAAATCTCATTGGTGACTTCACATCGTTGACGCTGTTTGAAGTGGATCGTACACAACCAATCTCTTTTGAAAAGTTCGCGCAACATATCCAGAAGCAATTCCTGGAAGATCTCGATCATAACCACTTCAGCGGTATCCAGGTTCTGCGTGAACTTGCTCGCCAGCGCAGAAGTACGCTGGACGCGGCGATGCCGGTGGTCTTCACCAGCACCCTGCCGCTACACACACGTGAAGAGCAGCGCGAGAGTCCCATCCCCGCCGAACTCGTGATGGGTATCACCCAGAGTCCACAGACGCTCTTCGACTACCAGGTCTCTGAAGAGTCCGGCAATCTCACCGTGCGTTGGGACTATATCGCCGAAGCCTTCCCCGAAGGTATGGTCGAGGACATGTTCGCGGTCTATAAAAAACTGCTACACGGTCTGGCCGAGGATGAACAACTCTGGCATATCCCAACGCGCACGTATCTCGTGCCGGAGTCACAGTTGAGCGCACGTGACGCGATCAATGCCACCGGTACATCTATCTCCTCTGGCCTCTTGCAGAGTGGCTTTCTGGCCCAGGTACAGCGTCAACCGTACGCACCAGCGATCATCTCGACACGTCGCGAGCTCAGTTATCAAGAACTGGACCAGCGTTCAGCGACGATGGCCCATCGTTTACAGTCTCTTGGGGTTCAACCAAATCAGCTCGTCGCGGTCTGTATGGAGAAAGGTTGGGAGCAGATCGTCGCTGTGCTGGCGATCCTCCGCGCTGGAGCAGCATACTTACCAATCGACCCATCCTTACCAACAACCCGCCTTCATTATCTACTACAACAGGGGGAGGCAACGATTGCACTTACACAGCCCTGGCTAATCAACGAGGTAAGCTGGCCCGCAGGACTCCAGCATCTCTCCATTGCGGAGGATGACGAATATACGCACAGTGAACTCAACGAGATCCAGACACAGCCCTCGGACCTGGCCTATGTCATCTACACCTCTGGCTCGACTGGACTGCCAAAGGGCGTGATGATTGATCACCAGGGTGCGCTCAATACTATTGAAGATATCAATCAGCGCTTCAGCGTTGAGTCCAACGACCGGGTGCTGGCACTCTCAGCGCTCAACTTCGATCTCTCGGTCTATGATATCTTCGGACTGCTGGCGGCTGGTGGCAGCATTGTCATGCCTGGGGCTCGTGCCGAGCGCGATCCTCAGCAATGGATGGAACTGATGCAAAAGCACCAGGTAAGCCTCTGGAACACGGTTCCCGCGCTGCTTGAAATGCTGATCGAGTATGCCCAGACGCGCGAGCAGGCGTTGGCCTCTTCTCTGCGCCTGGCCTTGCTCAGTGGGGACTGGATCAACCTCACCCTGCCAGAGCGTCTATGGCATACAAATCCGACAACGCAGATTATCAGCCTGGGTGGCGCGACCGAAGCCTCAATCTGGTCCATCTTCTCCCCCATCACGGAGGTTAGAGCCGATTGGAAGAGCATCCCGTATGGCAAACCACTGAGCAATCAGAGCTGGCATGTGTTCAACGAACGGTTTGAGCCCTGTCCACAATGGGTACCTGGACAACTCTATATCGGCGGCATCGGACTCGCTCAGGGCTACTGGCGAGACGAGCTAAAAACCGCCGCCAGCTTTATTCAGCATCCAGAGAGCGGCGAACGGCTCTATCGTACCGGCGACCTGGGTCGCTACCTGCCGAGCGGCGAGATCGAATTTCTCGGTCGCGAGGACTCACAGGTCAAGATTCAGGGCCATCGCATCGAACTGGGTGAGATTGAAGCGACCCTGCAAGATCATCCACAGATCAAGGATGCAGTCGTGTTAGCGCAGGGCGAAGCACGCGGCACACGCTCGCTCATCGCCTACGTCGTCCCTGAGCCAGTCAGTATGGTCAGCTCAACAGCGCCAGCTCCTCAGACGCAGGTTCCATTACAGCCGCTACTCGATCTGCAACAGAGAGCAGATTTTAAGTCGCAGCATCTCAATCTACGCCCGGTCGCGGTAAGTGATACCATCATGTCGCTTCCCGCGCCAGCACTGAATTCAGCCGCAGAGCAGCGCTACCTGACACGCCATAGCTATCAACAGTTTGCGCAAGAGGCCCTTCCACTGCTACAACTGAGCGAGTTTCTAAGTTGTCTGCGTCAGATGCTGGTCGATGGCAAACCCAGGTACCTGTATGCCTCGGCGGGTGGCATCTACCCGGTTCAGACCTATGTCTATATCAAGCCGGGACGTGTTGAGCACTACGTCGGTGGAACCTACTACTACCATCCAATCGCACATGAACTGATCCTCCTTAAAGAGACCAGCGCCATAGATGAGACTGTTCACTGGCCTTCCAATCGACAGGCGGTACGCTCCTCAGCCTTCTCAATCTTTTTGATCGGTAAGATGGATGCTATCACTCCACTCTATCAGAGCGCGGCGAAAGACTTCTGTCTGCTGGAAGCCGGACTGATGACGCAACTGCTGGAAATGTCGGCGCTTGAGAACTCAATGGGACTCTGCCAGATCGGTACGCTCGACTTTGCTCGCATTCGCGAACACTTCCTGCTCGATGAGGATCATCTACTCCTCTATAGTCTGATTGGTGGACAACAGCCAGTTGACGCGCACGCGCAACAAAACGGTAGACGTGTACAGCCGGTCATCGAGACCAGCACATCCTCTGGCACCGGTCAGCAGGTAGTACAGCCGTCCCTCGATATAGCAAGCATTCAGCTTTATATGAAAGAGAGGCTGCCGTATTATATGCTCCCTGCGAGCATCATGATACTCGATGAGCTGCCACTCACCAGCAATGGCAAAGTGGATCGTAAAGCCCTGCCTGCCGTCGAATTCATGACGCGAACAATCGCAGAAGACCGTCCCCCACAGGATGAGCTTGAAAGCACTATTGCTAAGGTATTGCAAAAGATTCTCGGTCTCGAACATATTAGCATGCACGCGAATTTCTTTGATATCGGAGCGGACTCGCTCAGCATGATTCGCGGTCACAGAGAGTTGCAGACTGAGCTGAACATTACCATTCCGATCGTTGACATGTTCCTCCATACCTCTGTCGAGGCACTGGCAAACCATCTTAGAACCCAGGAGGTGGAACAGGAGCAATTGATCTCATCGCAGGATCGCGTTCAGCTACGCGCCAACGCTCGTCAGCGTCGCGCCAATACTCGTACGACACCAACAACTGAAGCATGAGCAGATACTCTTTTGTCGTTCGCAGCGCCGCCCGTAAGGGCGGCCTGGTAGCCTGAAGGAGAAGATTATGGTCTCGGATGCTGTAAATCAGGATAGCGAAACGTTCGCAGTCGCGATCATCGGCCTTGCCGGTCGCTTTCCTGGTGCGCAGAACATTGCCGAATTCTGGTCTAATTTACGGGATGGTGTTGAATCTATTACCTTCGCCAGCGATGAAGAGCTACAGCAAGAGATCAAGAATAGCGCCATCTTGCGCGACCCATCAATCGTCAAAGCATCTTCTCGCCTGACAGATATAGATCTGTTTGACGCCTCTTTCTTTGGCTATAGTCCAAAGGAGGCCGACATGATGGATCCTCAACATCGCCTCTTTCTACAATGTGCCTGGGAGGCCCTGGAACATGCTGGCTACGATCCCGCTATCTATCCCGGCCTGATCGGGATGTATGGCGGGGTTGGCACCAATATGTATATCAAGGACCTTCTGCTCGCGAACAATAGCGCTTCCGACCTGGATGGTTTGCAACTGACGGTCGGCAATGATAAAGATTATCTTACAACCCGTGTCTCGTACAAGCTCAATCTGCGCGGTCCCAGTATTGGCATTCAGACGGCTTGCTCCACCTCGCTGGTAGCGGTGCATCTCGCCAGTCAGGCGCTGTTAGACTTTGAATGCGATATGGCGCTGGCTGGCGGTGTCTCGGTACGCGCACCGCAGCCAATGATGTATCGCTATGCCGAGGGGAGTATTCTCTCGCCCGATGGCCACTGCCGTGCCTTCGATGAGCAGGGTCAGGGAACCATCTTTGGCAACGGACTGGGGCTGGTCGTTCTCAAGCGTCTCGATGATGCGCTTCACGACGGCGATACCATTTATGCCGTTATTAAGGGGTCCGCCATCAATAACGATGGCAGCGATAAGATCGGGTATACTGCACCGGGTACACAGGGACAGCGCAAAGCTATCCAGCAGGCGATCGATGCGGCCCAGGTTGATCCCGCGACGATCTCGTATATAGAGGCCCACGGCACTGGCACAGCGCTTGGCGATCCCATCGAGTTCAGCGCCTTAAAGCATATCTTCGCCTCCGTCAAAGAACAGCATGCGTGTGCGCTTGGCTCGGTGAAGACCAACATAGGTCACCTGGATACCGCGGCTGGTATCTCTGGCTTGATCAAGACGACGCTGGCCCTCCAGCATAAGCAGATTCCGCCGACCCTGCATTTTCAGCGACCTAATCCACAGATCGACCTTGAGCACAGTCCATTTTATATCAATCAGTCGTTGACCTCATGGCCCGCGAGCAAGGATCACCCACGCCGCGCGGGCGTCAGCTCGTTTGGGATTGGCGGGACGAATGCGCATGTGGTGCTTGAGGAGGCACCGGTCAGCAAGCCACAGGCGTCCACTCGCACTCATCATCTTTTGCTACTCTCAGCACAGACACCTGAGGCACTTGAGCGAGCGAGCACCAATATGCAGACCCACCTGCGCGAGCATCCAGAGCAAGCGCTCGCCGATATCGCCTATACCAGTCAGGTTGGGCGTCACGCCTTTACCTATCGTCGCGCACTCGTCTGCAACGATCTATCCGACGCGCAAGCAGCGCTGACTACTCCTGCTGTCCCGCCAGTACTCACGGGCGAGATACAGCCATTGAAGCCATATATCTGTTTTCTCTTTCCAGGTCAGGGAGCGCAATACAGCAACATGGCCCATGACCTCTATCAGAACGAGCCAGTCTTTCGAGAGAGTGTCGATCGTTGCTCTTCCTTATATATGCGTTATAGCGCCAGCACAATCAACATTCGAGAGCTGCTCTATCCCTCCCCCGAGCGGGTCGCGGAGACCCAGGAACAGCTCTATAGTACGCAATTTACCCAGCCAGCACTCTTTATCATTGAGTATGCCCTGGCCCAACTCCTGCTCGACCGGGGTATCCAACCAGCGGCGATGATCGGCCATAGCATCGGCGAATATGTCGCGGCCAGCCTGGCAGGCGTACTCAGTCTTGAAGATGCGCTATTGCTCGTGACACGTCGTGGCGAACTGATGCAGCAGTGCCAGCCTGGCGATATGCTCTCCATCGCCCTCTCTGAGGATCTGGTGCGTGAGTATCTCAACGAACAGATCTCGCTCGCATCGATCAATGGTCCCGACATGGTAGTGGTGGCCGGTTCGGCGGAAGCGATTGAAGCGCTGCAAAGTCGCCTTATCCGGCGCGATGTGCATAGCCATAAGCTGCATACCTCCCACGCGTTCCATTCATGGATGATGGACGAGATTACTGAACGTTTCGCCAGTGAGGTCCGCAAGGTAAAGCTCAATCCACCACGCATCCCATACATCTCGAACGTCACCGGGAGCTGGATTCAAGATACTGAAGCGACCGATCCTGCGTACTGGGTACGACAGCTACGAGCAACCGTGCGTTTGCAGTCAGGTCTACAGACGTTGCTTGCCAACCCGAACCCCTTGCTGATCGAAGTCGGACCTGGACAGACGCTCAATAAAATTGTACGTCAGCAGGCAACAGCTACACGTGACATGATAATCGTACCTACCTTACAGGAAAATGATGGACAGCAACCTGATAGCGCCTTCCTGTTGACAACCCTGGCGCGGCTCTGGCTGGTGGGTCTGCCGATTGCCTGGCAAAAAATGTACGCCGCTGAACTTCGCCAGCGGATCGCCTTGCCAACCTATCCATTCGCTCGCGAACATCACTGGTTGAATATACCAGCCAGCAAGCAGGCGCATGGACAATTAACGAACGAGACGGGACTCGCCACCTCTCTCTGGCAACAGTCGATCTCACCACCGCAAGATCTCTCAGCCACAACGGAGACGCAACATGTGCTCGCCTTCCTCAATGAGTCTGTCCTCGGGGAGGTAGATATAGCAGCACACCTGGGGAATGCGCACTACATAGTCACCTGTGTGCGACCGGGCAAAAGTTTTACAAAAGTGGATGAGCGCACATACGTCATCGATCCCGGCAACCATGAAGACTATGATCGCCTCCTCCAGGAGGTACTGCATCAGTCGCCGCGCATCCACAAGGTGCTCCATATGTGGAATGCGCTCCCAGACGATGACTGGCAGCCAGATGTGGAGGCATTGTTCCCTGAGTACACCTTCTATACTGTGCTCTACCTCTTGCAGGCGCTCAGCCATAGCCAGCAATTAGAGGATCTGCACCTGTTGCTTGTCACCACAAATCTCAATAGCATCAGTGGGGAGGAGCCACTACAGCCACAAAAGGCGCTTTTGCTCGGACCAGCAAAGGTAGTTGCGCTAGAACATCCAGGGGTGCGTTGTCAGTTGATAGATATCTCCTATCCACGCACAATGGGACAGGCACGCCGCGTGCTCGATCAATTGCTGGCGGAGATGGGCAGCTCCGAGATCGCTACGCCCGTCGCCTATCGCGGCACACATCGCTGGCGACAGACCTTCGCGGCAATCTCATCTCAACATCTGGCTGCTCAAAGCACGCTTCCCACTTTTCGTCAGGGCGGCACATACTTGATCACTGGCGGTCTTGGGGGCATCGGGCTTGGACTGGCTGAGCAGCTCGCACGCGACTACCAGGCGCAACTTGTTCTGCTCTCGCGTACAGCACTGCCTGAGCAAGACGAGTGGATCGACTGGCTCGCCAATCATGACGAGAAGGATCGTACGAGTCAGCGTATCCGTCAGCTTCAGCGCATCGAAGAACATGGTGGTAAAACCCTGATCCTCGCCGCCGATGTCACCGATCCACTCCAGATGCAAGCTGCCGTTGAGCAAACCATGGCGCACTTTGGCACGCTACACGGCGTACTCCACCTGGCTGGTGTTCCTGGTTCCGGCCTGATCCAGCTAAAAACACCAGAGGTAGCCGATGTGGTGTTTGCACCGAAAGTAACTGGTACGCTCAATCTGGCTCAGGCGGTGCGAGAGAGAGAACTCGATTTCTTTATTCTCTTCTCCTCATTCACCACCATTACCGGCGGCATTGGTCAGGTTGATTACATCGCAGCGAATGCATTTCTTGCAGCCTTCGCGCAGTATCAGCAGACCACTACCGGCGTACGGACAATCGCGATCGATTGGGATGCCTGGCAATGGGACTCATGGCAGAGTGCGGAGATGCAGATTATGCCGGAACTCCAAAGTCAGATCAGGCAGATGCGCACAGAGAAAGGCATTACCTTCCCTCAAGGACTGGCATATCTACGTCAGATCTTGCGGTTGCCCTGCTCACAGGTAATTGTCTCAGCCCAGGATATTCCAACCTCTATCGAGAACCATTTACAATTTGCACGCACCTTCTGGACACAGCAGATCACGCAAGCAAACGTCGCACGCAAAGCGGCAACATCCACCAGCAGTACCTATGTTGCGCCACGCAACGAGATCGAAGAGATCCTTGTGGGACTCTGGCAGGATGCGCTGGGCATCGAGCAGATCGGCATCTACGATCACTTCATTGAGCTTGGTGGTCATTCACTCATGGTAGTACAACTTCTCTGGAAGATCCGTGAGGCCTTTCACACAAATCTGCCCATGAAAACGCTCTTTGCGGAGGACACAGTTGCAGGTCTCGCCAAAGCGATTGCCGACCAGCTCAATCCTCAGTACGACGATGATAATCTCGAAAGTCTCTTACAAGAGATCGAAGGTCTCTCCGAAGAAGAAGTTGAACTTCTTTTGATTGAAGAGGAACAGAGGAAATAACGATGAGTGAGTTAGAAAAACGCTTGCAGGCACTTCCGGATAATAAAAGAGCCTTACTCGAAAAAAAGCTCAAAGAGAGAAATACACCTGGGCAGGCCTCTACAGAGCCGCGAACTGTTTCTCCGTTCTACGCGGACATGAAAGACGACGCGGAACAGGGCATGCCCTTTGAGAAGGATCTCCATTTTAGCCTCTTCTTCTTCTCTGATGATGGCTCAAACGACACAGGGCAAAAGTATCGTCTTCTGACCGAGTGCGCCAGGTTCGCCGACCAGCATGGCTTCAAAGCTATCTGGACCCCTGAGCGACACTTCAATAGATTCGGAGGCCTCTATCCGAATCCTTCGTTGCTGGGTGCGGCGCTTGCGATGGTAACGGCCCAGTTGGAGATACGAGCGGGAAGCGTTGTGCTGCCATTGCACAATCCGTTGCGAGTCGCTGAAGAATGGTCGGTCGTCGATAACCTCTCAGGTGGGCGCGTCTCGGTTGCCTTCGCCTCTGGCTGGTTTATCAATGACTTTGTCTTTACAGACGAACCATTCGAGAACCGCAAAGAGCTTATGTATCAGAGCATCGAAACGATCCATCGTCTGTGGGCCGGGGAGAGTCTTCCCTATCAGCGCCCGGATGGCAGCGAGGTTACCGTTCGTCTCTATCCTCAGCCGCTTCAGCCACGTCTGCCGATCTGGATCAGCTCTTCTGGTAGTCTTGAGACCTATAGGAAAGCGGGCGAGATTGGAGCACATCTGCTGACCTCGCTGATCGGACAGAGTCTAGAGGAGATCGCGCCCAAAATCGCGCTCTATCGCTCCTCCCTGGCGGAGCATGGGTTTGATCCGAGTAGCCGTACGGTTGCCTTGATGCTCCATACCTTTATAGGAACTGACCCGGCAGAGGTACGTCAAATCGTCCATGAGCCGATGATCAGCTACCTGCGCAGCAATCTCGATCTCCACGCACAGTTAGCAAAGAATCGCAAGAGTGAGATCGATCGTCAAGCATTTTCGGCCCAGGATGAGGCGGTCTTACTCGAACATGCCTTTGAACGCTACTACCAGAATAGCGCCCTGTTCGGAACACCGACAACCAGTCAGCCGCTGCTCAAGAAGATCGCCGCCATTGGTGTCGATGAGATCGCCTGCCTGATCGACTTTGGACTCGATCTCGACACCGTTATCGGGGGACTCCAGCAGCTCTCGATCTTACAGGAGTACTGCAAAGTCGCCGATCCAGTCCAGTCGCTTCATTGAGCAGAGACAACGAACGGCTCTATCTAAGCGTTCTTGGAAAGGAGAGAGTACCGATATGGGAGTAACGACAGGTATGATACTCGCCTTGCTGGGCGTGCTGCTGCTTATTGCATGCCTTGCCCTTGCTGCTATGCTCCGTCTCCAACGAACCCGCCAGAGGAGTACCCTGCTTCTCCATACGGGTGACTCCGAGGTACGCGTTGTGTTAAACGAGTTCGGTGTACCTGCAATCAAGGCCGCGTCGCGGGAAGATGCGTACTGGGCATTGGGCTACCTGATTGCCCGCGATCGTCTCTTTCAGATCGATCTCCTCCGTCGCATGGTCTCCGGTCATCTGGCTGAGATTTTTGGCAGCTTTGCCGTGAAATCCGACATCAAGCAGCGTACATTGGGCTTTCAACGCGTTGCCGGGGCGGTGCTCACTCGCCTGCCCGCCGACCAGTTGCAGGTGTTGCAGGCGTATACTGATGGCGTCAATGCCTATAGAAATAAACATCCACGCCGACCCTTTGAGTGTCTACTGTTGCGCTATACACCAGGACCCTGGACACTTGAGGATTGTATTCTTATTGGTCTCTATATCTTTCAAGACCTGACCAGTGTCGCGGAACGTTATAAACGCAGCGCGAGCATTATGCGTCAGACGCTGCCCAAAGATGTGCTGGACTTTTTCACCTCTGATGAAGATGCTTACCCTCAGGTGTTGCTCGGCGGAATGAGAGGGAGGCGGCCACTGCCTCCACTTCCCATTGACTCGCTAAAAGCATTGTTACAACACACAAATGAGGTGCCAGCACAGCCATTTAGCGACGAGATCCAGCAGGTCAAAGGCTCAAACGGATGGGTCATCGGGCCGACTCGTACCCGCGACGGACGGGCGATTCTGGCGAACGATATGCACCTTTCGCTCACCATGCCCGGTATCTGGTATAAAGCGGAACTTCATTATGACGATGTAACACTGTCTGGTATGGTCGTACCGGGGCTGCCGGGTGTGATGCTTGGGAGCAATAGCTTCGTCTCCTGGGGTTTCACAAACACCAGCGGCGATTTTCTCGATCTGATCGAGATTGAGCAGCACCCGGAGCAGGATGAGATGTACAACACTCCCGATGGTTGGCATCCATTTACGATGACAAAAGAGCAGATTGAAGTGCGCGGAAAGCAGCCAGTAGAGGTCACGATCCGCTCAACGATCTGGGGACCAGTCTCGTCGCAGCCACTTCTCGGAAAGCCTGTCGCGCTGCGCTGGACAGCGCTCGATCCAGATGCCATGAATTGCGCGATCCTCAACATGGATCGAGTTCACACCGTTGATGATGCCATCAAAGTAATGCATGATTTTGGTGCTCCCCCGATGAATGCCATGCTTGTCGATGCTGAAGGTCATATCGGCTGGACGATCTGTGGCAAGATCCCTCTGCGTCGCGCTAACGATGGTTTTGCCAGCACACCCTGGACCGATCAGGCAGACGGGTGGGAAGGCTATGTGCCGCCAGAGGAGATGCCCTGCATCGTTGATCCGCCAGCAGGCTTCCTCGCGACGGCCAACAATCGTACAACAGGCGCTAGACATCCCTATGTTATCGGCTATAATTATGCCAGCGGTTACCGGGCCAGGCGTATAAGTGAACAATTGAGAGATATTCACGAAGCGACCGAAGAGAGCATGTTCGCGCTTCAGCTCGATAGCACCTGTACATTCTACGAATTTTACCAACAATTGGCGCTTACCCTCCTGACACCAGAGACGCTGGCAAGCCGTCCACACCTGCGAGAAGTCAGGGACGAACTTGAAGCATGGGATGGTCGCGCCGAGATCGATAGTCGAGGTATCGTACTGCTCACCGCATTTCGTGAATTGCTCGCTGAACGCGTGCTTGAAGCATACTTCGCTCTCTGTCTGCAAGCGGACGAGCAGTTTATCTATGGCTGGAACTCGATGGAGCTGCCGCTGCGCCTCCTGTTAACAGAGCGGGAACCTGAGATCTTTCCCTGCAAAGAGAGCTACCCGGACTGGGAGGCGCTGATCATTGCTACGCTTGAAGAGTGTACACAGAAGGTGCGTCAGAAATCTCGTCGGAAGGCTTTGAACCAGATCACCTGGGGGCAGCAACATAGAAGTCGCATTAGACACCCATTAGGCTACGCCATTCCATTGCTGGGCAAGCTGCTGAATATGCCAGCTCGACCCCTGGCGGGCACACCCTTTAGTATTCGTGCCTCCGCACCTGGCTATGGAGTGACGATCCGTCTGGTCATTTCGCCATCGCACGAGCAAGATGGTCTGTACAATATACCCGGTGGACAATCTGGTCGCGTCTTCTCGCGCCATTATCGCGATCAGTATAGCAACTGGCTCAAGGGGCAAGGCACTCCCTTTTATCAGGAGGAGGTGAGTAACTCACAATAAAAGTGAAACTACTCTTGCTAGAAAATACATTTTTAAAGCACGCCTGTTGGATTTTTAATAACTCAACAAATAAAAATCCTTGTAGAATCCGAAGATCTATTTTCTGTAATCCCTGAAGCTTTTTGTGATACAATAGCGTCGTATGTAGTAGTTTATAAAGCTGTGTGTATTCAGCTCTTGAGAACAACGTACCTGTCTCGCTGAATCCTCTGGATCACTGAGATCATATAGAACATGAAAGGAAGAAACCATTATGGAGAAAAGAGAAGCATTGAGTCCCGAGCTGGTGAGCGATTTTGTCGGTAACTCTCATGGAGATTTCGACCGTGTCAAAGAGTTGCTGGCTCAGGAACCAGCTCTGTTAAATGCCGCCTGGGATTGGGGTGGGGGCGACTGGGAGACCGGACTGGGAGCTGCGTCGCACATGGGTCGCAAAGATATCGCGCTCTTTCTGATTGAGCAGGGAGCACGTACCGATATCTTTTCAGCGGCGATGCTGGGAGAATTGGAGACAGTGCAATCTATCCTGGCAGCACATCCTCACCTGGCAACCTCCAAGGGTCCACACGGGATCTCACTGCTCAACCACGCGAAAGCTGGTGCTGAGCAGGCCGAAGCAGTGCTGCACTATCTCGAAACGCTCAGCTAGGCGTTTCACCTCACACACGAGGAGCGCAGTAATCATCATGTGCCTCTCTTGCAAGACATGCATTCCACTTGTTTTTGAAGAGAGGCACTGTTTTTCCATGCGTTCCCGTATTTCATTCCAGAAAGGGCTTTAAGTAGATGCACCCAAAGATTCATGCGATTCTTAGCGCGTCCCCTATTTTATACACTGAGCACAGACACGCGGACCTCCCTACTCCCATTCGCAACCCGCAAGATTTCGCTCAGGCTCTTGGATATCCTTTATCCTACATTACAAAATCGGTGGTATTCAGTTCCGAGCCAGACAAAACATATAGTCTTGCGGTCTGCTCCGTCGATCGGAAGATAAACCTGAAATTGCTGGCGGAACTTGTCCACGCCAAACGGGTCCATATGGCCAGTGCCGAGGAGTTGCAGAGTATCACGGATTATCCTTCACGCGGCGTCTCTCCTCTGGGAGTTCAGGGTATCTCCATCTTTGTAGATGAGGAGTTGCTCTCCCTGCCGACTATTTTGATCGGAGGAGGAGAAATTGGCAACGAAATCGAACTCAATCCCAAAGACATGGTTTCCCTGGCGCAGGCGACCGTTGTGCCGTTAACCCGGTCATCTACGCTGGCATAGGAGCGTGTCTCAGTAGCTATTGGTCGTTTTTGTAGGTAGGTATTGTTGATTCCAGGGCACACTGCTCTTTGTAACGCCAGCTAGAGAGCAATACCGGAGGCACCATGCTTTTTCACCACAGCCATACACACCTGTCGCTTATAGAGGTGGATGATCTGCAAAAACCAGAGGAACATCAGCCAGAACTTGTACGCGAACACTACCAGGCGCTCATGACTATTCTGGACTGGGCAAAGACATTTCTCAATCGCCCACATCCTGAACTTGGACGAGATGGTGCGGTCTGTCCCTACACCCGCACCTCTATCACAAGGCATCATTTTCGCATGGCGGTCTATCAAGAACACGATGTCTCATTAGCGCAAGTCAGGGAGCAGCTACTACTCTATCGCAACTGGTTTCTCGCGCTCGAACCTGTGCAACCCAAAACTGAGGCCCAATATAAGACGATCTTGATCCTTTTTCCCTATCTGTCCGCAGAGAAAGCATCAACGATTATCGATGATCTACAGCGTGAACTCAAGCCTCCATTTGTCGATGCTGGACTGATGATTGGGCAGTTCCATGCTCGCTGCAATGAACCAGGCCTCTGGAACACAGCGTTTCGCCCTTTGCGCACGCCAATCCCTCTTCTGGTGATTCGCCATATGGTCCCTACCGATTTTCCATTCCTGCGCCATGATCCGGTATTTCTGGCCTCATATCTTAAGATCTGCGGCCAGCAGATCCCGAAACACTTGCAATCAGCAGTTCAGCAACAGCAACAACTCCTGGCAACGCAGATGCACGATCAATCATCAGGAGATCTGCGAAGCTAACAAGAAGATCATATTAGTTGACAACTGCCGGTAAAACCTGCTCTTTGAACAATTGCAGGGTTTCGATATCGCCTGGCGTGACAATAATGATAAAGTACTGCATACCGGAGCGGACGAGGGCGCTATAGAAACTTATCGCTGACTCGACTGTTACGACCATGGCTGTGGCGTCCATAAAGCTGCGCATCGGGGGCGGTATCAGTTCACGCTTGGCTTCAGCCTCTGCCTGGGTTTTTCCCAGCAGCAGGGGAATAATGCTGTGGGTGCGGAGAACGGCTGTTGAGGGGCGTCCAAACGTCTGACAGTGCGTGTCGATCACGTTGTTTTTACGCACAACATCTTCCATGGTGAAGGCGCTGCCAGTCTCGACATACGGCCCAAAGTTGGAGGCGTCGGCGTACTGGGAGACCTGGCGCAGAGTGACGCGCTCGCCACCTCCGGCGATCAGCAGAGGAATATGCGGCTGCTGGACTGGTCCAAAGGCGACCTGGACCTGCTGGATCTGGAAATACTTGCCAGTAAACGTGAAAGGGGACACGCTCCAGACTCCTTTCAAGATCTGAATTACCTCTCCCAGAGCCTCCTGGCGCTCGCGGGTACTGAGAAAGGGTATGCCCAACTGCGCGAATTCAAAGCCGAAGTCTCCAATACCCAAGCCAAGCACAAGTCTTCCCTGACTCCAACGGTCAATATCATTGGCAGCTCGGGCCAGGGCAAGGGGAGAACGATAAAAAACACAATTGACGAGTGTGCCCAGGCGGATCTTGTGGGTGGTGGCGGCCAGCGCTGCCAGGTGAGCCCAGCAATCAGGCATCAAGAGCGGGTGATCGGGTACCCAGATCGAGTCGTATCCCAGCTCTTCTGCCGCCTGCGCGTAATCAGATGACTGATGCCAGTCAATACCCGCATCGAGGAAACCAACACCTGCGCGTATCTGCTGAAGTCCTTCTTGTACCCAGGGATGAATGACTTGTTGATCCTGTTGTGCTTCTTGCATGTATGTCCAACGTGCCCTTTCTTGTCTTGCCGATCCAGAAAAGAAGAGTCCTCTCTTCTTGTGTATTGTACGAAGAGAGAAAAATACTTGTCAATTGCCGCTTGCTCTCTTGTCAGGGTTTCTCAACAGTCACGGCGCAGCAGTGGCCAGACCCCCTTACAAGTAGAGGGTTCTTGCCGATCTGCTGCGTCGGCCTGGCAGGCCACCCCACCCCATGTGTAAACAAGAGCAACTGGTGTGGAGTGTGGCGCGAATGCGCCACACTCCACACCAGTTGCTCTTGTTGTCCTCTGTCGCCAGAAGCGACAGAGGACAA
>DAOTTL010000052.1:0-10255 GCA_034438135.1 Ktedonobacteraceae bacterium | reverse complement strand
TGGTCATTCATAAATGAATCGCGTCTCAACATTTTCAGCAAAGCAAATATGTTTTATCTCAGAAAAGCTCAAAGTTTGTAACTTACTTATAGGCCTTTGATCGCTTCAAGCGCCAGCCTGGCAGCATCTTCACCATACAGTTTTAGCAATCTTTCCAGGCAAGCTTTCGTGGCAGGACTATATCCTTGCCATTGCAGGCGTAAGCGTTCGCAGCTCTCACTCGATTTGGCGCTACCCAGTCTACCATCCCAATGATTCACTGCTTTTGCTTGCTGGCCAGGCAACACATGCCCATAGATTCCCAAGGTGGTGCTGATGTTACTGTGACCAGCAATTTCCTGTACAACCTGAGCCGGTACACCCATCTCCAACAAAATCGTCACCGCACTGTGTCGCAAATCATGAAAACGGATATGGGCAAGACCCGCTGTTTTCAGAAATCGTTGAAACACTCGGTCCAGAAATGAGGGATGGATATGACCTCCATGCCAGACACAGAATACCAGATCATTATTCTGCCAGAGATCTCCTGCTTGCAAACGGATTCCTTCCTGACGCGTTTTATACTCTTTCAGAAGCTCCATTACAAAGAGCGGTAACGCGATCTTACGACGGCTATGAGTAGTTTTCGGTTCTATCTCGACGATCCCCTGCCCTTTCAGGCGTGCTATACTGCGCCTCACCTGAAGCTGCTGCTTCTCCCAATCGATATCTTGCCATTTCAGTCCGAGAATTTCTCCCTGGCGCATCCCTGTTGTAATAGCTAGCGTCAAAAGCATTTTGAAACGATCTTCTGAGGTCGCTTCTATAAGCTGTGCGGCCTGTTCAAGAGTCAGCACTTGCAAATCTGGTTGCTTACGGCGAGGCAGTTGGACGCTCTGACTAATGTTTCTTGTTATCAGACCCTCTTTAATTGCATGATTTAACGCAGTATGTAAAACAGCATGAATATATCTTATCCTGCCAGCTTTAAGCGTTTGCAGCAGATCACTATAAAATAGTTGTAAATGATGTACCGTCAACTTCTGGATCTGAATATGACCGAGCGAGGGTATAAGATGGAGATCCAGGACACGACGATAAGTTACATAGGTTGTCACTTTAAGAGATGATCTATGAACATCCTCCAACCAGTAATTCAGATATTCGCCCAACGCCTGCCTGGAGTTGGCAACCCAAACATTTTGTTCCAACTCGCGGAGTGCTTTATTCTTCGCAGCGATCGCTTCAGTTTCCGTTTTAAAATAGCCTATTACCGTTGGCTTGCCATTCTCCAACGTAATTTGCGCCACCCAGGGCTTTGTACGTTCACCAGAACGTTTAAATACAGAACCCTCACCATTGCCACGACCTTTAGGTTTCCTCTGACGCTTTAGCTTCTTCGGCTCTGGCATTTGTTCATACTGTGGCTGATCGGTCATAGGTGGATCTCACTTTTTGCTTAGCTCTCAAGAGTAATAAGAGTTGACTAAACGATACCTGACAGGATGTCTAATAGATGCCCACGAACGAATGAGTCCGTTCGTGGGCATCCTATGTGGCTCAATGGAGCTTCTTTCGACGTTTCTTCGGATCCTGCCAGCGCTGGGCCAGCGCAAGCAAAACCGAGTGTGCGCGTTGCGCATCTCCTAACGCCCGATGTTCCGCGTAAAAATCACGCGTTTCGACTCCCAACTCCTGACAGGCTGCACTGAGTTTTTGCCATTGGTAGGTGGTTTTCTCGTATCCACCGCGTGAGAACTTGCGTGAGTTCCCATGCCAATGGGCAAAGGCGTCCATCAAACACCACCAATCGAGATGATCAGGCAGAGATGCTCTCGCAAGCTTTAGATTACTCGCCAGCATCTGACGATCAAAAGGAGCGTTATAGGTAATGACCGTTTGAACCGCATTGAGCAGATTTTCTATCCTCGGCCAGATCTGAGCGAGAGTGGGAGCACTGCGTAGCTCCTGATCTGTAATATGATGGATCAATTATGCCTCGCTTCCATCGACGCGATGGGACAGTGGGCAAACAAGCGAAGAGAAGAGAGGCGTCCCATCGGCAAAGATAATAGCGAGATCAATGATCTCGTCCTGCCCAACCTTCAATCCGGTCGTTTCGGTATCCAGGATTACCCAGGGTTGATGAGGAAAGGCGACAAAAGCATGTGCGCTTAGCTCTACACGGCTCCGACGAATGCATGAGCTGCACAAACCGCTTTTCCTTCCAGGTGTCAAGGGTGTCTGACCACAACGTGAACATAAAACTGGTTGAGCTGATGATGGTGTATAGTTAGATGCTTTCATAAGTGTAAATTTCTCCTATTTTGCTTGAGTGGAAGCGCTTACGCGACATCCAGATTGTTCATGTTGGCCTTGTGAGCCTGATAAATGCTGTTTTGTGTCAGATAGTCACGAGTGCTGTCATACAAAGCTCCCGACCTCTCGCAGGCCTCTCTGGCTTCAGGAATATCTTCAGCAGAAACTACTGGCCGCTGCTCTTCTAACGTTTTTTGCACAATTTGCCAGATTTTCATACGTCGGGCCATGTGTGCAGTCAAATTCCCTACCAGAGTTTTCTCTAAAGCCTGCCATTCTTCGTTTATCATTTGAATTTCTTCGTGGTACTGCGATGTAATCTCATCCTCCCTCTCTAGTAGCTGCGTCCAGACCTGCTGCTGTGTCTGGAACATGCGACTGCTTAAACCGGAGTCATAGTAGCGTGATAGCTCACCCTGCACAATGTGGGCCAATTCACCTGGATAGAGTGCTTCCAGCGCGTCCAGTTCGATTGCGCCTCCTCCATACTTCGCTTCAAAACTTGCTTTGCGCCGTTCGGTATCCTTGATCGGTGTGGGCAACAGACGCGTATATTGCCTGGTCTGAGCGTAGGTAAGCACAATAGGATAGACTTTGATGTCCAGATCAAGCTCGTAATGGCGGACAAAGTATTCCAACTTACGTGACATAGACACAGGCATACTGGCCCCTGCTGGATCGAAATCTGAGACATAAAAAATGCGTACTGGACGCTCGGTTCGCTGAAATCGATTAATAGCCGCAAGAGCAGAGGTAATGCTTAGTTCCCCCTTGCCAAAAAGGAGGGTAGCGCTGTAAGCGCGTGTCAGAGGAACCAGTATGTCGTTCATAGTACTCTTCTCACACCAGACTTCGAGGTGATAGCGCTGAGAAGCCTCACAATTAAGGAGGTAGTGAGGTAAAGCAGGTGGTTCTGGAAGAGCTATATCCTCCTGGGGGTCTACATACGACACATGGATATCGGCTTTGCACCGGGTCGAGTAATCCAGATAGTCCATCGGATCATCGTTGCGACGATCGACAAAGGCTGCCGGGTCTACATACTCCAGGTAACGTGCCGCTTTCGATGCATTAGTTAACTCGTTCCAGCACGCCTCGGTGTTTTCATACAGCTTGCCACCAGGCAAACATACAGGTGGATTCTGACTGACAATGGCATAATGCATACGTCGAATATGGACGCCAGTGGTATAACCAAATTGCGCCCAGAGATCGCGAAACCAGGCCCCATAGGTTTTATCACGCTCAGTACCCATATAAAATGGGTCGTTCTGAGGAGTGAGTGCTATTAAGTTTGTTACCGAGACATGGGACGCTTTAGCCAGCATCTTGATAGTTTCATAGTTCATCTATTTTCTCTTCCTTTCAATAGTTTTGAAAACATATAACTGACTCATGTACATGCGGACGATAGGACATGAGGTCGTCTTTTCATAATCTATTAATCTCTTTTGTAATCCTATCTCTAATCTTTGTCTCAACGAAGAGACATAGAGTAAAATCTGTGGTCGATTAGTTCACTGTCTCATGAGACATCTGCCTGAAATTCATCAACACACGTCTCATCAGGCAATACCTCATGGGACCGATCACCAGGCTGATTGGGAGACGCAGAATCAGCGCGTCGTGCTTCAGACCAGCGCAAACGACTTCGACCTACCGTTGCGTTCTTGATAGAGCTCTCGGCTGCGATAGCACGCACTGTCTTACCAGCATCCAGCAGCGGCCACACGGCTTTATCGATCTCATTCATGACAATCTTACTTATACCTGGCTCGGCACAATCTGTCTCATGAGACATCTGCTTTTGGGATACACCTGTTTCTAGTGAGACAGTGCTGTTTTCTGAGACACCTCCCTGTGAATTATTTTTTGTCTCACAAGAGTCTCCCTCGCATATTTCTGATGCAACGAGTGGGACAGCATGACGAGTGAGTGATGTCTCAAGAACTGCCGTCACTGCCTCCACAAGTGTAGAAGTCAGCGGCTCTTTGGCTCTTAATTCTGCCTGCGTCTGTACATCCAACAAGTTGAATAGTTTCTCCTGTTGCTGGGATAGATCTCGCAGCAGCTCAAATTGTTCAGTCTTTATGTCAGACACGACCTCGTTGACGGTTGTCGCGATCCATTCACGAAGCATAATTGTCTGCTCAACTTGATCGGCTTTGATCTGCCTGGTCAAAGCGCTCATAGCCTCTGCCATGAATTCTTGCGCAGCTTCCTCGTCAGCCTCAAAGGCGTCTTCTTTAAGAGCATGAATAACACGACTATAGAGCACAGACATAATTGCACGGCCAATGAGCAGGATAGTATCAACAATGGTGCTGATCTGCCCATCCAGCTTTACCACTTGATCTATCCCAGCGATAATTACGCCTGCTAACATCACACTTACCAGAGCAATGCTCAAGCGTTTTGCCAGCCTCGCACCCGTTACATTTCCTTCTTTAAGCGCCTGGTCAGCAAGCCTATTTAAGCTCAGACCGCCAACGTCCAGAGCGATGAACTGCGCGACAAACACTACTACATCAAATTGAGGTGGGAAATGGATAATCGGCAACAATTTAACGGAAGCATAAAGCACCGAAGAGACCAGAACCGGCTCCGCTGCATTGCCAGCCAACACCATAAACCAGGTCCAGGAAGCAGTGATGTACGTGCTTTGGGCAAAGCTCCGTCTGAAGCGTGCACCACGTCCCACGGCCTGCATCCTTGACTGAGAAGTATGTGTCGTCCGTACCATTTCTTTCTACTCACCTTTGTGTTTGCAAAAACTTGATGCTCGACTCCAACGCGTTACGATAACGCCGGGTACACCACCGGCAACGATGGTTCGTGCATTACGCACCTGGCTGACTCTGGCGCTGTAATCAACGAGGTCAGCTTTTTGTTTCATGATGTAGCCTTTCGCTGCTCAATCCACACTTTTAAATCTGCCTCATCAATCCGCACCGCACGAGAAGCTAGACGCGTTACTTTCAAACCACTCAGATTGATAAAATCGTAGACAGTCGTGCGGTGCACTTGAAGACGATCAGCAACCTGATCAATTGTAAGCAATTGTGATACATGGCTCACGTCAATAGGTGGGCGTTCTCTCGTTGGACACTTTTCTCGTTTAAGAGGAGCGCCTTGTGAAAACGACGTATGTTTTGGCATAGCAATGTGACCTCCTTTCATCATTCAGAGCTGAGTCAGCCCAATAAGTACGTACTAATATTATAATTAGTACGTACTTATTTGTCAAGGGTTAGAGAATTTGGTATTTTGAATCATACAAACGAAAGGTCAAAAGGGCCTGGTATAAGCACTCAGGCATCTTTTCCCATTTATAGCCTGAGACAAAATTCTATGGTATAGTTAACCAGTATGTACTCGTAAGTGAATATGAGAGTGGCAGAGATATAACACGCATGACAAAAATCGATGAGGTGGCAGAAAAACTTTCCGAGCGTATTGTAGAAGGCTTTTATAAGCCTGGAGAACGACTTCCAGCAGCGGAAGACATTGCCGAAGAGATGCATGTAAGCCGCCAGACGGTTCGCTCGGCCCTGGAACGCCTTGAAGCGGAAAATAAAGTTGACATCAAACCTGGTAGCGGCACGTATATATGTGAGCCGAGGCGAAAATTTACTCTAGGACCCGCGCCCAGGAAACGTAAAGGCCACGAAGTACAACTGCCAGTAAAAGAGATAAGTTATCGCTTTGCATTTCCATCGGGCATATTTCTGGCGGATAAAAATATAGCAGAAAAGATGGGCATTGAAGAGAATACGCAGCTTTTGCGGCAACATCGCGTCTATCTCATAAACCAGATACCTTATCGCATCGTTGATGCGTATTATTCGCTTGCCCTATTAGATACATTTTCCGACCTCAACGACGATCCGATCAAATGGCTGAGAAAATATACCGAACAGCCGGATTCGTCGTTTCCTGAAGCATTTGAGAGTGTCTCTTGCCGTATGCCAGATGAAACGGAAGTAGATTTTCTCACTCTCAAAAAGAATCAGCCAATTATTGATATGGAGCGGTGGATCTCAATAAAAAATGATCGCGTGTTTGCCTACATGCACATCGTAGCCAATCCAGTTCTTCATGAGTTCACCTATACATATCACCAAGCAAACTGGGAAGATTTCATCGATAAATTGCTTGTGGAGTCTCCTTTCCCAAAACTTGAATGAGCTCTCTTGAAAAATACGGCTGAGTCAATCCTGCGTGGTTGAGAACGTACTCTCTATGAGAGTCTTCAGCCGGGTAAGGCGTGTGATTTCTTGTGTCAGTTGTGCCGAGGCCGGTTTGCACTGCAACAAGGCAAGCAGCGTCGTCAGACCCCCTTTCAACACGCACACATCGTCTACAGTTAGCAAAAGTGAACGATCATGCTCATACACACCACATCCTTGATTTAAGAGCGGCAGCAACGACTCCAGCACCTTCAGAGTAAAGAGCCGTTCCTCCGATGGAGGTGTTTTTTGCATCCTATACCGATGGTAGACCAGCATAGCTCCTAGAAGTGCGATCAGATCATTCTGGTCCAGAGGTAACTGCGGCAACGCATCTGTCATCCACATCTCCTTCTTTTAATGATTCCGATCCAGGCCAGCTTTAAGCACTGCCAGATCTGCGAGTCTCTCATTCCGCTCGTCACTGATAGGTTCGTGTCCATACCAACGCAAAACTTCTATTAGCATGGTACGTAGGAGTGGGCGCTCCCCCGCGCTTAACGTCAGGTGTAACGTAGTGGTAGGCTGAGCCAGCAACTGCACCAGCTTGCCTTGCACTGCTTGAAGCGAACGCAAGGTCGTATTGCGTTCCGGCGAGGGCAGTCGCGACTGCAAGAGCGCCATTCTATAGCGATGCACCACGCGTTGCAGGTGACGCCCTTGTGCATAGGTGAGCGGCCAGGGAGACCGTGGAGGGATCATAGCGGGTCCTGCCTTCCATATGCCAGATGAAAGACATAGGAGGTGTGCAGTTGTTCCCACTCCTCCATTGCCTCGAAGAGCAGAGGCTGAAACGCCTCCTGAGACATGTCCGAACGCTGTTGCAAGGTCTGAAAGACGCGCACAGCATCAGCTTTCAGCATATCGCCGCTGCGCCCGGCCCAGGAACCGAGTGGCACTGGCAGATCCTGTGCTTCGACCACCTGACAGCCTGCCTGCCGCAATAACGGGCCGAGTTGTGTTACCATCGTCAGTTCAATCCCTAACGCCTGCACCGTCTCACGCATCCAGGCCAGTAAGCGTTCGGTTGCCGGTCCCGCGTGCTGTAAGGTGGTTCCGACCTCCAGCAACTCAATCCAGCCCTGGGACCGAGTTACCCTCACCAGTTCGCGCACCACCTCCGGCCAACATGGCGCGGGGATAGCAAAGACGAGCAGACGCTGGTGAGTAAACCAGAAATGGTGATCGGGAAATGGCAACCCCTGCAAGATATCTGCCTGACAAAACAGACAAGAATCTGGTAGGTTCGGTGGAAGCGCGGCCAAGGAGACATCGACGCCGAGAATATGAGCCTTTGGAAACTTCCGGGCCATATCCATCGCCCAGATGCCGGTACCGCTCCCCACATCAAGAATTGTCCTGGTTGCTTGCGTCAGCGGTGCAAGATAATGATTGCCAAAGGCATGGGAGAGCGCATAATGCTGAAAGTTCAGGCGATGACTTTCTTCCGCATCTTTGGGTAAGATATAGGGAGTATGCTCAAGATAGGGCCGGTGATCAGTGACGGGTGGGTTCCGTTGCGTTGCCTCATGTACCAGCGGTGTCACTGTACGACGCAACCGAAAGGGCCAAGGGATTCCTGGCATGATGTTCTTTCCTCTCAACTCAAAGGTCATCAAGACGCTCAGCCAGAAGCTTCATCGCGTCCTCGCCAACCACGTTGCGTAACTGGTCGTGCAGGCGGCTCATATGTTCCATGCGCGTGGTAATGGCTGCATGTCCCGCCCCTTCAGCAAAACCTGTCAGGCCGCGTTGCGCGGCACAATACTCGATTTCAATCTGATCTAAGAGACGCGCCACATCACTCTGGCTTGCTGCTTGTTTCATAGGCTGGCCTTCCTCTTCCTCAGTCATAATGGCTCATATGTTAGATAACCTCTCTTGATTTCCTTCCCGGAAAAAATATGGAGCACGACATTAAAGACAATGTAATCCTTTCGCTGCCCTTCCCTCGAACGCGTTTTTAAACAGAGAGAACAACTGGCTCTTTTGACATCAAAAGTCTGTCAGTGCGTCTGGTATCCTATGGAGGTCGCGACTATCTGTCAGACATTTTCCGGCTGTCTGGTTGGTATGTTGAAAAGAGGGCTTATGACAAAGCTGTGCTCTTTTTAGAAAACCGTTCTTGTATGTGCTCCATGCAAAATATTAACAAAGCGAGAGGAGAATATCAGTGGAAGATTCGTTGGAGATGTTTACAGGGAGAGAGAGGAAAAGCAGAAATCTTCTCTTTTTCTCTTTCTCACATTTCTTACAAAAGAGAAAGAATCTAGAGAAGATGACATTGCGCCCGTCCAACGAATTTCTGGCCAAGAGAGCAAAGGTACCAGTAAGCAACATATGAAATGCAGACAGAGCATCACTTCTGAAGGTGTCCTGAGCAACGAAAAATGGAGGAAAGAATCGGTATAACTCTTTTTATAAAAAACTCAACTCCAATGGATCAGAGGTTATTGCCATTTTCAGCGAGCCAGCGTTTTCGCTCTAAATAGTCTGGCATGGTTTGTTCAATGAGTTGCCAGAAAGCAGCTTTGTGGTTATGTTCATGGAGGTGGACCAATTCGTGGACGACGATGTAATCTATAATAGGGGCAGGTAGTAACATTATACGCCAATGAAAGTAGAGAACATTATTGCGCCCACATGATCCCCAACGATAGCCAAGAGATTGCACTCTAATGCCCTGTGGGGCCGCATCTACTCTATGAGTAAAAACGTTCACACGTTTTGGCAGCCACTCCTGTCCTCGGGCTATATACCAATTGGTAAAATGCTGGGGCCCTTTATCAACCTCTTCTGCTTTGAGCAGAAAGCGTTCCTGCTTGAGTTCTAAGGGAGGAGAGACTCTTTTTCTTCCATGAACCAGACGCAAACGATAGCTCCGACCCAGATAGTAGAACCCCTTGCCATTCATAAAAGACTTACTGGCCGGAGCTTTGAAGAGCATCTCTTTTTGGGTCAGCTTGCTATAAATCCAGCGATATTTTTCCTGCGTGACGTGTTCTATGATCTCATATGGGCAATCCATTGGTGCAGAGACAATCAATTCTCCTTCACGCCCTATACTAATACCAATGGTTTTACGCTTCTCACTACGTCGTAGCTCGAAGGTTAGTTCCCCAACAGAGATAGTATTATGCATTTCGTAATCTGGTGGTAAGGTAACGTGCCAACGTTACCAGGCGGCCTGAAACAGCTTCCCGGCGCTTATAAGGATCGAGTAGTCTTTTCCCTTGCTTTTCCAACAATCCTCCTATATCTTTGCGTAACCCCTCGCTCATATTAGGAAACAGCCAGAAATCGTCATTTCTAAGGAGTCTCCGACGAATCTCCTGAACCAGATCTTTGGTAAAGGCTGCGAGTTGTATGCGCTCATCCTCAGTCAATTCCCTACCAGAGCCATCTGTATTGACAGGAATAGCAAAACGGCGACTCCCTTTCCTTACTTCTTCTTCCAGTATACCAAAAAATGGAAGCTCTATCCGTGGATCAAGGTTCAATTTTTTGTCAATTTCTCGCGTCTGCGTGATCTCTGCGATAAAAGCCTGAAGCGCAGCCACACTCTCACGCCAACGCCCCTGGAGGTCGTCTACTATGGATTGCAGACGTTCGCTGAGTTTGTTGTAATACGCAGGATCTTCCTGGGCAAAGTGATAAGTGATATATTCCCTGGCAAAACTTGCCATCTCTGCGGCGTTATTTTCCTCCGAACGATGACGTTTCAA
>DAOTTL010000051.1:0-3580 GCA_034438135.1 Ktedonobacteraceae bacterium | reverse complement strand
ACCCTGCGGGAACAATTGCGCCAGAGCCTGCCCGATTATATGCTACCAACTCACCTGATAGTGCTCGCACACTTCCCGCTCACCATCCATGGCAAGCTGGATCGTCGCGCCCTCCCTGCCCCCGAGAGCAGCCGTCCTGTCCTGCAAGAGGGCTTTGCAGCTCCCAGCACACCTGCTGAAGTCACGCTGGTGGCTATCTGGCAGCAGGTCTTGCATCTGGATCAGATTGGCATCCACGACAACTTCTTCGATCTGGGCGGCGACTCGATCCTGGGTATCCAGATCACCGCTCGCGCTGCCCAGGCTGGCCTCGCTCTCACACCTAAAGATCTCTTCTTGCATCAGACCATCGCCCAACTTGCCCAGGCCAGCAAACCAACTACCGCCTCCCACAGCGAACAAGAAGCGGTACAGGGAACGCAGACCTTCACCCCCATCTATCACTGGTTCTTCGAGCAACCGCTTACCCACCGTTCCTACTTCAATCAATCCCTCATGCTCCAACCGCTGCAACGCCTGGACTCTCCCACGCTCCAGCAGGCGCTACAGGCAGTGCTCTCGCAGCATGATCTCTTCCGTCTGCGCTTCCAAAAAACCTCTTCAGGCTGGCAGGCTCACTATGGAGTAGCGGGAAAACAGGTTGCCTATCTGGAAGAACTTGACCTCTCCCACCTGCAAGGTCAGGCACAGACGCGGGCACTCGAACAGCATGCCGCACAGGTACAGGCCAGCCTTGACATTGAGCAGGGACCGCTGCTGCGTTTGCTGCTCATCGAGTTGGGGACAAAACAACCGCAACGTCTGCTCGCGGTCGTCCATCACGTCGCCATCGACATCGTCTCCTGGAATATCCTCCTGGATGACCTGCAACAGGCTTACCTGGCCCTACAACAAGGGAAGGAGAGACACCTCCCCAACAGGACAAGTTCCTACCAGCAGTGGGGACAACATCTGGCCAAAGCAGTGCAGGCGGGACGCTGGCAGACCGAAGAAGCCCTCTGGTTAGAGCCTGCACGTCAACAGGTTCAACCTCTGCCGGTGGATCGGCAGGAACTCAAAGCCACCGAAGCCCAGGCGCAGACAGTGACGCGCACCCTCTCAACCGCTCAGACGCAGCGGCTGCTCTCCGACCTCCCGCGCCGCTATCATACCCAGATCAGTGAGGTGCTCCTCAGCGCCCTGGCCCTGGCCCTGGCCGCCTGGAGCCAGCAGGAACGCTTTGTCGTCGATGTCGAACGCCATGGACGCGAGGAACTCTTTGCAGATCTTGACCTGACGCGAACAGTGGGCTGGTTTACCGCTATCAGTCCCATACTCCTGGAGGCTCCAGCAGGCAAAGGCGTGGAGGATGTGCTCATGGAGATCAAAGAGCGCTTCCGCGCCATCCCCGATGGTGGGATCGGCTATGGTGTGCTGCGCTACTTGAGTCCACATGACGCGCTACGCCAGCAACTGGCAGCCCTCCCCCAGGCTCAGATCGCCTTTAACTACCTGGGACGATCAATGTTTCAAAACAATGAGAACAAAGACGCCCTATTCCAGGAGGCTGATGAAGCAGTTGGTCCTACGAGAAGCTTGAGCGGAAACCGCCCTTATCTCCTGGAAGTCAACTGTATTACCACACCTGACGGACTGGAAGCCAATTTTACGTACAGTACCACAGCGTACAATCAGACCACAATTGAAAGGCTGTCAAACCTTTACATAGACATGCTTCAAGCAATCATTGACCCCTCAGAGCCTGTTCAGAAAGAAGAGAAAGTATCGATAACGCCTTCGGCTATCAAAGGAATAGATCAAAAGAAACTGGACCGAATCCTTTCCAGGGTGACGTTTAACAATGGGGAGAAAAAGTAATGCAAACCGAGATTGAAGCCGTTTATGCGCTATCGCCGCTGCAACAAGGCATTCTCTATCACAGCCTGTATACACCTGAAGCGGGTATGTATGTCGTACAGTGGAGATATTCTCTTCCCGGTAACCTCAATACCGCCATATTTCAGCAAGCCTGGCAACGAGTTGTTGAGCGTCATGCTGTTTTACGGACCGCCTTCTATTGGGAAGGAACGGACGAACCACTTCAGGTCGTTGGTCGTCACATCCAGCTACCCTGGGAGGAGCAGGACTGGCGTACACTTTCCACCCGGGAACAGCAAGATAACCTGGATACCTTTTTACAGGAGGATCGCCAACAAGGTTTCGATTTTACCCATGCTCCCCTTATGCGCTTCGCCCTGTTCCATTTCTCCGATGACAACTTTCACTTCATCTGGAGCTTTCATCACTTACTCCTCGATGGCTGGTCATGGCCGATTGTCTTTAAAGAGGTCTTTGCCTTTTATGAGGCCTTTTTAAAGGGACAGGAACCGCTTCTGGCTCCAACACACTCCTACCAGGAATATATTCTCTGGCTCCAACAACAAGATACAACCAGCGCAGAACATTTCTGGCGTACGACGCTGGCAGGCTTTATCAACCAGACTTCCCTGGTAACGAACAGCTCTGCCTCAGAAGATATGTTAGAGTATCAGGAAATCCAACTCGCCCTATCTCTACAGACGACTACTGCGCTCCAAACATTAGCTAGAAAAAAGAGACTGACACTCAATACACTCATTCAGGGAAGTTGGGCACTACTACTCAGCCGCTGGTGCGGTCAGGATGATGTAGTTTACGGCATGGTTGTCTCCGGTCGCCCGAGCGAACTACAAGGCGTGGAGTCAATGGTGGGACTATTCATCAATACACTGCCGGTCCGCGCACGCTGTTCACCAGAGATCAATTTAAACGACTGGCTTCAGGAGCTGCAAATCCAGCTAGTTGAAGCCCGTCAGTATGAGTTCTGCTCTCTGACCCAGATACAGGGTTGGAGCCAGATTCCGCGCGGAACACCTCTTTTTGAAAGCATTCTTGCCTTTGAAAATTTTCCCGATAACTCCTCTCTAGAGGATGATCAAGGTTCTCTAAAGCTGAGCGACATTAGTTCACATGAGATGACAAACTATCCTCTTTCTGTCGTGGTATCTCCCGGAGAACAAATTTACTTGACACTTGGCTATGATCGGCAGAGTTTCTCAGATTCGTCGATTCAACAATTATTGCATTCCTGGAAAACGCTGCTGGAACATATCGCCGAAGAGCCTGACCTGAAGCTGGGTGAGTATACTCTCCTTACTGTGGCAGAACAAGAGCAAATTGTCGTTTCCTGGAACCAGACGCAAAAACACTATCAGGACCCCCACGTTCTGCACCACCTGTTTGAACAGCAAGTCACTGCCACCCCCGATGCCATCGCTCTCGTCCTGGAGGACCATGCCCTGAGCTATCGCGAACTTGACCGACGCGCTACCCTGCTGGCTCAACGACTCCTGCAAGAGGGTCTCCCTCCCGAAGGACGCGTCGGCGTCCTGCTGGATTGCTCCTTCGAGATGATCCTTGCGCTGCTCGCTGTCCTCAAGGCTGGTGGCGTCAACGTTCCCCTCGATCCCCATTATCCCTCCGATCGACTGCGCTTCCTGATCTCCGATAGTCAGCCCACCCTGCTCCTGACGACTGCGCACTTGCGCACCTCTCTCTCGCT
>DAOTTL010000050.1:0-3627 GCA_034438135.1 Ktedonobacteraceae bacterium | reverse complement strand
ATTTTTCCTGTCTCGCTATAATGATGAAAAGTACTTTTAGGCATTCTCAATCTTTTCATCGCTTGACTAGCTGTATAAAAGCCTTCCGGTGCTTTTGACCTCTTTCCTTTTCTCTGCACTGCTCCAATTTCCTTGCTACTGTTATTCTGTATCAATCACTATTCTTGGACCCTTGGACTCTTGGTATTGACAGTTGCTTATCAAGTATGGTACCATACTTGTATAGTCATTTGGACTGTTGGACTGTTGGACTTATATTTTGATGTTTTGATGCTTCGTATCATTGAAATGTTGAAATGCTAAGAGGATATTCAGGTCAAGATTGACCCCTTCTCCTGAATATCCTCTCTCTGAACCTATGTAAAACAGGCTCAAGTCCTAGTATGCCTTTTTCGTGGTTTTCCGTCAAGGCGGACGCGAAAGAGGAAGGAAGGAATACCCGATGACAGAACGACGAGCGATTTATGAACTGTCCCCACGGGTGACGCAGGTGCCCGATACCAGCATTATCACTCTGGGACGCTACGCCCTCGAAATCCTGAAGGACGTAGGAGAAGGGGAGGACTGCCAGGGCATACTCTTGTTTGATACCAGCCAGTCGCCAGTCCAGGAGGTGGCACACCTGGATCACGAGGAGACCTATCGCCTCTCGATAACCCTGCATACCCTGTTTTCTACTAAGGAGCGCCATCCATGACATTTCCAGCGCATTATGGCGATAACTTTGTGCCTGTTATTGCCTCAAACGGAGTGCATACGCCAGAGAATCCGTTCTGTGTTGATCCGACGTGCCCCTGTCATGAGGATCAAGAGGCCATTGGAGTCATCAATGACGCCTATCAGGCAGGGCTTGTTAGTGCAGACGACGCCACACGTATCGTCCAGGGAAAAACCTTGTAACGCTGTTGTTCTAAAAGAATGGTGCTACGCGAGAGCAAGGAGCATCCTTACTCTCGCGTAGCAAGAAAGGCACGCGTGATGACGCAGGGCGACGACGACCAGGCACAAGGGAAGCAAGACATGCCGCCGACTGGCAAACAGCGGCCAATCGTAAGAACGATCCAGGTGGGAAAGGGGTTGATCGACATTCTCAACACAGATCAGCAGTTTATCAACGGGATACAGGCGGGTATCCTGGCGTTTTCGCTGCACGCGAGCCATCAGCGGCAAACAGAGGAACGCATTGTCCAACTCGTGAGAGACCAACTTGCGGCCACGGAGCAGTCAGAGGCCTGTAACGTGGGCTTTCTGGTCGGATGGGTTGCAGAACTCGTTCAGGGGGCAGCCGTATGAGTGAACACACACAACAACAGCGTAGAGCGATCCCTCCACGAGCAAGCATCCAGGGTACCACCCTCGCCCCCATGGGGCACAGGTACACGGTCAGAAAGAGCCGACCGTTGCCAGCTTCGCTTGAGAGGACAACGCGCGTTTCTGGCAACAGGGCGTTGCTCGCGGGAGGTAACGACAATCCTGACCTGGAAGAGGACGAGCGGTACTACCGCCAGCTTACTCACCTACCTACCAGCGCAGTACGCTACGACGCCCACGGAAATACGGTGCTCAGGCAAGGGAACAAACAGCTGATTCTCCATCAGGGGAAGCCGAACGCACGTGTGCCTGCTCTGGCGGCCTATGGTCTTGGCATGCTCAGTATGTTCCTGCTACTCGTGGGGGCCAACTGGTCCATCACGAGTGTCCAACGGTGGCAACTGACGAGCGAGTATGGCTACCCCAGGACCGCGCAGTACGATGTCAACGTTGGCCATGGGGGCGTGTCTCACTTTACCGTTCAGAACCTTTCAGGACTCATTACCATCACGGAGATCCCTGGAAGCGGCGTCTCTCACTCACTGATCTATCAGGGACCCAGGCTGTACGGTGAGCAGGCAGATCAACTTCCGGCAACGCTATCTTTTCAGGATGTCAATGGGGATGGCAAGGTGGATATGGAACTTCATATCACTGAGAGCGTGATAGTGTTTTTGAACGATGGCACCAAGTTTGTCAGTCCCAAAACGTGAAGAACGAATCCGGCATGACAGCAGGAAGGGGTATACACCATGCCTTCCTGCTGTCATGACCCTCAAAGGAGCAGCGTGCGATGATGTATCAGACGCAACACAAAGCAGCAGTAGCAGCAGCGGACTCCCTGGAGACCATTCATCTCTATCTCGTTCCTGAAGAAGAAGAGCGATCAGTGAACTGGCCGAAACTGATAGCAATCTTGACCAGGGGACTGACCATGCTTTTTGCGGTTGGCCTGCTGTCCTGGGGCCTCTTGCTTCCAGAGAACCCTGTCTATGACACGCATACGATTACGGTACCGTTGCTCCCACTCCCGGTCCAGACACTCTACGCCAGTGCCGTGTTGATCCCCACTGGTAGCATAACTGATCCGGCGATACAGAGTACTGGAACCCTGACGCTCTACAATGGGTCAGTCCTGGTGCAGTCCTTGCCAGCGAATTTCCTGGTGACCTCGGCACAGGGGAGAGAGATTGAGACGGATGAGGCGGTTGTAATCCCTGCGGCGCATCTGCCCCAGATCGGGCTGGTGAGTGTCCCGGCCCATGCAGTACAGGCAGGTATCCAGGGCAATATCGCGCCCCTTGCCATTGATCAGACCTATGGGAGTGCGCTGGTGATCAAAAACTTGGGAGCGTTCGCAGGCGGGAAGGAGAGCCAGACCCTACGTATTGTCACGGCACATGATAGGCAGGAGGCAGTCCAAGCGGCAAGAGACCAACTGAATACGCAGAAGCCAGCGGGGATACAGAGAGCACCCTGTCAAGAACGTGTGCAGCAAGAGGTAAAACAGGTCGTGGTGACCTGGACCTGTCAGTTCTTCACGTATCAGGTCCCAGCGCATCTGCATATCCTCTCGGTGCAGATCAGACAGGTTGATGTTCTCCTTGTCACCAGAGAAATAGTGTCTCAGAGTTAATCTCTGAGATGAGTTCAGCGGGGTAGCTAAGCAGACCTATGATTGTGCAACGAGGACATTGAGAGAAAGTGGGAATATGCTTGCTTTTAAATCCTACAAATATCGGTTATACCCAACGAAAATGCAGAGAGAAAAATTACAATGGACCTTGGATCGTTGTAGGGAACTCTATAATAGTGCTTTACAGGAGCGTCGTGATGCGTATGAGATGATGGTAAAGCGGCATCCTAACTATTATGATGAAACGGTTCGTAAACAACGAACTCATGAGTATGCTCTCTCGTACAATCGCCAATGTGCACAACTTCCTCTCATTAAAGAGATTCGACCCGAGTACCAAGATATTTATGCTCAGGTATTACAAGAAGTATTGCACCGTCTAGACAAAGCATATAAGTCGTTTTTTCAGCGTGTCAGAGCAGGAAAGACTCCAGGCCATCCGCGTTTTCAAGGCTATGGACGCTATGAGTCTTTCACTTTTCCTCAAGCTGGCTTTTCGTTCACAAGGGATAATCGTGTCTGTCTTTCTAAAATTGGGACGATCAAGGTCAAAATGCACCGTCCTATGCAAGGAAAAATAAAGACCTGTACGTTCAAAAGAGAGGGTGAACTCTGGTATGTGATAGTGGCCTGTGAAGCGGAGCAGGCAATAGCTTACGACCCTTCTGAGGATGTGGTGG
>DAOTTL010000049.1:0-5572 GCA_034438135.1 Ktedonobacteraceae bacterium | reverse complement strand
GGTGTTAAAGCTACTACCGCTACGATGCCTGCTATGCCAGCGACTATTCCGGTTACTGCGGCTGCAACTCCTACAGCACAGAGAACGATGTCTCCTTTGCCGCTTGGATCAATCTCGTTGACAGGATTATCGTCGGCGTATTCATATGGGTTGGCTTTGGTCGTCTCTTGCAGGCTGCCGCCGACAGGAGTGCTCTGGGTCCAGCGGCCTACCTTTGGATCGTAGTAGCGAATACCGCACTTGTAGATACCTGTGCTACTCTCATAGTAGCCACCGGCATACGTCCAGGGGTTACTCAAGCCGCTCTGCACGTATGAGTTGAGCAGGACGCCGTAGGGATCGTAGTCGTAGCTGGCGACTTCGTTGCTGTTCTTGTCGGTCATGCCAACGATTGAGACTTCTCCGTCGAAGAGGTAATAATACTTCTGTCCCCCGGAGGTGCGTTCATCGTTGAGCATACCACAGCTACAGGGGATGTGACAACGATTCGTACAAATTTGGGCCATTTGCTCGGAGCAGTACTTTAATCTGTATGGATGTTCCCGCCTATCGCAAGAGGAAGCCACTCCTGCCTCTGAGGCATTGCATCATCAGACTTCCATTCCATTTCGGAGGTTGATTGCTGACCTTGTTTCTGCGGTTATTAATGCAGGAATACCTCATTTAGTACTGTCGCACAAAGATTGGGGAGCCAACAACGATACTCGTGACCCCTTTGAACCCCGCTCGATTCATTTGAGCCTTGCTGGCAGCAAACTTCCCGGCAATATACTCCAATCCCCTCGACATAGGGGAGATTGGTCCAAGATTGTTGAATTGGTCGAGCAATGGCCTGCCAGACATAGCTACACCTTTTGATCTCCATGTGACTCTTCGTCACCCTTAAATGCCGAAGAAATGGCTCCCAATGGATCAATTGATGGACTGATTTCTCTCGTACTTGTGATCGGCCCTCCAATCACATTAGTCACTGATCCAGCTAGAAGGAGGCCAGTCTCATTAGAAAGCATTGCAATCCAGTAGGCATTCTGTTCTATTACTCTTCGAGCGTAACCGTCAAATGAGAAAAAACAGGTGCGTCATTTATTTTTTCATAAGCTTTTACAAGACCATCTTCATAGAGTTTCCGTTCAATTTGTTCGGTTTGCTTAAAAAGCGTCTGGTCTAGCCGAAGCGAAGTATTTGCCTCCGCAAACGGGCTTTTCACTGTGAAAGATAATTCTTTTAGCCAGTTGAAGCGAGATTTATCGTACTTTTGTAGGGCTTCAAGTTTATCTTTCGATATATACCAATACATATCATTCATGAATCCTCTCCTACGGTTAGAGTTAAAAATGGTTGTTCTCCTGCATCTTCTTGAAGAAACAAGTTGAAATTATCGACACCATGGTTTTCTATAAATGCTTGGATATCTTCATCAGGGCCTGCAGGAAATGCATATTCAAAAAACTCAGGTTCATGAGATCTCGAATAAGGCTGAAATTGCAAACATTTGAGGATTTCTGTGGCAAGCTTAAGGGCATCATTGCCTGCTATTCGATCAAGAATCCCACAACAAGTCAGGAACTGAACGATTTCATGTGAACTCAAATTTGAGCGAAAGTGCTGGCAGCGTATTGTAGCTTTTGCCGTCTCTAGTGATATGAAATCTCGTAAAACACAATCGAAGAGTCTAATGAGGAGGTTTTCGGCTAGTTCATAGCCCATGGAGTCGCTCGCTGAGATACGGCTAATAATGGCTTTCTTTTCAGCTCCGGCTAACCCACCTCCCTCTAAATAATTCTGCATAGCTCTAGTGAGAATAGCACCGCCTGTAAGATACTTCCATTTCTGATCCCATGCATCTTCGTGAAACCCGTTTTGATTGACTAAGTAGGCTTCACTCATCATGGTTGCAATGAACATTTCCCACAATGGAGAGGAGTAGAGATCTTTTGTGCGGGAGATATCCAAAAGCTGGCGGATGCTTATCGAATTTTTGACTTTAAATGGGTCGGAGAGAGGTATCAAGTAGCGTAGGTCGAGGACGCCATAAACGGTTACATTTTTGAAGAAAAACGTCTGAGAATCGACGCGGACTTGTGTTGGATAATGTAAGTTAGCAACAAATGTACCACGAACATTCTTATGTTCGATGGAGTAATTGAAAGGGGGGATAATTGGTTCTGCATCCCAAACGCGATCATCATTCGCATCAAGTCTGAGCACTAAGAAACGCCGAGTCGTTTCATGGCGCACGCGATACACCTCCGCCTCAGCACCTGCACCAATCTGGCAATGTACGAATCGTTGTCGTATCCCTTGTACAACCGTTGCACAACACAGTCTCTCAATCGTAACAACCGGCGAGCTGGCCAGGCTGTTACGATTTGACCAGCACTACCCGCTCGCAAGCGTGGTGCTCTAACGCTGCGATTGCTCACATCGTCCGTTTTTATGTGACCGCTGCGGCTATGCGCTTCGCGGCCTACTCTAAACGTCTCGAATCGTAACGCCCAACGAGCTGGCCAGGCTGTTACGATTGGTTTCCGATCGGATAATACAATGTTTCGCCACTGCGCGGATATAGGTGAGTTCCTGTAATGGGATTCATTTATCTGCTCTTTATTTGGGCATTAGCATCAGGAATACCAGCTCACAAGCTATTACCAATCTTTAAGCATATCTGATAAATTACATCATATACCTCATTTGTGTGGAGTGAAACACAACCCTTCAGGGCTATTTTCCTATTCCAACTTTCAGATAGGATCATCGACTCATCCTGATTAAAACGTAGGGACAAATGCCTGTTTCACCGCTTTTGCTTAAACCACTTTTCTGTTCCATTGCGCCACAGACCCCGGATTTACGGTTTCTTAAAGACGATTTGACCATGGAGCAGGCTGAACTGATCAAACAGGCTGGACAGGACAATGGAATCAATGTGCAAACAAATGATTTCGGTGATCTGGAGATCCACCAACTGTCCCGGCAGCAGGGCTTTAGCATTGTGTTCAGGAGCAGTGGGGAATCCCTTTTAATGGCGTCCGATGCATCCCAGTAGAGGACTAGTTCGGCGGGTCATTAGACCGGTGTTCGCTACAAGGCAACCGCCAATACCGGCCTGCTGATTGGCAAGCAGGAAACTCAGAAAGGATGGTTTCATGCGTCAACCGATGCCGTCTACGCGGTACGCAACCGCATTCATGATTGGCTTTACGGCAGAATTCAATGCGTTTATGCTGATCTTGTACAAGCCCAGAAATTGGTCCCTCTTTCTGTTGATCTTCGTTTTGCTCAATGTGACTCTTATAAGGGGTCAACGTATCGAAACCTGAAAACTGTACGCTAAGGTTTCGATGCATTGACCCCTATAAGGAAACGATGGTCATCTCTTATTCCGTGACGAAGCCGCGCCCGATCACAGTGGCTATGGCCAGAGCATGAGGCATCAGCTCCTGAAACTGCTCAATAGTAAGTGATTGAGCACCGTCTTTGAGTGCTACGTCTGGGTTGGGATGCACCTCAATCAGCAGACCATCTGCTCCAGCTGCGATCGAGGCCAGAGTCATAGACGTCACCAGATCTCTCCTCCCTGTTCCCTGGCTAGGATCGGAGATAATCGGCAAGTGTGAGAGTTTCTTAATCAGCGGGATAGCGCTGATATCCATGGTGTTGCGCGTTAACTTCTCAAAGGTGCGAATGCCACGATCGCAGAGGATCACATTGCGGTTCCCCTGCGAGAGGATATATTCTGCTGCCAGTAGCCATTCTTCGTAAGTGGCAGCCATACCGCGTTTAAGCATCACGAGTTTGTTGGCACGGCCCACTTCGTCCAGCAACATGTAGTTCTGCATGTTGCACGCACCAATTTGCAAGATATCGGCATACTCGCAGACCAGTGGCACATCTGTAGGGGTCATCACCTCAGTAATCACGGCCATGCCCAACGCATTGGATGCTTTAGCCAGCAGCTTCAACCCCTGCCCGCCCAGGCCACGGAAGCTACAAGGCGAGGTGGATAGCTTGAAAGCCCCCGCGCAGAATGACCGCGCCCTCTTTGCGCACGGCTTCGACAGAACTCATCAGCTGCTTCTCACTCTCAACCGTGCAGGGGCCTGCCATCATCACAACCTCTTTGCCGCCAATCCTGACTACGCGCTCTGCCACACAGCGTGCCGGGACTTCGATCACGCTATTTTCAGGATGGAACTCCCGGCTAGCTAATTTGTAGGGTTTGGAGATATGCAATATACTTCCCGCTTTAGAGAGCGTCTCCAGTGTTTCGCTCTGCGCCGAATTGGTAACGCTGAACACACTTGGAGTGCTGGCTAGCCCGTCACTGAACACGCCGATAATGGGATGCTCAATCGCCTGCGAAGGGTGATCGCTCAATCTGTGATTCTCAAGAAATTTCATTACGCTTTCTCACTTCAATGTACTCGTATCACAACAATTATGATATGGCTCCTTGTAGCTCAATCAGGAAAGGCGTCGGCTAGCAACATTTTCGCTCGCTCCTACAGAGTTCTCTAAACTTTATTGGACCTCTCGCCAAGAGCATGAGTGACGTCCTCATCTAGCAGTGCTGAAGAACATTCACTCAATAAGAACACATTAGGAGCCAAAGCGCCATCCCCCATTTACATTGAGAACTTCACCGGTAACAAAGGATGCTTCTGGAGATGCCAAATACTGAATTGCTAAGGCAATATCTTCTGCTCTTCCAGCTCGCTTAACAGGTGTTTCTGAGACAACACCATGTATGCGCGCCTCGGGCCAGTCACCCGTGAATTCAGTATTGGCAATGAATCCAGGTGCAATAGCATTCACGGTAATTCCCTGAGGGCTTAATTCACGGGCAAAACCGTGAGTCATACCAATCACTCCCGCTTTTGCGGCTGCATATGCTGTTGACCCTGCTCGGCTCCCACCAGTATATGCAGCGATAGAACTCACATAAATGATTCGCCCACCTGGACGGGGCATATGCGGGGCCGCTGCTACCGTCATTAAAAAGCTGCCTTTCAGATTTGTATCGAGGACCCTATCCCAGGCGCGTTCAGCCTCAATAAGCGACATATCAGTTGTTGCTCCTACGACAAAGCCTGCATTATTGACAAGCACGTCGATATGACCAAATTGTTCAATGATACTTACTACTGATTCGGTTACTTGCTCCCTGATACTTACGTCCGTTTGTCGCCATGTGACGTTCTCTCCCAACTCTTGGGTAACCTTCTGTAGTTTTGTTTCAGTACGTCCGAGAATAACAACCTGGTCGCCAGCTTGCGCAAAAGTCGCCGCAGTGGCCTTTCCGATGCCGGACCCTCCACCTGTAATGATAATTACACGACGTGTGTTCATGTTTCACTCCCTTTTTCCTGTTGAGTATGCTTCATACGCTGTTTTTGAATATAAAGCATTCCCAACGTTAACGCTACGATAAATAAGACTACGCTTAGCAGGATACGTAAGATAAGAACGAAGCCAATGGTTGCCCCCCCAATGCCCATCAAACTCCCCCCTAAAGGCAGACTTGTGTATCCTACTAACTAAAGACTCTCACTCGCACCGCCGACGGCGTTTG
>DAOTTL010000048.1:0-15104 GCA_034438135.1 Ktedonobacteraceae bacterium | reverse complement strand
AGTGTTATTCCCTCCTGCTGGCTCAACTGCCGCAGCTTCGCTGCCAACTTCTCTGATAGCACCAGATGCTGGCTCGCGCCACAAAAGGTCTGGATTGCTGGACGAGGATGATCGGTTGGCAACGCGAGCACCGTTGGAGCACCTGCTAATTGTTGTTTCCAATACGCCAGTTGCTCTGCTAACACTGCCCCTTGCAACCACTCTCGCTGCCAAATGGCAAAATCCGCATATTGAATAGGCAACTCTAGCAACGGAGAGGGACGATCGTGCAAATAGGCAGTATACAACCGGGTAAGCTCTCCCATCAGCACATTCATCGACCACCCATCTGACACAATATGGTGCATCACCAGCAATAAAATATGCTCTTCTTCTTCAAGTTGAAAGAGGGAGAGGCGTAACAGGGGGCCTGTAGATAGATCAAACGGATATCGTACTTCCTGTTGAATCTGCCATTGAATAGACTTTTCCCGCTCTGCTCTGGCAAGCGCTCGTGCGTCATGCTTGATGAGGGAAAGTGTGCTAACAGGAGCAATTACCTGATGCGGATGATCATCCACAGTCTTGATGGTCGTGCGCAACGTTTCATGGCGACGAACGATGTCTTGCAGGCTTCTCTCCAGGACATCCACTCTGAGTGGCCCTTTCAGATGGAACGCAAGAGAAATAGTGTAAAAGGGACTTTCTGGCTCTAACTGATGCAAAAACCATAGTCGCTGCTGTGCAAAGGATAGAGGAGCAGATTTCGTTTCGCTCAAAGCTTTTTTTTGCAAAAATCGTGCCAATAGGCGGCGCTTTTCCTCAGATGAACTTTGCATTGCGCTACTTCTCCTCTGCATCTAGAGTGCCAAGTAATATATCAATTTCTTGTTCTGAAAGCTGATCAAGTTTCATGAGCAGCTGTTCTGCATTCCCGAAATGGACCTTCTGGATACTATCAATATCGTCGCTACCGGACTCTGCTCGTTTTTTGTCGAGATGCAAGGCTAAATCAGCAACCGTAGGCATCTCGAAAATGATGCGCAATGGCACATGTGCCTGCAATGCGATGGAGATTTGCGAAACAACCTGAGTAGCCAGCAGCGAGTGACCTCCCAAAGCGAAAAAGTTGTCGTGAATTCCGATGTGTTGAGGTTCGATGCCAAGAACGTCTGCCCAGAGATCGACCAGGATACGCTCGGTAGGTGTGCGTGGGGCCAGATAGCTCTCTGTGGATCCTCCCCATTCAGGGGCCGGGAAGGCCTGGCGATCGATTTTGCCGTTAGGGGTAAGTGGCAAAGCCTCCAGCAAGACAAAGGCAGTTGGAAGCATATAGTCTGGCAGACAAGCCTGCAAGTGGTGCCGCACGTCGATCACGGTGAGACTCTGCTCTGGCTGCGACACGACATAAGCCACCAGCCGTTTCTCGCTCTGAGAAATGCCCTCACGTCTCTCTTTTTTTCCCAGGAAACTCTCTTCACGAACCTGAACCACACACTCCTGGACACCCGGAAATCGGGCAATTTGCGTCTCGATCTCTCCCAGTTCAATACGATAACCACGAAGCTTGACTTGATAATCTTGCCGTCCCAGGAACTCGATTGTTCCATCGTTACGATAGCGGGCGAAATCGCCTGTCCGGTACAAGCGTGCTCCTCGCTGTTCGCCAAATGGATCGGGAATGAACCGTTCAGCGGTCAAACCAGGAAGATGCAGGTAGCCGCGAGCAACGCCTGCACCTCCGATGTATATTTCTCCTGCAACGCCCAGAGGTACCGGGTGCAGATATTGGTCAAGCAGGTAGAGTTGGACATTTGAAATCGGACAACCGATAGAGGGTACTTCCACGAAACGCGCATGCGAGAGAACCACATGTGAACTGGCCACCACTGTATTTTCGGTCGGACCGTAATTATTGATGAACCGAAAGGGCAAAGAAACCGTTGGAGCACGCTGTAAGGTATCCCCACCGGTAAGCAGAGTACGCAGGGGAGTATTTTGCGGCCAATTCAGATCAAGCATCTGTTCAGCCATCGGTGTAGGGAGAAACGTAATCGTCACAGCCTGCTCAAGGAGCCAATCACGTAGTAGTCTGGAAGAAACGCGTACCTCTTCATTCACAAGAGAGATACTTGCTCCATGGCAGAGATAGGGCCAGATTTCCCAGGCAACAGCATCAAAGCCCAGGCCCGCCACACAAGTAGCTCGATCCGTTTCCAAAATGTCAAAAGCGTGCCAGTGCCAGAAAACGAGATTCAGCAACCCCTGGTGGGTAATTTCAGTTCCCTTTGGCTTGCCCGTGGAGCCTGATGTGTAAATCACGTAGACCAGGTTCGTAAGGGTGGCTTTATTGATCGGGTTAGTAGTAAGAGCCGGTGCAAGCTGCGACCAGTCGGTATCCAGACAGAATACGTCATTGGTATGGTCTGGCAGGCTGGATAGTACTTGCTGCTGAGTTAACAGAAGCGCTACCTGGGCATCCTTCCGCATGAAAGTCAAACGCTCTTGCGGATAGGTAGGATCGAGTGGAACGTAGGCTCCTCCGGCTTTGAGAATGCCCAGTAGTCCAATGATCAGCTCTGGCGAACGCTCCACACAGATCCCTACGCGTATCTCTGGGCCAACTCCCCGTGCTTGCAAGTAGTGAGCCAGCTGGTTGGACCGTGTATTGATCTCCCGGTAAGTCATCTGGGCTTCCTCATGGATCACAGCCACAGCATCGGGAGTACACTCTACCTGCTCCTCAAACAGTTCACACAGATGCTGCTGCCGAGGAAAAGGATGAGAGGTGGCATTCCACTCAATAAGAAGTTGATGTTGCTCTGCTGCGTCTAAAAGCGGCAACTCCCCAATCAACTGAGCAGGATTACTGACAATACCTTCTAACAAGATCTGCAAATAGCCAGCCATGCGGGTTATTGTGACAGGTTCAAATAAATCGCTATTGTACTCTAAACAGCCTTGCAGCCCATCTGTAGTCTCGGTCATTTCAAGAGTCAGATCGAATTGAGCTGAGGTTCTCTCTATCTCTATTCGCTGGAGAGAGACATCTCCAAGGGTAGTCACCTCGCCAGAAACATTTTGCAGCACAAAGACTATCTGAAAGAGGGGATTGTAGCTAAGGCTACGCTCAAGTCCCATTGCCTTAACGAGCTGTTCAAAGGGCAGATCCTGATGCTTGTAAGCCTCCAGAGCTACCGCTCGCACACGTTGGAGCAGCTGGTAAAAGCTGGGATTGCCAGAAAGGTCGCTCCGCAAGACAAGAGTATTGACAAAAAAGCCAATCAAGTCCTCTGTTTGTTGTTGGGTACGAGCTGCTATAGGCACTCCAACCACTATATCCTCGCGCCATGTATAGCGGAAGAGAAGTACTTGAAAGGCGGCAAGCAGTGTCATAAACAGGGTAATATGCTCGTGCTGGCTCAACGTTTTCAGGGCGTGTGTGAGCCGCTGTGTCAACGTAAAGGATACTGCTGCACCTCGAAAGGTCTGGACCGCAGGGCGAGGATGATCCGTTGGCAAAGCGAGCAAGGCTGGAACACCTGTCAACTGTTTTTTCCAATAAGCCAATTGGTCTATCAGCATATCCGTTTGAAGCCACTGGCGCTGCCAAACCGCGAAGTCAGCGTACTGAATGGGCAACGGGAGCAAAGGTGAAGGGTGACCCTGGGCATACGCACGATAGAGTGCAGCCAGTTCACGCAAGAAAACATCTACCGACCAGCCATCTGAAACAAGATGGTGCATAACAATCAATAGCGCATGCTGGTGTTCATCTAGTTGAAGAAGATACGCTCTCAGTAGAGGCCCATGGTTCAAGTCAAAAGGGCGCTCGATTTCCTGCTTGAGGCGTCGGCGCATTTCGTCTTCTCGTTCCCCAGCAGGTCGTTCTTGCAGGTCGATCTCTGTCAAATCAAGCCACAGAGTGGCAGCGATGCTCTGGCAGGGGTATCCATCTACCACGACAAAACTCGTACGCAAGCTCTGATGGCGGCTCACAATCTCATTAAGGCTCTGTTTTAATGCTGTAGTATCAATCTGTCCTTGAAGTTTGAAGGCTAAGGGGATAGTGTACATGGTCGTCTCTGGAGCCAACTGTTCCAGCACCCAGAGACGCTGCTGCGCGACTGATAGCGGAGGAGGTGTATCTGGCGAGCGAGGTACAATTGTAGAAGTATGGCTCTTACGACCGGTTTGCATGATATTCTCAAGGTACTCAGCCAGTGCAGCTATCGTAGGTGTATCGAAGAGAAGTTGAATAGGAAGTTCTACATGGAAGGCTTCACGAATGGAAGAGATGATTTGGGTAGCCGATATAGAGTCTCCACCCAACTCAAAGAAAGTATTGTAGATACTAAACTGCTTTTTCCCTAAGACTTTCGTCCATATGGCAGTGATCAACTGTTCTGTAGAAGTACGGGGAGCCACGCTGGTTTCTTCTGTCTTGTAGCCTGTATCATCAATAGTTGGCAGGGCGTTGCGATCCACCTTGAGATTGGGTGTTAAGGGCAGTGCATCCAGGAGCATGAAAGCTGAAGGAAGCATATAGTCAGGAAGACGTTCTTGCAAGTAACCGCGCAGTGCGTGGAAAGATGGCGCTGGCAATTGCTCGGGGATCAGGTATGCCACAAGTCGCTTGTATCCTGATTCACCTTCTTGTGCCACTACCACAGCTTCCCTTAGAGCGGGGTGCTGTGTAAGAATTGCCTCGATCTCTCCTGGCTCAATCCGAAACCCTCGGATCTTCATCTGACGATCAATGCGTCCTAGATACTCTAGATTGCCATCAGGCCGGTAACGTGCGAGATCTCCTGTTCGGTACAACCTCGCTCCCGGCTCTCCACTCAACTGATCAGGTACAAATCGCTCAGCCGTTACCTCTGGTCGAGATAAATATCCCAATGCAACTCCTGCGCCTCCCAGGTAGAGTTCTCCTATCACCCCCGCAGGCACCGGTTGCATGTCTCTATTACACAGATACACCCTCGTATTTGCAATTGCTTTGCCAATCGGTGGCAGCACCTCCCATTTTCGCGCCCCTTTCTCCAACGTGTAAGCGGTGATGACGTGCGTTTCTGAGGGACCATACTGGTTCTGCAACGTAGTTGTGGAGAGTTTCTCGAAGAATGTCCGCAGTGCTGGAGTCACCTGCAACTGCTCCCCAGCAGTATTCACCTCCTTCAACGCATCCGGCCACAATTGTTCTTTCACGCACACCTCTACTAGTTGCTGTAACGCAATGAAAGGCAGAAAGAGCCGCTCTATCCGTTCCTCGACCAGCAGGCGTGCCAGCATCGACAGATCTCTCCGCTGCTCTTCGCTAATCAGATGAAGGACGCCACCCGCGCACCAGGTTGCCAGGATCTCCTGGAAGGCCACATCAAAGCTTAACGAGGTAAATTGTAGCGTTCTGGCATCAGGGTCTAAGCATGAGATCTGTAGTTGCCAGTGCAGAAGATTGATAAGCGAACGGTGTGGCATAGCAACCCCTTTAGGCCAACCGGTGGAGCCAGAAGTGTAGATTACATAGGCCAGATTCTCCGTCATCACTGCACCATAGATGTTTGCTTCACTCTGTTGAGCGATAAGCTCCCGGTCTATATTCAGACACACCCTCCGAACTTCCGATGCCGAAAGTCGTGTTAGCAACTGCTCCTGTGTCAATAAAACGGCTGCCTGGCTGTCCTGCAACATAAACTCCAACCGCTCCGAGGGATAAGCTGGATCTAATGGTACATAAGCACCTCCCGCCTTGAGGATAGCGAGCAAGCCAATTACCATCTCCAGCGATCGTTCTACACAGATCCCCACGCGTACCTCCGGGCCGACGCCACAAGTCCGTAAGTAGTGGGCCAGCTGGTTGGCTCGTCTATTAATCTCTCGGTAAGTCACCTGGGCGTTCTCGTAGACCACAGCCACAACATCAGGAGCACGCTCCACCTGCTGCTCGAACAACTCCTGGACACAGCTATCTTCTGGATAGATAGTCGTCGTTGCATTCCATTCAATGAGCATCTGTTGACGTTCCGCATCCGTAAGTAGAGGCAACTGTGATAAGCGCTGCGTGGGATTGTGTACCATATTGGTTAATACGTCACAAAAATGTTGAGCCATCCGCTCAATAGTGCTGGCATTGAACAAGTCTATGTTATATTCAATAGTTCCGCTGAGTTCCTGGTTGATCTCAGCCAGTGCAAGTGTTATGTCATATTTGGTATTACCAGCGTCTATCTCCTGGGGGTGGACAGTCAGCCTCTGAAGTTCTCCAGATTCTGTAGAATTATTTTGAAGCGTAAAGAGAACCTGAACGAGTGGACTATAGCTGCTAGTGCTTTCGATATGCAACTCCTGTAGTATCCGCTCAAAAGGCAGATCCTGATGCTCGCATGCTGCCAGCACCATCTCTTTCACGCGCCTGAGCAGTTCTACAAATGGAGGATTCCCTGACAGATTGCCCCTTAGAGCAAGCAAATTGACGAAAGAGTTCGGCATATTCTCGGTCTCTTCGTAGGACCTTCCAGCAACGGGAGAACCCACAAGCAGATCTTCCTGATCTGTATAGTGGTACAGTTGTACAAAGAAAGCCGTTAATAGGAGTGTAAAAAACGTAATGTTTTGTTGGCTGGCTAATAGATGCAACGCGCCAGATAAAGCTTCAGGAATAGTAAAACTATAGCTCTCTCTTCTAAAAGTCTGGCTTGCCAGACGCAGATGGTCTACAGGCAATTCTATGACCGAGGGAGTATCTCGCAGTTGTTCCTTCCAGTAATCCAGTTGCTCTTGCAAGGCATCACTAGATATTCTCATTACACATCCATCTTTCGCTCTCACTAAATTTGCTAGATGAGCCTGAATCATGGAGCGAGTTATATCTACAGCGCTTATGCCTCTTTACTAAAGATACTTACCTACTACACAAATTGAAACATAAGCATAAATATTGCTCCAGTAAGTAAATTACATTGTTTCTTGTGTAGTGTCAAGTAACGTAGCTGAGATTGCAGGGCTATTTAATTCTCCGAAAGCCTCTGGCTTTCGGCCCCACCCCTGAGTTCAGGAGGAGTTGGAAGGGCGGTGGCACCGCCCTTCCAACTCCTCCTTTTTTTGAACTGGGGAGGGGTTCCTCACGAGAATGAAATAGCCCTGCCCTTGACCGGAGTGTTTTGAACATCCTGAATAAACATGTTATACTATGAACGTCATGTCATACTACGTAAACGTGCATAAGCTGTTAGCTCAATTAATCTTAAGGGATCAGCGGTCTATGGGGTCGTTTTAGGCCGTCTGGAAAACCTCTGAATGTAAAAATAGGGAAAGAATGTAACATGCCACCACTGCGTGCTATTTTGTTTGATTACGCGAACACATTGGTTGGTTTTCCTCCCTGGCATCTATTCGCGCAAGCGTGTTATGAGGCAAGTATGTCGCTCTATACGCAGCTGGCATCTGACTATAACCTGGATATACGCGTGCTTGCGCCACAACTTGATGAGGCGATTACCCGGCAAGGAGAGTTAGTCCGCAAATCTCCTGAACTACGAAACACCGCAGCTGCGACAATTGTGCGTGAAGGTGCTGCCAGTCTTGGTTTGACGCCAGGTGATGAATGGATAGCAGCTCTCATTGCCTGCGAGCAACAAGTCCTGAATGAATCACAACAAGTTGCGCCTGATGCACTTAATGTTCTGAAAATATTACGCCAGCGGGGGTTTCGTCTGGGACTGATCTCCAATGCTTTTCTGCCGCCTTCCATGATTTTGAGTTCCCTGGAGCGTTTTGGTTTGCTTGAGCATCTCAATGCCTGGGTGTTTCCATCAAATGTCGGGGAACGGAAGCCAGACAAAGTAATGTTTGAGGCAGTTTTGCAGAAACTAGAAACTGATCCTCACTGTTCCATGATGGTTGGAGATGAACTAGATTGCGATATCGCGGGTGCCCAGGCTCTTGGATGTTGGACTGTACAAACGCTTCAGTTTCGTCAAGAGCAACCGCACCATGTACATCCTCATGCAACGAGCCAATCTCGGTCTGAGCTTCCCTTCCTTCTGACAGAGGAAGAAAGACCCTCATCCTCTTCAGCTTAGGGCCATCGCTCCAAACAGGGAGAAAAAGATGGAATAAATGGCATTGGAACTATTCTGGGATCTTTAGAGGGAACTCCTGGAAAAGGATTTCGCATCTTTCTGGATGCTCTTCAACTTGTTTCCGATCTTGTAGCAGTGTTCATAAACATTGTCTCTTTTATAAGGCAATATATCCGTTTGGGTAGCTCGTATCATGGCCCTCTACGACTTGGTGATTACTGATATACAGATTTATTGTACTTTTTTGTACAATAACGGCTATTTTATTCGCCTTGCCCAAGCCAGAAATGATTGCAGAATTGTCTGGACTCAGCGTAGGTAGAAACTTGTGACTGAAAAATCGACCATAGGAATCGATAGCCCTCCCTTCCTCAATCGATGCCTCAATCACTAGTTTCGCTGTTCCCAGCTTTGCGCAAGTGTTCCTGATACACCGCCTCACACCCACGCACAAGACTACGGAACCGATGGTGCAGGAGTTTGAGATCCCCCTGTGCCATTTCCTGAAAGATAGTCTGGTAGTAGTAGCGAGCAAATTCCATGATGGCTGGTCTGATAGCTTCGAGACCACTTTACTTACTTGTGTGGTAGTCGTTCCATATTTCGTAGGTTGTCAATCGGTGTGTTTTCTGAAGTTGTTTGAACATATCCTGTAGCTCATCGCTCCGTGTAATAATGATGCCAGCACTTATCAAATTAAATTGATGCAGAAAACAGAAAGTATCAAGATCACGATCGAAAAAGGTGTTTCAATTCCTTTACTCCTAGGGGACTTTGAGCCACTACCTGCAAGACTATCCGTTGCATAGAGTGCCTTTTCCTGGTTCACAGCTTGAAGTTTTTTGCTTCTCCTTTATGCTTTTCATACAGGGTAGAGCCAAAACTGCGATACATTTCATTTTTCTGTTCCACGGTAAACAAGGTAAAGAGATCGTATGCATTTCTTCCTACAAGCATCTCAAAATGTCTGGTTGAGATGCGAAAAATCTCGGGCAGAGCATACTGACCATAGCCCCGTTGATCTTTCTTCTCTACCGGTACATTCAACATGTGAGCAATTGCCGTACACATAAAACAACTTGCTTTGTGGCCATCACACCTGATGGTACTTTGTTGCGCAATTATATCAAAAACAGCTATATTTGCTTGTTGATGCATCTCCTCAGTAAAATGTTCTCCGCCTTCAAGAAAGATATCTGCGAATTGTTTAAGTTTCTCTTCATGAGTGTCTATGGTGCTTAGAAGAGCATTGTACGCACCGCTTTCAGCATGCAGTGCATCGCTGCCTGATGCCCCCTGAATATCTCCAAACCATTACGTTGCTTTAGAACCCTCTTCTCTACTATCTCCCACGACAGCCTGGTTTGACGGTTGCATAGCAGCACTGTTTTCGACGTTGCAGCGACAAGCCCTCTGGCGGAACCTGAAGCTTTGCACGCTACTTCAGCAGAACCTCCTCCTGCTCACGCCCTGCATCAATCTGCTGTGGCACCAGTTTCGGCCTCGGGTTCCATCCCAGACACGCTTCAATGAGCATGATGTACGTGCGACGCTTACCAATATATGGCAAGTGCGTGCCCAGGATATTGTCGCATACCACCTCAGTGCGTCTGGCATCAGGAGTTGTACAGCGATGCTCCAGATAAGGGGGCGCTCATAGATCCTGTCCTGTTAAATACAGGAGGAAGGAATGGCCTAAGAGTACCGCCCTGCTCTCACAATCCTTCCAACACGCGCTCGAAACATTCTACGTGAATGATATGCAGAGTCGTTGACTGACACTGCTATTCATTTCTATCTATGTCAATTATTGACTTCATTTGTACCAGGCAGGACTGTAGCAAAGGACACCCAGTCCAACGGCGAATTCTCCATAGGTGACCAGGAAGGAGAACATACTGGCGTTTTGTAGTACGACATGCTGTCTTCCATGCGTACAACGAACCACATGGCTGTTGAGCCTTCGGAGGCGGAGGCCAGGAAAAACCGGGCAAGCGCCGGCTCAGGAAAACGCTCGGTGGACGAAACCGTGATTTGCCGTCTCTGACACTCTATTACACTCTACCCTGAGCACAAAATCAGACAAAACTTCTATGGAAATAGCTCAAAATCGATGGCTGAGGATGGGATAAGATGTCAAACTAGATGTCAAATTATTAGAGAGGAGGCCAGACATAAGGCCAGTTTATACGTTCAATCACAAATTAGTTCTCTTTTAAAAGGGGTTCTTCCGCAATTTGCGTACTGAGCTTCTAACTCTCAATTGTAAATACAAGGAAGGAGAAAAAAGTACTCTACTGTCGGTTCATCTCTTCTGAGGTCTACTTTTCAATAGCTTCTTTTCTCTTTAGCATTTGATACTTCTACATCAGGTAAAACAGTAATATCCTGGCTCTTCCAATAAGTAAACCAGTCCACGCTGTCCTGTTCATTCAGAGTGTTAAGCAGTGATACAATTTTGTGGTTGAGATCACCGAGGGAAGCCCGGTGGTATCCCTGTATCCTTTTTATAAATATCCCATCTGCATGATAAAGGTCTTCAATGCTTGCTATACGAGCCGACAGCAGTGCCTTATGCGTTTGTCGATCTAGATGAAGCCAGTCCAGAGGAATGTCTCTCAGGCTTGGGAGTGCTCCTTCAAAGAGCATTTTAAGGGATGATGCTGTAGTAATGCCCTTGAGGTTTTCTTGCTCTGCCTTATTAAACACAAGCAGATCCGTTTTGTTTTTCAGTTCTCTTCTCCCCTCGTCACCAAAACCATGCATATGATTGAATGCATTCTCACAAGAGAAAAGCTCTCCTACACTCATTTTAAAACGAGAACAAAACAAAGCGTTCAGTGTTCGACTGAAATATTTCGTCAATTATTCAATCTCATTAAACGCAAGAGTGGTTTTTAGAAAACAGATGTCCTCTTCACTCACTCCCAAACATCCGGCAGCAGCGTCGAAAGCGGCAGGCGGGCGATGAAGAGATGATTGTTGTAGTCAAAAAAGCGATAACCATCAGTAGAATGATAGGAGAATTCGACGTATCCCTGTAATAAAGGCGGCAGGGCAAAAGATGAGAACGGCGTGTCACATTCCAACCTGAGTGCAGAGATGGCACGCCAGAGAATGGTTCTCACATGCACTTCGTTGGTGGAGTAGACCATGTGTCGCGTGGGGAAGAGAAGCCGGGCGGTGAACAGTTCTGAGACTTTCACTGCTTGCTGCGTTATTAAGAGATGGCTTCCCCGAACCATTTCGGCATAGAGGCCCTGCGCTGTGACAAGAATGGTTCCACACCATTCTGACGGTAGATAGTCCCAGAGGTAGATCTGGTAGGCTGTCTTGCTGGATCGAATATTATCGATAGATGCGAGACAGGCTTCTCTGGTGAGGCCGAGCGCACGTAGAGGTTGCTCGTACGTCTGCTGGGGAAAAGCGCGGAGCGCAAAGGATGCCTTCTGATGTCTGGCGAAATAGCATTGGATGTCTGCTGCATCGGGTCGAAACGTGGTGCTCTCCAGGCGCAAGTAATCGTGAATGGGCAGGCCCATACACCGATGCAGCGCTTGGAGTCGCTCAATTTTGTGCCAATCTTGCCAAAGCAACGACGCGACCGATGCATGCCTTGTCGGATCGGCGTCCATGATGGCACGCAGCCAGGCGGAGAGAGGCGTTGTCGTACCAACCTGAGCGTCGGTCTCGAAAGAGACTGCTGGTCCGTGGATCATGAGCTTCGTCTTTCCATCTGCTGCACATACCGGGTCGCTTCGTGGAGGAGGTCATCATCGAAACGACGGCTGCCTCGCTTGCGCTGTAACCGCAGGACGTTAACAGTGGCCCAGAGTCGGGCGTCGGCGGTATCGAGGAGTTTTTCGACGATAAAATACAGCTGGTTGGTCTCTTGCGCGATACGCTGTGCATCGGGTCTGATCTCCTGCATGAGTTCTGCCAGGGCTTCTGGTCCATCTTCCAGTAAATAGATCGTCAATGGGTCTGCCAGCAGCCTGGCTCTGGCAGCGAGCCAGTCCACTTCATAGAGCGAGGGAACATTATCTGGCGCGGTGGCTTCCAAAAGCCTTATTTCACCATTGTGCAGAATATCCAGCGATAGCCCCCAATGGTGCCGCACAACCGGACCGCTATAGGTCAGTCCAGGAATGAGACGACCAGAAGAACTGCGCAATCTTTTGGAGAACTCACCGATTAACGAGGTAGATGGAAGCTTGACGGGCAAGGCGGCGAGTTTCTGCCAGTTGAGACGTCCATCAAGAATGAGGTTTTTGTAGTAGATCAGGATACGTCTGCCACCTGGCAAAGTAAGCGTTTGCTGGTAATCGGTCAGGAGACTCAGTTCGCCCTGGACGGCCAGGGCCAGGTCCTGGATGGTAGTATCATTTTGGAGCAGAACGGAACGTATATAGCAGTCGGTCTCTCTGAAGTCGGGTGTGTCAAGCAGGCGAAGGATATGGAGAATGGGTGCCATGCCCATTGATTGACGATGAAACCAATCGACGCTCAGGCGAAGGACCAGTTTCACGGTTGATGGATGCGCCCGGCGATGATAGGCATCAGTCAGGCGCATGAGCATTCTTAGCGCGGCGGCTGATGTTTTACCCCACATACCGCTCGTGACTACTTCGATCTCTTCAAGCCGTCCGGTCTCAGCATGTTCAAGCAATCGCTCTACGAGTGCCGGTTCAAGCAACGGTTCTCCTCCCCCGGAGAGCACGATTTTCCAGGCGTCAAGTTGATTCACAAAATGGAGCAGGTGTGTCTGTGCGTCCGCGCTGTGAAAGCTATCACGCATGCCTTGTGCTCTCCTGGCTGGAAGCGAGGCAAAATTACAGTGTTCACAGCCAACTGGACACCATTTTGTGAGCGAGATGTAGACTGTCCCGACCGGAAGGTGAGCAAATGGCGGATAGGGATCAAGCGCCTGTAAGATGTCCTGACGCAGACGATGGCTTTGCTTTGCATCAAGTGAATGCTTCTGTTTTGCTTCTGCTTGAGACACGCGGTTCCCTCCAGATCCAGGCGCTCTGAAAAAGAGCACCTGCGTTTTTACGATTGAGACCCTCTTTTACATTCCTGTATTAGTTTATACACCAGAGCATCGTTGTGTTGCGCAGGTCGGTTGAAACGAGATGCCTGCTATCGGGAGACCAGGCCAGCGCGATGATTTCCGCTTCATGTCCGATGCACGTTAACAGCAGCTTACCCGTGAGGGCTTCCCAGACTTGCACGGTTCTGTCATAGCCTGCGGAAGCCAGGACGGGATGCCGGGGAGACCAGGCGATTTCCCGGACAATCTGGCTATGTCCCTGATAGCTCGTAATGGTGTTACCCGTGGCTGCTTCCCACACGTACACGCCTGGATCAAAGCCACTGGAAGCCAGGTAACGATTATCTCCTGACCATTTCACAGTGAGTATCTCGTCAGTATGTTGCTCGTAGCACAGGCCTTTCAGGCCGGTCTCGCTGTCATATAATGTGATGTTCCGCTCTTGAAAAAGTGCCAGTTTCCGTCCATCAGGCGACCAGGTGCATCCGGAGGTTCCTGCGAATGTATCGTGTGGCTGATACATGGTCCTGGCGGACGTACCTGGATGCATAAAATGTGAGGCGGTGGAATCAGCCTGCCGTGGGAAGGGGCTGAACCGGGTGGCATCCTCCGCTACTCCGACCAGGATGATACCAGAAACGCTGAGCGAAAATTGACGACGTGAAAGACGCTTCCCGGCTATCTGGCCTGGATTATGCTGTTGATTCTGTTGTGGGCGTTTGTGTCTTCTGCTCATGACAGTATACCTCGTACTCCGCTGTTCCCCTCTCCCACAAGACCTTCAAGTACCTCGGCCTTTTCGATGGCTCCCAGAGCTTTGAGCGTCACTTTTTGCTGTACTGTCAGGCCACTGGCCTGCGTAATATTCATACCTTCATAGGGTTGATGACTGCGTAACGTTCTCAGGCACGTGTGTGTCTGCCGACTCCACAGTTTCACAAGGCCATCGAAGCTGCTACTCCCAGCCATCTGGCCATCAGGACTGAAGGCCACGGAGCGAATAACATTGGTATGACCATGCAGCACAGCCAGACATGCTCCATTGCTCAACTCCCAGAGACACACTGTCTGGTCACCGCTGCCACTGACCAGGAGTTGTCCATCGGGACTGAAGGCCACGGAGAAGACCCACTGCTGATGACCTTCCAGGGTCATGAAGGCCCGACGATGCTCGATATCCCACAGGCGAATGGTTCCATCTTTGCTGCCGCTGGCCAGGAGTTGTCCGTCGGGACTGAAGGCCACTGAGGAAACGAGTTGCTCGTGACCGCGTAGGATGGCCAGGCATGCTCCACTGGTGCTCTCCCACAGGCGAATGGTTCCATCTTTGCTGCCGCTGGCCAGGAGTTGTCCATCGGGACTGAAGGCCACTGAGCGGATCGCACTGTTCTGTTCGTCGAGGATGTGCAGGCACTCTCCACTGCTACTCTCCCACAGGCGAATGGTCTGATCAACGTTGCCACTGGCCACATACCTGCCGTCGGGACTGATAGCGACGGAGAAGATCAGGCCCGTATGCCCGGATAGCATGTGTAGGCAGCGATTGCTTCTGACATGCCAGAGACGCACGGTCTGATCAGCGCTGCCGCTGGCCAGGATCTCTCCGACAAGACTAAAAGCGACTGACCAGACGCCTTCGGTGTGGCCACGCAGGGTAGCAAGGCACCGGTTCTCCTGTCCCATTGCCCACAGACGTATCACGCGGTCAGATGTACCGTTGGCCAGGAGACGACCATCAGGACTGAAAGCGAGCGACCAGGCCCCGCCAGCAGAGCTGCGTAGCACACGAAAACACCGCGCATTCTGCACATCCCAGAGATGCACGGTCTGATCCTCGCCTCCACTGGCGAGTGTGTGCCCGTCAGGACTGAAGGTGAGCGACCAGATGGAGTTCGTATGGCCAGATAAAACTGCTTCGCATTGACCCGTTTCCACATCCCAGAAACGTATGAGCTGGTCGAAACCTCCGCTCGCAATGATGCGACCAG
>DAOTTL010000047.1:0-4034 GCA_034438135.1 Ktedonobacteraceae bacterium | reverse complement strand
GTTGTTCTAGGCATTCTCACAGATGGTATCAAAGCCAACCTCTTCCGAAGCGATCTCGATCAGGAAATAGTGGCTGCCACGATCATGGGAGCAATCATGGGAGCAAGTGATCTGCTTGAAACACGCTGGTCATCCGAAGTGCTAGCACAAAAGCTTTTCCGTCTTCATCTCGCGATGTTAACTGGCAAGGAAGCCAGCTAGTCCATCGCCTTGTTCGAGCACATTCCTCGTGCTCTGCGTTGAGAATGTAAGCGTATTTCACTTCGCTTCTCAGGAAGTGAAGCATGATTGCGCAAAGGAGTCCTCCATGCGCTTTGAGAATCAAGTTGCTCTTGTCACAGGTGCCGCATCCGGCATCGGTCGCGCACTTGTCCAACAGTTTGTCTCAGAAGGTGCCGCTGTGGTTGCGGTCGATATCGTTGAAGAAGCTCTTCATCAGGTGGTCGCAGCGTGCCAATCCCAAGGAGGGAAGATCACCGGCTGTGTTGCAAATATCGCTGCCGATGAGGATGCTGAGCGCATGCTCGGTATCGCGACCTCCACGTATGGGCGACTGGATATCCTCTGTAATAATGCGGGGATTATGAACCTGATGACACCCGTAGCTGATGTCCCGTTGACATTATGGGATCGCGTGCTTGCAGTCAACCTCACGGGACCCTTCCTCGCCTGTCGTCGAGCCATTCCCCTGCTGCTGGAACAAGGAGGGGGCGGATCGTCAACACCGCCTCTGAAGCTGGCTTGCGTGGAGGAACCGCTGGCACTCCCTATACGGTTTCCAAACACAGAATTGTTGGTTTAACCAGGAGCATTGCTTTTCATTATGGGGAGCTTGGCATTCGTTGTAATGCGGTTTGCCCTGGCGCTGTCGAAACGGCGATTGATTTAGGAAGCGGAATGCCGCACGAGGCTGGACTCTCAAAGGTGATGGCACTGGTGCAACACTCAGGAGCAGGTTTGCCCGCCAGGCCAGAACAAATTGCCTCGGTGATTGCTTTCCTGGCTTCTCAGGACGCTAGCAATGTCAATGGAGCAATCCTGACCGCTGACAATGGTTGGTTTGCTGCTTAGATACCTCACTGAGAAAGAGCATACGGAACAAAGACGTTCTTGTTGAGATGCTTCGGGCAAGGCGTTACACTTCTTGCCCGAAGTACCCCTTTTTCTGCTGGGATGAGATGGTTTCGATTGGCAAGAGATTTCGCCAACAAAGTCTCATCCACAAAAGGCTCCTTTTAGATGAAAATTCTCTCTATCCTCCAATAAATCGCTCTCTTCTCCATTCAATCCTCCATCAGCTTCATCAGGACTCTGCTGACAGTCGGGCAGAAATTCCGCAGATAGCTCATTCCCCCAGTGTCTCCAACCAGTCCTCTCATGCCTGGCAAAAAGCTCAAGATAAGGACCAGGACTACAACTCTCCACAATCTCATATAACTCATCAGGTTTTCGCGAGTGCTCCCGCTTGCGCGTGGCAATGACGTTCACCTGCCTTCGACCCGGCTGATCCGTCCGCAGTGATCCTCGCGTTCCAAAAAGCACCAGTTCTGTCACATTGCGAAAATAAAAACCTACGCCCCGTCCATCAGGTCCCCCATCCTTGCGAACCTTATACCACACAAGATTTGTTTTATACGTAAAACCCCAACGCTTCATCACCTCCAGACCCTCAGCAATCAGCGCATTCGGTACCCACAAATAGAGATGACTCTGCGAAAAACTTAAATCAGCCACAGGAAGTCCCAAAATATCCTCAAGCGTCATCGTTGGATACCTCAGCAATCTCCTATGCTCAGGAGCCATTTTTCCCGTACGGTTCATAAATTGCCAGGGAGGATCAGCTAAAATTGTACCAAACTGCACTCCCCCATGCCTGGCTAATAGGTCCTCGCCAGGTATTAAAACAGGTTCCTCATCAATCATTATCTATGCTCCTCATACAAATATTTTCTGCTACAAAGCCTTCAAAAAAGAACCATCTCTCAGAAGTAGTATACACTTTCTCGCACAAAACACACAATTAAGAGAAAGAAGAAGAGTGACTGGCAGGAGCGCAGCCGCGCTCCTGCCAGTCACTCTTCTTCTTCACTAAAAGAGGTGTTTCGGAGATTGCGCGTAGCACAACGTTCGAAACACCTCTTTCTCTTCTTTTCTCCTGAGAAACTCAGCGAAGACAGTAGCCCACACCTCGCACCGTCTGAATCAGACGCGGATTCGCGGGATCTTCCTCCAGTTTCTCGCGCAACCAGCGCACATGGACATCAACTGTACGCGTATCCCCCACATAGTCATATCCCCAGACCTTTTGCAATAGTTGATCCCGAGTCATAACTGTCCCACGATTCTGCGCCAGATAGGTCAGCAGATCAAACTGCGTGGGCTGCAACTCCATTTCCTGGCCCCGACAGAGCACGCGATGTCCTGCCAGATCGATACGCAGTTGGTCTCCTACCACCAGTACCCGATCAACCCGCCCCCTGCTCTTCTCCTCTTTCTCCTCCTCCAATTCCTTCTGCGGCTCTGTCCGCCGGAGTAAGGCACGCACACGCGCCAACAATTCACGTCTGCTAAACGGCTTGGTTACATAATCGTCTGCACCAATCTCCAACCCCACAACTTTATCAATTTCATCGCCCTTAGCAGTCAACATCAGAATAGGCATTCTGGATGTTTCATCTTCACGGCGCAATTGACGGCAAACCTCCAAGCCATCTATCTCTGGCAACATCAGATCCAGAATGATTAGATCCGGCTTCTCTCGATGAGCCATCTCCAGCGCCGCAATCCCATCGCTCGCAGTAATTGTCTGATAACCCGCCTGCTCCAAATTGTAGGCCAGTGTCTCTCGCAAAACCGCCTCGTCATCAACAACCAGAATCTTTCTGTCCATATAGCCTCTCCCGCAAACCTCTCAGCGATCAACCAAAACGTCCGCTGATGTAGTCTTCTGTTTCCTTACGCTGCGGGTGCTCAAACAGATTCACGGTAGGAGAATACTCAATCAACTTCCCGCTTAGAAAAAAGCCAGTAAACTGTGCTACACGCGAAGCCTGTTGCAGATTATGCGTCACAATCACAATCGTGTACTCGTTGGTTAACTCCGTAATCAACTCCTCAATCTGGAGAGTTGCAATCGGGTCCAGAGCAGAACACGGCTCATCCATCAAAAGCACTTCCGGCTCCACTGCAAGGGCTCGCGCAATACACAAACGCTGCTGCTGACCACCAGAGAGGCCGAGCGCCGAGGTCTTCAAACGATCCTTGACCTCGTCCCAGATGGCCGCACCTTTCAAGCTTTTCTCAACCATATCCACAATATACGAGTGCGATTTCCCTTGAAGCTGCAAACCATATGCTATATTGTCAAAAATCGACTTTGGGAAAGGGTTGGGACGCTGAAAAACCATACCAATACGCTGACGCAAAGCCACTACATCCGTTGCCTTACTATAAATATTGGCATCACCAAAGCGAGCTTCACCCTCGGTACGAGTTCCCGGAATCAGATCGTTCATGCGGTTCAGCGTGCGCAGAAACGTCGATTTTCCACAGCCAGAAGGGCCAATCAAGGCCGTCGTCTGACGCTCCAGGATCGGCAATGAAACGTCAAAAAGGGCCTGTTTCGAACCATAGAAAAAATTCACATTTTTGACATCTATCTGCGTCGCAGCATCTGGATTAAAGAGCTCGCGTGGCTGCGCACGCTCACCATCAGTCTGAAATTCCTCTACGGGACTGGTCCCAGTAACTGCCTCCTCCTCTACGTTCTCCGATGTCGATTGAGAACGCGGATCGATCGGCTGAGGATGACCAAGACGGGTATCCATAGGACCTCCTTGCTTTTGTGTTACAACGGTGAGTATCTCAGAGCACCTTCTGCCTGACAGAGAAGTCCCCAGGAGAGCTCACCGTCTTCTCTTCATAGTTTATAGCAGTGAATATTCTTTATGCAATGGGATAGCAGTATCGACAATCAAACGATCTGCCAATACCACCAGACGGATGTAACGACCAGCCAGGGCCTTGCTGATAAA
>DAOTTL010000046.1:0-3123 GCA_034438135.1 Ktedonobacteraceae bacterium | reverse complement strand
CACAGAGGAAAAGGGATGGCGAGCAAACCGGGCGGGGTACCCCGCCCGTTTTGCTCGCCATCCCTTTTTTTATTCGCCGCCGCAGGCGGCAAGCAGAGGGCACCTGAGTAGTTACCAGGGATGACTCATATATGAGTCATCCAAAAAAGGGTGGGCGGGGAATGAAGCGACTTTTGAGAAACCCTGACGCGTTAGCAAGCAACCCTTGTAGAGAGACCAATGTGCTTGTACAATACTTGTACTATCTGTCTCGTTTAAAAAGAAGCATTTTTTGCAGAGGAGGAGCATTTATGGAAAGCTTAATGATGGACTATCCCTTGACCCTCCAGCATACCTTCAATCGCGCTGTGCGCCTGTTTTCTCGCAAAGAGATTGTGACTCTGACAGCAGAGGGCAAGCACCGATACACATATGCCGATTGGGGGAAACGCACCCAACAACTCGCACATGCCTTGCATCAGGCTGGCACGCAGGAGGGAGATCGTATTGCGACCTTTGGCTGGAATACTTACCGTCACCTGGAACTGTATTTTGCCATTCCCTGTCTGGGAGCAGTTCTGCACACTCTGAACATTCGTCTCTTCGCGGAACAGCTCACATATATCGTCAATGAGGCAGAGGATAAGATCATTTTTGTCGATGGAGACCTGGTACCGACGTTGGAGGGTCTGGTCGATACATTTCCAACCGTCAAGCTCTATGTGATTATGGGCGAGGCACCGCATGCAACTGGAAAGCTCCAGCCAGCCATCGACTATGAAGACTTTATCGGTGGTCAGCCAACCTCCTATGACTGGCCTGAACTGGATGAGAAGGCGGCTGCTGCGATGTGCTATACCTCTGGCACAACTGGAAATCCTAAGGGTGTGGTGTATAGTCATCGCTCGATCTTCCTGCACTCGATGGGAGTAGGTCTGGCCGATGGGAAGGCCCTCTCTGAACAAGATACCGCCTTACCTGTGGTGCCAATGTTTCACGCCAACGCCTGGGGCATGCCTCATGCTGGTGTGCTCGTTGGCTCAAAACTGGTCTTTCCTGGTCGCTTTCTGGATCCCCAAAGTCTGGCCCAACTGATAACCGATGAACGGGTGACCATTACGGCTGGAGTTCCAACCATCTGGATTAACCTGCTCAATTATCTGGAAAAAGAGCCAGTTGATCTCTCATCCCTACGAGCAATCTACTGCGGTGGCTCTGCCGTTCCGCGAGCTCTCATTAAAGGGTTGGCTCAACAAAACCTGATGATAGTTCAGGCCTGGGGTATGACTGAAACATCGCCTGTTGCCTCGGTCTCAAAACTACGTAGCAATCAGCTTGACCTCCCTCTTGAGGAACAGTTTAGCCTGCGTGCACGCCAGGGAACTGTCCTGCCTACAATCGATTTTCGTGTTGTCGATATTGAGACAAACCAGGAGGTACCCTGGGATAACTCGACCTTTGGCGAATTGCAAGTGCGTGGACCCTGGATTGCCCGCGCATATTATAAAGATAGCGAGTCTAACGAAAAATTCGTTGATGGCTGGCTACGTACCGGAGATGTGGCTGTCGTTGATCAAGATGGCAGTCTACAGTTAGTTGATAGAACCAAAGATCTTGTCAAGTCCGGCGGCGAGTGGATCTCATCCGTAGAACTGGAAGGCCTGATTATGGGACATCCCAAGGTAATGGAGGCCTGTGTGATAGGTATTCCACATCCTAAATGGTCCGAACGTCCCCTGGCCTGTGTGGTAGCCAAGCCAGCATATGTTGGTCAGATCACAAAAGAGGAGATCATTGACTATCTGAGTCCACTGGTAGCGAAGTGGTGGCTGCCTGACGAAGTTGTTTTTATCGAGTCCGTACCTAAAACGAGCGTAGGCAAGTTCGATAAAAAAGTCTTGCGAAAACAGTTTGAAACGACTGGCAACCTGGACTAAAAACAGAGAAAACATGAGTCATCCCTCATTTTGGCAAAATGAGCAAATGCTCTTGCTGGCGGCTGTGCCGCCAGCTTTTCAGAGAGAAATGGCTGAGTTTGGTAGCATCAAAGCTGCTGCCAAACTCAGCCATTTCTCCCTTTTCTCGGGGGAGGGGCGGCTTTGCAAGCCGCAGAAAAGTGAGGGATGACTCATATCTCTGGGGGAAGGGCACAACTTTTGAGAGATCCCGAATGCATCGACGTTTTATATTGCACAAAGAAGAAGCTCTATGGTATAGTTACCAGTAGACGCTATGTTCGAAATTGTTACGAAAAACTCTTGTCATGCTATAGCTTACATAGGGAGACGCATCTATGCCCTTCGTTCTGGTGGTGCTCTTTACAATTGCCCTCGTGGTCACCATAACCGGATTATTCCTCTCCCCAAAAAAAACTACGAGCCGTCGCCAAAATGAGTACCTTGTCACCCCAAAGGGACGGCGTATAGTGGATGCAAACCCTGTCCCACTGCGTTCTGGCCGTCGCGTCGTTTCGCGGACAAGCAGTGCATTTATTGGCGCACCTTCTCTAGAATCGGGACGCTTTGGAGCAGGAGTGCTCAATCCCGCTCTTTGGGAGCGCATGACTGAAAGGTTAGGAACCTGGCGCTTCGTCGTTTTGCTCGTGGTTCTCTTCCTCTTTCTCAGTTTTTTCTCACTCAACATAGCCTTCCCACACTCAGCTATCTGGTCACCAAGTCTCTTTGGCTTAGGGAGTAACACAAATCAATCGACCCCCACAACCCACCAGAGCGCTCCAATAAACTATACCGCCTCCACTCAGTTAGTACGTCTGGGACAACTTGACCCGAGCCAGTATCAATCCAATTCCGAATTCAATACCTGGGCTTATTCAGCCTGCTCTTCAGCAGCCATGACCGAGGTCATTAATTCTTACGGCCATAAATATCGCATTACAGATATTTTGCAAGTGGAGTCCCGCATCCACGAAATCACTCCTCAAGAGGGTTTACTCGAAGAGGTCGGCATACAGCGAACCGCCACGCTGTTCCATTTCAATACGAAATGGGGCCACGATCTGAGCCTGAATCAGATCATAGCCGCGGCAAATAGCGGAACGCCGGTTATCGTCGGCTTCCCACCTCAACTCTATGCTGGCGGTCATCTCCTGGTTGTGCGTGGAGGCAATAGCACTTATGTGGACCT
>DAOTTL010000045.1:0-7168 GCA_034438135.1 Ktedonobacteraceae bacterium | reverse complement strand
AAAGAAACGACTTTTGCGAACCCCTGTGATGAAAGTACGAGTCAGGTTGACAAGACAAATGTTGTCATGTACTCTGTGAATAGTAGTAATGTAACGTTCACATAAATCCTGGCCTTGCCAGTATGAAGGAGGTGCAAGAATGAGATTGTCCAAGAAAGTGTTCCTTGTGCTTGCACGCACCTTGTCTACTCTCTCAGAGGATTGTGAGCGCACTCTGCCACATCGCCAGCCGAACATACGCACTGGCATCCACTAACAGGCAGCATGCTATGGCTCATTCCCTCCGCACAGTAGGCACAGTAATACAAATGAGAAGCAAGAACTGTGTTTTTTTTATCCTCCTGGAGGGAAACTATTGATTAATGACCCGGAGATGCTAACCGGCATGGTTTTGAACGGTGCGCATGGTATCTATGAAGTTCATACCGAGAACGGCGTCTTTCGCTGTACCCTGCGCGGAAAACTGAAGAAAGCCTTTGCCAGATCCCAGGCTGCCCAGGCGCTTGCGAAAGTTCAGCCACGCTACGCTAAGGCTGTGTATCATTCTCAGCCCAAACACAATGAGAAGAGTGAAGCTATCGATCAACAGGCTATCCTCTCTCGTCTCTCAGTCGGCGACTATGTCAAAATCCGTCAACTGGATGCTACAACTGGCCAGATTGAGGAGATTCTGCCACGTCAGAGTGCTCTCTCGCGCCGAGACTCTGGCTCAAGCGACAAAAAAATCAAACAGCAGACTATGCTGGCAAACCTGGATCAAGTTGTACTGGTCTTTGCCATAACTCAGCCCGATCCACACTTTAGTATGCTTGATCGCTATCTCGCCATCTGCGAATCTGCCGAGATCCACCCGGTTATCTGTTTAAACAAGGACGATCTCGTCCATAGTGCATCCATTGACCAGTATGCTGAACTCTATACACGTCTGGGCTACCAGATCGTCTGGACCAGTACGCTGGACAACCGGGGAATCGACAATCTGCGTGACCTGCTGAAAAACCATATGACCCTGTTTACCGGCCCCTCTGGTGTAGGTAAGTCCTCACTGGTGAACGCCATTGAACCCGATATGGCCATCAAAACTGGCCTGATCAGTTCCGCTACGGGCAAGGGCAAACATACTACAACCGGTTCTCAACTCTATCCGCTCACTGGCGGTGGCTGGCTGGCCGATTCAGCCGGTATACGCGCCCTGGCCGCCTGGAATATCGCCCCAGAAGATCTGCCTTCCTGCTTTGTTGAGTTTCGCCCCTATCTCGGCGAATGTCTCTATTCTGACTGCTCACATGTTGAAGAGGAAGGATGCGCCATTCTGGCGGCTGTCACAGATGGAGTTATCGATGACCGCAGACACCGCAGCTATGTTCGTATCCTTTTCGGCGAAGAAAGAGAGAGATAGCAGAAGAAACAAACATGGGCGCATCCGCGCCCATGTTTGTTTCTTCTGCTGACTTCTTTTTTTAGTCGGGATCTGGGAGGCTGATCGAGATGGTGCCATCCTCTATGGTGACCGGATAGGTCAAAATATCCTGACGAGCGGGACCGCGCAAAACCTTCCCGGTGCGCACATCGAACTGTGCGAGATGCCAGGGACAGGTGAGCGTATAGCCCTCAAGCTCGCCTTCATTGAGGGGTCCACTGATATGTGTGCAGTTATCAGTAAAAGCGTAGATACAACCCTCTACTTTAGCCAGGCAGATGGGTTCTCCATCGGCTTCCAGTGGCAGAAGGCTACCTTCCTCCACCTCGTCGATAGTAGCAACTTTGATGCTTTCAGTCACTATTTCTGCCTACTCTCCCTCATCGTCTCTGTCAGGTTTCTCAAGTCCTGCAATAGCCAGGCTGGTGTGTAAGACGCGCAGCGAGAGAAATGCACACTTCATCCGGGCCGGACTGATGCTGATGCCCAGAGCGTCCAGCACATTATCTTTGCCCAACTGAATAACTTCGTCGATGGTATGGCCTTCTATCATCTCCGAAAGCATCGAGGCAGAGGCCTGACTGATCACGCAACCGCGTCCCTTGAAACGTACCTCTTTAACGCGATCGTCCTCGATCTGTAAATCTATAGCGAGTTGATCCCCACACAGTGGATTCGAATCTTCAGCATGCGCGTCTGGATGCTCCAACGTCCCGTAGTTGCGGGGGTTGCGATTGTGGTCCATGATATAGTCTCGATAATAATCCATAGACATGTTGCTTTTTCCTTATCGCGCTAGAACTGAAAGATCTGGCGAGCTTTTTGTAGGCCCTCCACTAATGCATCAATTTCTGAAGGTTGGGTATAGACGTAGAAACTGGCGCGAGCTGTGGCGGTCAGATTATAGCGCTCCATCAGCGGCTGAGCACAATGGTGTCCAGCGCGAACCGCCACACCAGCCTCCTGGTCCAGAATAGAGGCCAGGTCGTGTGGATGAATCTCTCCAAGTGTAAATGAGATCACACCACCGCGTTTAGAAACCTCAGGACCGTAGATAGTCAAGTCAGGGATCGTTTGCAGTTGCTTCATAGCATACGCCGTCAACTCTTGTTCATGACGTTGGATGTGATCCATCCCAAGTGCATTCAGATAATCGACCGCAGCTCCCAGTCCAATAATCTCCGCAATGGCTGGCGTGCCCGCTTCGAACTTCGCCGGGAGGTCAGCCCACGTAGACTCACGCAAATGGACGGTGCGAATCATGCTACCGCCGCCCATGAAGGGGGGCATCTCCTCCAGTAAAGCGCGTTTCCCGTACAATACCCCGACTCCCGTGGGTCCGAGCATCTTATGGCCACTAAAAGCGAGAAAATCAACGTCCAATTCCTGAACATCCACTGGCATATGGGGTACACTCTGAGCCGCATCAACCAGGGTCAGGGCACCAACCGCATGGGCCTGTGCAATCATCGCGCGTGTAGGATTGATCGTTCCCAGCACATTGGACATAGCCGTGAAGGCCACCATTTTGGGCCCTTGCGCCAGCAATTGCTTATAGACATCCAGACGCAACTGCCCATCATCGGTGAGCGGGATAAACTCCAAACGTGCGCCTGTGCGCTGAGCCAGCAGTTGCCAGGGAACCAGATTGCTGTGATGTTCCATCTCGGTGACAATGATCAAATCATCGGCATGAACATTGGCCCAACCCCAACTGTACGCCACCAGATTAATGCTCTCGCTCGTATTCCGCGTGAAGATAATTTGCCTGCTATGTTTCGCGTTAATAAAACGCGCAACCTTTACACGCGCCTTCTCCATCGCAGAAGTGGCCTCTTCACTAATCTCATAGACTCCGCGGTGCACATTTGCATGGTACGTCTTGTAATAATGGTCCATCGTCTCAATGACAGCAAGTGGTTTCTGTGAACTGGCCCCACTATCGAGATAGATCAACGGCTTTCCATGCACCTGTCGCGCTAGAATGGGGAAATCCTGGCGGATATCGGCAACATCGCGCATACCAGTCTGTGACGTCGTCGATACGTTCTCGTGAGCTAACATATTACACCTGCTTTCCAGTTCCCTGCGCACTAAATTCCTTGTCAGTTAGTATTCAGTTAACTTAATCTCATCATCGGTGGCGGTAGAGGTATCCAGTGCTATGGCGTACTCATCTACGTCCTCAATCTCCCAGCGCTCCTGAGCATCGACCCATGTATCAGCCTCAGACTCATAAGAGCCACTCATGCGCTGAATAATGCTGCGGCGCAGACGCACGCGCAGATTCTCCAGGGGGATGCGTTGCAGAACTGGCTCAAAGAAGCCCTGCACGATGACGCGCTCAGCCTCTCCACGAGGAATACCACGTACCATTAGATAGAAGAGCTGATCCTCGTCAATTTTGCCAGTGGTTGCTCCATGGCTCGCGCTGACCTCGTTTGCGCCAATCTCCAGACCTGGGATCGACTCCGCCCGACATTCATTGCTCAGTAGCAGTGTGTGGTCCGAGAGAAACGAAGCAGTGTACTGCGCCCCTGGTTCAATGCGGATCATCCCGTCAAACTCCACCCTTGACTCATCGGTAAGAGCACCATGAACCAGCGTCTCAGCGTTCGTGTTCAGCGCATTGTGGTGGGAAAGCGTCTTAATAGCGTAGCGCTGATCCTGGTCAGTGAAGAAGAGACCCACCAGTTCGCCAGCCGTTCCATTGCCGAGCAGATCAACACCGATATGAGAAATCATCACCTTACTACCCAGATCCGCCAGGACCCAGGTTGTGCTGCCATCATTCTCATGAACTGCGTTTTTGTGCGTGATATGCCAGACATTTCGTCCGAGGTCCTGGAGATTGCTGAACTCCACACGGGCCGCCTGTTTCGTGTATATCTCGACAATGCTGTGAAGATACGAAGGCTGCTCGCCCTCGACTGCGGAACTCAATTCTTCCACGAAACGCACATTGCTCTGCTCGTCAGCAATAATCAGCGTATGGGCGAAATGAGCAGAATTTGCCTGATCGATCCAGGTCTGTAGAAGGACAGGGTCCTCAATATCAACGCCCTTAGGAACGTACAGAAACACACCGCCGCTCCAGAACGCAGCATGCAGTGCTGTATACTTATCGGTCGTAACAGGCACGCACTCAGTCATAAAATGCTGCTGAACCAGTTCAGGATACTCGCGTACCGCCGTCTCCAGGTCGGTCAGAATGACTCCCTGCTGTTTTAGTTCTGCGGTCAGTTCAGTATGAGTAACAACCGAGTTGAGTTGGACGGCCAGACCGGAGCGTTGGTCAACCACAACTTGATCAAGGGATTGAGTGATACCCGCAGGTAAGGAACTGTGAGTGCTTGCGGGAGAAGGCAGAGAAAGCTTCTGGAAACCGAAATTTGAGAACATACGCAATGTGCCAAGGTCGCCACGACGACCCAGAGGAACTGGAGTTTTTTCGTAGAGTTCCCAGGCTTGCAAGCGTTTCTCAAGCATCCAGGCCGGTTCACCTTTCCTCTGCGAGAGTTCCTCCACCGCGCTACGGGAAAACCCGCTGAGCAGTGTATCAGGCATTGGGTGCCTCCTCATGCTCTTCCTCAGCAGGTCTCAGCCACTCATAGCCTTTGTCCTCCAGCTCCAGAGCCAGTTCTTTGCCGCCGGTCTTCACGATGCGTCCGTTAAACATCACATGTACAACGTCAGGAGTAATATAGTTCAGCATACGCTGGTAGTGCGTGATCAGCAGCACACCCATATCGGGTCCGGTCAACGCGTTCACGCTTTCGGAAACAATCTTTAAAGCGTCAATATCCAGTCCAGAGTCGGTCTCATCCATCACAGCGATCTCAGGTTCAAGCAGAGCCATTTGCAAGATCTCAGCGCGTTTCTTCTCGCCGCCTGAAAAGCCATCGTTAATCGAGCGATTGATAAAGCTATTATCAACTTTGAGCAAGCGCATCTTCTCCTGCAAGAGTTTGCGGAACTCGCCCGGGGGAATACTGCGACGTTTGGCCATCTTGCCAGTGGGGTGCTCGCCCTCGTCCAGGGGTTTATTGCCCTCGCGAACGGCTTCAAGCGAGCGGCGCAAGAAATTTGCCACACTCACGCCAGGAACAGACATAGGATATTGAAAGGCCAGGAAGAGGCGCATGCGTGCGCGTCGATCGGGTGAATATTCCAGAATATTTTCACCTTTAAACCAGATCTCGCCCTCAGTTACCTCATATTTTGGGTTCCCCATAATAACATTGGCCAGGGTACTTTTACCTGAGCCGTTGGGACCCATCAAAGCGTGTATCTCACCCTGGTGTACAACCAGGTCTACGCCACGTAGAATCGGTTTACCTTCGATAGTAGCATGAAGGTTCTTAATAATCAGTTCTGATACCATTCCGAAAAATCGTCCTCCTTGATATAGTTCGCTCGTTTCACCAGCCGCTCCTGGCATGCCTCGTCCCCGTGTTTTCACAAGGCGCTTATCAGAGGCCTTTTGAATGAGAAAGAAGTTCTGCCCCCTCGCAGGGCTTCTCAAAAATCGCGCTCTTCCCCAGCCACCCCCTCTTTTTTTCATGGGGAGGAGTCTGGCCATGGCTGAAAAGCGACTTTTGAGAAGCTCTGTGCTCTTCTATCTGTTTATTGATAGAAGAGAAAGTTAACTTCCCTGTGTGTAGGATCTCATCGATCTGACCTGGTCGGAGAGATGCTGACGAAATGAACGTTTTTTCCGCTTAATTCACGGCTGTATTTGATGCATGAATATCGGCTAGCGCAATGAATTGCGTCGAAGAGACAGCATCGTTTTCGTTGGCCTCAACCAGATCGGCCAGTGTCATCGTATCAAGTGTATGTGCAACCGCATCGCGAACCCTGGCCCAGAGGTGGCGAGTTTTGCAGGTATCCAGGTACCCGCAGATTTGTGTCATCTCGCCCTCAGTAGCACATATCATTGGCGCAATTGGACCCTCCAGGACGCGCACAATCTCGCCCATAGTAATCTCATGAGGGGCACGACTTAAACCATAGCCTCCACGTGCGCCTCGTGTACTCATAACCAGCGGCGGCTCCGACTCGCGTAACAGCTTCGCCAGTTGCTCTAAATACGCCAGAGGTAACGATTCTGACTGAGCAATATCAGTTAGCGAACGTGGTCTCTCACCGTAGTGGTGGGCCAGATCGACCATGATCCGAACTCCATACTCGCCTTTTGTAGATACGCGTAACATCATGGCTTCTCCTTGCACCCAGTCCGTTCTCGCTAAACCCCTCTAGGTACATACGATGCAGTATTAAATCGATGCAGTATTAAATTAATCCGACTTATTCACTAGGATATATTTTAGCACCTCTACGGGAAGGCGTCAACTAATCGGAACAGTGTGTCCAGGGTTTCTCAAAAGTCGCATTTCAGCCATTGCCAAACCCCCTTACAAGTAAGAGGTTTCTTGTAGATTTGCTGCATCGGCCTGGCAGGCCACCCCACCCCATTTAAAAAAGAGCATCTGGTGTGTGTTGTGGCGCATTCGCGCCACAACACACACCAGATGCTCTTTTCGTTCTCTGTCGCCTCCGGTGACAGAGTAAAAAGCGAGAAACCCCCTCTACATGTAAGCAGGCCATCCCGCCCCTTTTAAAAAAGAGCAACTGGTGTGTTGTGGCGCGAATGCGCCACAACACACCAGTTGCTCTTTTCGTTCTCTGTCACCGGAGGCGACAGAGAGAAAGGCGAGAACCCTCCTACGCGTAAGTGCCAAACAC
>DAOTTL010000044.1:0-3371 GCA_034438135.1 Ktedonobacteraceae bacterium | reverse complement strand
AAATAATAACTGATTATGTTTTATCTGTTTTTATGAAAAAAAAGCAACTTGACAATATTTGTCCAAAAAGTTAAAATATATATGCTATACAGATATATAAGAATTACTCATATTAGACATGTAATCACTCAAATATATCTAATAGCATTAATACCTTTCCTGAATTTTACATTTTATTTCAAGAAAAGAGGTGATGTTCTACTCGATTACACAACAAGAATTGACTTGCAGTATTTGCAAGTTAAAAAATGAAACGGAGCATGGAAATCTAGAGTAGTGTTATACCTGCCTCTTTTTTCCTAAAAGAGACGCCTAAAAACAAGGAGCGGTAATCATGGCACTCAGAAACAGGCTAATCTTCGTGATACTATTTGCACTAAGTTTTTTTGTAGTGACTCCCTTTCTTGCCTCACCAGTACATGCAGCCACCCGTACAACTTCTCAGGCGACCAAAGGCACTAGTGAAAAACACTGCGTAGCTCAACTCAGTCCCCTGCTTGTCGGACAAACGTCTTCCAGCGTCAAATCTTTCAAATGTTATGCAACCTTGAGCGACTCCATTACGGCTGCGACTGGTGGTCATATCAAACTATCAGCCAGCGCGTCCGATCTGGATGTCGATCAGGCGCTTCACAGTCAGGTTCGACCTAACAACACTAACGTAATTGCAATCTTCTATGCAGACGCAAATTATGGTGGCAATAGCCTGACCTGGTACACAACTGGCGCTTCTTGTAGCACAGGAGTTACGTATGGTATGACATCAATGCCCAGCGGCTGGAATGATGTCATCAGTTCTGTCGATGGTGGATATTATGGTTGTACATGGTATCGGTTGTGGGCAAATAATAACTACGGTGGAGCAAGTCAGTGTTACGCTAATGCGACCTCCAACGTAGGTTCAGTCATGAACGACCAGACCAGCTCTGTCTACGTGCGTACCTACGATCCCTGTTAACAGATATATCTGTTCGCAAAACGGCAATGTCAAGCTCTGCTGCCACTACAAAGTAACCAGGCAATGGGGGAGAGGTTGACATTGTAGTCCATCAAGGACCAACACACACCATTTCGCAGAAATATGTTGCCGATTGAGCCACACCGGCCTGATCGGCAACATGGCATTTTAAGAGCAACAGGGACCTATTTTCAAATTTCACGGAGCTGAAGGCCTGCACAACTGCGTATTAGTACTTATGACACATTTATTGGATGAATGATGCCTGTACAACAGCCTGACATGTTTAGCATATGGCACAAGAACGAAGTATAGGCTCGGCTTCTACGAGTGCCACTGGCGGATCTCATTTGCAAAATGAGCAAACGCCCTTTTCTGGCGGTGCAGCCGCCACATTTGCAGGAGAAATGACTGAGATGGCCAGCAGATTCGCCGCTGGCAATCTCAGTCATTTCTCCTGTCTTTTGGAGGAGAGGTGACTTTGCAAGCCGCAGAAAAGTGAGGGATGACTCCTCACTAGCTTCTCCTCTCTTCAACGAGTTGTGTTTGGTTGAGGAGGAAGAAAAAGCTCTGACACATCCCCTTCAATTTTTTTTGTGATCTATTTGCGAGTGTTCGCGACTTGCAAGTATTCGCCAATAGTACTATAATTACAGAAAAGGATAGGTAGAGGCAAATGCATCTGTTATGATCGGGGCAGGACACATGTAGAAAGCGAGGGGAACGTTTTTTCCTGATGAAACGAGGAGTAAAAAGTGCCCAACAGCAAAAAGGGGCGCAAAAGTATGATAGTACCTTAAAAAGTTGGGTCAAGGATGACCCCAAGACGATTATTCCTGTGTTGCTGCCAGGGGCAGTCTTTCAGGAAGCGGTTGATATCGAGGTGATCAAACCCACCATGCGGGCCGATCGTGTCTTCAAAGTGCTGTATAAAGGCATACCGCATCTTTTGAACATCGAATTTGAGAGTGGGGCGGATGCCGTCATGCGTAAGCGGCTTCTGGTCTATAACGCGGTCCTGCATATGGAGTATACTATCCCTGTAATCTCGTCTATTGTCTATCCGTTTCGGACCACGACAGCGTGCTCGCCCCTGCGTATTCTGTTAGGGCAAGAAGAAGAGCTGCTGATCTTTCATTTCTTTACCCTGCCTCTTTTCCAGTTAGAGGCGGAGCATTTTATGCGAGAGCATGTCACTTGTATGTATCCGCTCTTACCGACCATGGAAGGGGCGAATATCCGACTCATTACGCAGGCGATGGAGGAACTGGCAGCGTTGTATCGAGACGATGAGGTCACGCTCTCGCAACAACTGGTCTGGATGGAACTCTTGCTGGAACGCACAACGCTCATCGATGCCAGAGACAACGTGGATATTCAGGAGGTTCTTAGAATGTATGATCCCTTGTGGGATGAACATCCCAAAGTTAAAAAAATCAAAGCGACCGCCACAGCTGAGGCCAGAGCTGAAGCTAAAGCTCAGCTTGAGGTGGACAAAGCTGCGGCCAGAGCTGAAGCTAAAGCCCAGCTTGAGGCCGCCAAAGCCAGGGTCAGAGCTGAAGCCGAAGCTGCCAAAGCTGAAGTTAAAGCCCAGCTTGAGGCAGACAGAGCCAGGTTCCGATTTGAAGCAGAAATACAGGAAAAAGCAGTTATAGCCAGCCTCCTGGCTGAAGCGGAGCTGGTTAAGGCAAAGGCAGAGTTGGATACACGTGAGAAGATGGCGCGTCTGTTCAGAGAGAACCTTCTCGATCTGGTGCGCATGCGCTTCCCAGAGGCGACGGACCTGCTGGAACTGACAGGCCAGGCGGCTTCACACATTGTCACGACTGAAGGCATGAGTCATCTGCTCTTCCAGGTTGCTTCCGCAGCCAATGAGCATGCGCTACGCCATATTCTTCAGCCTTCTGCGGCTTGAACAGCGCTCGGCGTTCAAAAACAACGCGTCTATAGTAAAGCCTTCTCTAAGAGAAGATAGAGGCCGTCGCAAAATTTTTCAGCGGCTTGCAAAGCCGCTCCCCCCGAAAAAAGAAGAAGTGAGGCTGGTTGGCAGGGCACATGCCCCGCCAACCAGCCTCACTTCTTCTTAGGAAAAGGGGGTGAGGCGGCCTGCTATGCAGGTCGAAAGCCTTTTCTCCTGATTTTCCAGAATCAGGGATGACTCATGAAAAATGTGGCGGCGCAGCCACCAGAAAAGGGCGTTTGCGCCTTGACAAAAAGATTGTAGATTGTCTACAATCTACATATGGATTTAGATGAATTGGCCGCAGACGCCGCAAAGCATTACCGCACTACTCCGATTATGGTGGCAGATATTGTACGCAAGGCTATTCTAGCGGGGACGCTGCAAGGTGGGCAGCCGCTCCGACAGGAGGATCTGGCCGCCAAGTTTGGACTGAGTCGAGGACCTGTACGC
>DAOTTL010000043.1:0-7552 GCA_034438135.1 Ktedonobacteraceae bacterium | reverse complement strand
TCTTTTCTCTCTATGTGATAGTCTATAAGAGTCTATAGGGATATGTTGTTGATTCTGAACATTGGTAACACAAAAGGATCAGAATTGAGGTCATATGCAAAGAATGCGAACAAGGCGTCTAAACAGATGCTTGTGTCGAAAGTTCTTCACGGGATGCTCAAACAACACAGGAGATCTGACAAAACATCTTCATGGGTACCGCCAATGCTAATGAGTCGAGTAGCACACAACAATATAAAAGGAAAAAATGAATAATAGAGAACAGGATGCCACTTCTTCCAGGCTCCTCACGCTTCAACAAGCGGCAGCTTTTTTAGGAGTTCATCCGGGGACTGTTCGCCGTTGGGCAAGCAAGCATCAATTACCAGGTAGGCAGGTAGGAACGCGAGGCGACTGGCGTTTTACTCATGATGACCTTTTGACAATGATTAAGACCACAAGTACCCCGCGAGTTGAGGAAGACAGTAGGACAGCACAACAATCTGAGGATGGGTTGCCCGTGTCAGCACCTGCTCGAAAGAGCGAGCCTTTTTCGAGGGGGAACGCCTCTCTTGGGTATGCCGAAACTCTTCTTGAAACCGTGCAGGACCCGCTTCTGATTCTTGATGAGGAACTGTTTATAGTCTCAATAAACTCCTCATTTTACACCACATTCCAGATCGAAAAAAAAGAGATCGCAGGCAAACGTCTCTACGAATTGGGCCATGGTCAGTGGAATATTCCCCATCTACGGACATTGTTAGAAGAGATCCTGCCGAAACAGAGCACCCTTATCGAGTACGAAGTGGTTCACAACTTTCCAACCATTGGAAAAAAGATTCTGTCCTTAAATGCCCGGGCCATTCCCCAGCAAAAGCTCATTTTGCTTGCTATTAAGGATAGGACCAGGGAAACACAAACTCAGAAAGAGGTGGAAGCCGCCAGAAAGCGTCTCTACGACTTATTTATGAACGCTCCGGCATTTGTTGCGGTCCTCTCCGGTCCTGACCTTATTTTTGAAATCGCTAATCCTCAGTATCGTCTCCTGGTTGGCAAAGAGAGACCATTGCATGGAAGGCCGTTGATTGAAGCCGTTCCTGATATCGACCCGGCACTCTTCCAGATTGTCAAGAATGTTGCTTTTAAAGGAGAACGTTTTGTTGCAAACGAGTTACCTGTCACCCTGGACTGGGATTCGAATGCAAAGCCCTCTACCAGATTTTTGAACCTGATCTATGAACCTCTCTATGATGAAGAAACAAAGCCAAATGGATTGATGTGCTTTGGATATGAAGTGACCACACAGGTAGAGGCGCGTCAGGCAGCAGAGCGTGCGGCATTACATCTTGAGCAACAGGCTAAAACGTTTGCCATCACCCTGGCCGCGGTCAAAGATTTCATCTACACGTTTGATCCCTCTGGACGATTTACGTATGCGAGCCAACCCTTGTTAGACCTGCTCCAAATTCAGCTTGAGGAAATTATTGGGAAAACGTTTTATGATTTGCCCTATCCTAAGGACCTTGCGGACATCCTGCAAGGCTATATTGATCGCGTCACTACTACAGGAAAACCTATTATGGATGAAACGCCCTTTACCAGTCCCGGCGGTAATCTTGGTTATTATGAATATATTTTTGTTCCGGTCTTTGATCCCTCCGGGAACGTGGTCGCCGTAGCGGGATCAACCAGGGATACCACACAACGCAAGCTCCAGGAACGACAGAAGGAAGACTTTATGGGGATCGTCAGCCATGAACTCAAAACGCCTGTCACGAGTATCAAGGCATTTACGCAAGTATTACAGCGGCGGTTTACTCAGGCGGGGGATGAAAAATCTGCTCAACTCCTGGGCAAAATGGATGCCCAGATCAACAAGCTTACGTCTCTGATCGAAGATTTGCTTGATGTTACTAAAATGGAGAGTGGACAACTTCAGTTCAATAATGATTGGTTCGCTTTTCATGAGGTCGTGGAAGACGTTGTGGAAGAATTGCAACGTACGACGACCAGCCACCGCATTGAATGTACAGGAAAAGCAGAGAGCATCCTGTATGGAGATAGAGATCGCTTGGGACAAGTCATCACGAATTTTCTGACCAATGCCATTAAATACTCACCTCAGGCGGAAAAGATCCTGGTCCATGCCTCAGCCGATCAGAAAAACGTAAGCCTGTATGTTCAAGATTTCGGAATAGGCATCCCCAAAGAGAAGCAAAAGCATGTCTTTGAACGATTCTATCGTGTGAGCGGAAAAGCACAGGATACGGTGCCGGGCATTGGTTTAGGATTGTATATCGCTGCCGAAATTATCGAGCGGCAAGGAGGGAAGATCTGGGTAGAAAGTGAAGAGGGAAAGGGTTCACGCTTTTGCTTTACCCTTCCAAAAAACCAGCCAATGGAGAAATCAGAGACCTATGTTCCTATGCAAGAGGGAGAATTACATGCATAGCAAGAAAATATTGATTATCGAGGATGACATAGGTATACGTGAGGCTATGCAAATAATGCTGGAAGATGCAGGCTATGAGGTGGAAACATCAGTGAATGCACAGATCGTGCAGGACGTGGATATGGAACTATTTGATGTTCTTCTCCTTGACATCTGGCTCTCAGGTGTAGATGGAAGGGATATTTGCAGGCAGCTAAAAAATCAGGAACGCACAAAGCGGCTCCCAATCATTCTCTGCTCTGCTAATAAAAATACCATGAAAATAGCGTATGAAGCAGGTGCGGATGACTTTATCGCGAAACCATTTGAAATGAGTGAATTGATAACGAAAATAGAAAAAGTAACGAACCATTGATAATGGGCGAAAAAATAACGGAATAAAATGCACGAGGCTTTTTATTCCGTTATTTTTTCGCCCATTATCAATGGTTCGGAGAAGCGAGAGAGAGAGAACTTACTGTGCGGTTACTATGGCGCTGTTATTTCGATTAGCAAGCCCTCATTAGCTCGCAACTGCACTTCTTCCAGTGGGAGTGCTCCCTCGCGGTCCAGATGTGTCGAGAGGAGAGCGCTACCCTGCTCCCATTCTGAGAGAGTAACAACTTGCTTCTGCGAAGAAAAATTGAGCATTACCAGACAGCGTCGATGAGCATCCTGACGCAGGTAGACGAAGCAGGAGGGATTGGACTGATCTACGGACTGCTGCGAACCCACGGTGAGAGCTGAGAGTGACCGCCGCAGGGTCAGTAACTGGTGAACCAGGGTTAGAAAAGAGTGGGGATCACACTGTTCAGTCGCTACATTAAAGGTCTGATAGTCATCTGCAATGGGGAGCCATGTCCTCACGCCATCGGGAGAGAAACCTGCATTGACCTCGTCAGTCCATGGCATTGGACTGCGAGCGGGGTCCCGGCTATTTGCGGGATTGTCTTTTCCTGGTGGATCGTGCATGAGTTCTGGTGGAACTGCCACGTCCTGCATGCCCAGTTCGTCTCCATTATAGCAGGTGGGGGTACCGCGTAAGGTGAGCAACAGCATATGAGCTACTCTTGCCTGTTCGCGACCCACACGACTGGCGATGCGTGGGCGGTCATGGTTTCCCAAAACCCAGTTGGGCCAGGCACCCTGCGGCAGGGCTGTTTCGTAGGCCTCGACGACATGGCGCACGCTCTGCGCATCCCATGTAGGAAGGGTCACGAGTTGAAAATTGAACGGCAGATGGAGTTCATCAAATTGCTTGCCATAGTAATGCATCAGACGTTCGATTGGCAAATAGAGTTCGCCGATAAGCAGGCGTTGGTCATAGTCATCGGTCAATGTGCGCATCGCCTGCATAATCTCGTGCATGCCCGGCTGATCCTCGGTATGGAGTCCCCTTTGACGAGCTCCTGGTGAGTCGCCCGGCTTCCAATCAGAGTTCATCGTATTATCTCGAAAGAGTTGATCCTTGACCAGGCCTGCGAGCGCGTCAATGCGGAATCCATCAACTCCCCGGTCGAACCAGAAGCGCATGACATCATATGTTGCCAGGCGGACCTCGGGATTGTGCCAATTTAGATCAGGTTGCTTGACATCATAGAGGTGCATGTAATATTGCCCGGTTTGTGGGTCAAGTTGCCAGGCGGACCCGCCAAATTTGCTGGTCCAATTGTTTGGTGGACCACCATCAGGGGCGGGATCGCGCCAGATGTACCAGTTGCGTTTCTCGTTAGTGAGACTCTTCCGCGATTCCTGAAACCAGGGATGTTCGTCAGAAGTATGGTTGGGAACGAGGTCCAGAATGAGCTTGATGTCGCGTTGGTGGACCTCCTGAAGCAAGGTATCCAGGTCTTGCAGGGTACCGAAGATTTCATGAACATCAGTGTGATCGGAAATATCGTAGCCGAAATCAGCCATTGGGGACGGATAGATCGGAGAGAGCCAGATAGCGTCCACGCCGAGCCAGCTTAAATAGTCCAGTTTTTTAATGATACCGGGAATATCTCCTATCCCATCGCCATTACTATCTAGAAAACTCCGAGGATAGATCTGATAAATAACCCCTGTTTGCCACCAGGCGTGCGAATGCGTCATGATTTGTATAGCACTCCTTTTGCAGAATGTTTCTCCAGTATATCACTTGAAGTCATCTCTCATCCCTCATTTTGGAAAAATGAGCAAACGCTCTTGCTATAAGTCATCTCTGATTTTTCTGCGGCTTGCAAAGCCGCCCCCCTTACAAGACTCTGCTGCCGAAAGATACTGCCAATCGAACCCCCTCAACCCCAAAGGAAGAAGTGAGGTATTTCGGGCAAGGCGTGTAACGCCTTGCCCGAAATACCTCAAAAAAGAATGGGGGGCAGGGCCATTAACTTCTTGTAAGAAAGCCGCCAGAAAGGGCGTTGGCTCATTTTGCCAAAATGAGGGATGACTCATATAAAGCAGCTTCAGGAGAAGCGTTTGAAGATCAGGCAAGTGTTGTGTCCACCAAAGCCCATAGAGTTTGAAAGGGCAATATGGACAGGTTTCTCGCGGGCCTGGTTGGGAACGTAGTCGAGATCACACTCGGGATCGGGCTGTTCCAGATTGGTTGTAGGAGGGATGATGTTGTGGTTGATAGTGAGGATGGAGATTGCAGCCTCAATGGCTCCAGCAGCTCCAAAAGTATGGCCGAGCATTGATTTTGTTGAACTGATAGGCACTTTGTAAGCATAGTCGCCAAAGCAGGTTTTGATGGCCTGGGTTTCGGTGGCATCGTTTAAACGTGTGGATGTTCCGTGAGCATTGATATAATCAATCTGTTCTGGTTGCAGTTTTGCGCTCTGTAGAGCGTGGTGCATCGCCCGTACAAGTCCCTGGCCACCTGGCGCCGGCTCTGTAATATGGTAGGCATCTGCGGTTGATCCATAGCCCACCAGTTCGGCCAGAATGGTGGCTCCGCGTTCCAGGGCAAAATCGAGTTCCTCCAGAACCAGTATACCAGCACCCTCGCCCATCACAAAGCCATCGCGTCCAGCATCGAAGGGACGGCTGGCATGATGAGGGTCGTCATTGCGACGGGAGAGCGCATGCATATTGGCGAATGCAGCGATAGAGAGTGGGGTGACTGCCTTTTCGGCCCCACCCGCAATCATCACCCTGGCGGTTCCGCGTCGAATGGTTTCCCAGGCCTCTCCAAGAGCATTGCCGCTGGTTGCACAGGCGGAAACCGCCGCCCAGGTTGGTCCCTGAGCGCCGGTCAGCAGGGAGACCATACCTGGTGCAGCATTAATCATCATCATCGGAATGAGAAAAGGACTGACGCGTTCGGGTCCCTTGTCGTACAACACCGCAAACTGGTCGTGAAGAGCCATCAGTCCGCCGATTCCGCTACCAATACAGACTCCGACCTCCGGGGCAAGCTCCTCTGTGATGGAGAGTTGTGCCTGCGCGAGTGCCTGACGGGAGGCTGCAACGGCCAGATGGGTGAAGGGATCATTTCTGCGGATCTCTTTGCGATCCATGTAAGGGGTGGGATCAAAGTTCTTGACATCGCCCGCAAATCGAACCGAATATTGTCTGGCATCGAAGTTCTTGATAGGCTCAATGCCTGACTGCCCTTGCAAGAGTCCCTGCCAGGTCTCTTCGGTCGTATTTCCCAGTGCTGTGATCATCCCCATACCTGTAATCACCACGCGTTTCATCTTTTCTGCTCCTTTTCATTAAAATAGACCCGTTTCGCCTTTCTTCTCCTGGTAGAAGAGTAGCTCTACAAATCATTTTAGACTGGTTTCAAGAGGATTCCATTTCATCTGGGTGATTTTCATAACTCACCATTGGATTCGACGAATGCAAACTCTTACCTCCAGATGGTACTTTGAGATCGTCTGTCCTCTTTATAGCGCACAAGTGATCAGTTCGTCGAGGATGGTTTGCTCAGGGAAAGCGTTTCCTCATGGAGAGTGAGGAAACGAAAGTGGGAGAATGAACTACGCCTACCCTCGTTTCCTTTTATCTTTCAGTCAGGAAGGTTTCTGGATATGTTGTTGGAGCAGGTGTCGGACCTCAGACTCGTTTTGAGCAAGACTGACTTGCATTAGCATTTGCGATAATAGTTCAGCCTGCCTATTCGTTTCGACTGTCTGGATTGCCAATCCCTGCAACGAAGGAAACCGTCTACCGACAATCGCGATCAATGTTTCGGCTAATGCTTTGCGTCGTCCCTCGGCTTCACCTTCTTCTCGTCCTTTGACTCTGCCTTCTTCTCGTCCTCTGGCTTCACCTTGAATGATGCCACTGGCAACGATTTCCTGATAAGCAGGGCTGTCCTGCAAAATGTCACTAAACATCATGTACCTCCTCTTGAGCCACAATTGCTCTTCTGCATTGTTCCCAATCACCAATGAAGCTAACACATAGCTGTTCAGTATGAGCAGAGGCGTGACCTCTTCTCCCTTGAGCCTCTCGATCAGGCTTTCTATAGTTGTATGCTTTGTGCCACCTTCTGTCAAGGGGACCAGAGGTAACACACCTGTCAGGCCGCTCTCTAGCAGAGAAATGGCTGACATTTCCCACAACCGCAAAATCTTATAATGAAAGACAATGTTGACCTCACCTGTAGGCAAGCGCCCGATCAATGGTGAGGTGGGTAGCGCTGCTCTGAGTGGTCTGAGATATAACACGCACGAGAGCACCGGTTGCCTCTCATGGTCACGAGAGGCCAGAACGTTGTACTCCAGGAGCCGCTCACCCATCTCATTATGTTTGCTACTCTGGAACTCCAGGTGGACCAGCATTGGCTGGTTTTCTCGATAGGTACATTGGAACAAACCATCAGCGTAGACACGCTCGCGGCCCAACTCGGCTTGTAACTGTGCCTCGATGCGTAAACCGGGCTGGATAAAGGTCACAAAATCCTGAGGGTTCGCCTGAACTAACTTCTTTAATGTGTCGTCCCAATCCTTAGCCATATTTGCCTCCTCATCGCTTAAATTGAACCACCCGGAGTGTAGCAGGTTGGGAGTAGAGAAGCGGTGCTCTTGTGGTGATTATATCGTGAATATCTATCGACTTACATGTATTTTTGAAAACTGCAAAATTTGCGCTTTTTTTGTTGTGTCCGGTGACGAAAAAAAGAAAGAAGAAGCAAGCCCATTGTGCTTC
>DAOTTL010000042.1:0-4892 GCA_034438135.1 Ktedonobacteraceae bacterium | reverse complement strand
GGCCACCAGGACTCCGGGACCGGCGGATTATTCCATTGCGCGGGATCGGTATAGTTGCCCGTATGCGTGGGCATCATCAGCGTGCCAACTTCAGTTACCACATCCATCAACGCTTGCACCACAGCCAGGGAGCCGCCGCCGACCCAGCCAAGTTTGCTGAGTGAGGAATGTACCTCAAGCGTCATGCCCGCCTCGACTCCCAGGTTGCGCAGGTCGTGCGCCAGACTCTCACGTGTCCGCGGCGTGGGCGTATCCTGTATCAAACTCTGTTCACTCATCAAAGCTTCTTTCTTCTGTCCATTTTACAAATCGCCTATTCTCTCTAGCTTATGATGACTGTGTGGGGGCTGTCAACTTCGTAGGTAATTGCCATCAGAGTTTCTTAAAATCTTTTGTGCAGCATCGATCTGCATTTCGAGTTTTGGACTGGACAGACTCGTTTAATACCTCCATAATTATCCTTTGCCTCAAAGGTGGTCATGGCCTTAATTCCAACGTTTATTTAAGGTGGGGTTACTAGCTTAGCCGGTCAGACATTTTTCTCGCTTCCTTCTTTCGTCAATCATGGTTGTAGCCACCAGGGAGGGGTATCGCGGAATTTTCCCTCCTCTTTTTTTTATTGTTGAACCAACCCTTTTTCGGCTATACTTTATGTAGCTCAAGGCAGAGTATAGAGACAGGAGAATAAAAAGATGCTTCAGCAGTCTGAACGCTATTACGATGCAGTTTACGATACACTGAAGGACTATCAGCACGAGAGCGAACAGCTTCGCGAACTCATTCAGCAATACGCCCATATGCCAGCCAGCAATGTGCTCGACGTGGCCTGCGGAACTGGTAGACATCTCTCGTATCTGCGAAACTACTACGGGATCGAAGGACTGGACCTGAACGAGCGTATGCTGGACGTTGCTCGTCAGCGCAACCCTGGTGTGCGTTTTCATCACGCGAGCATGGTCGATTTCCAACTTCCGCAGCGTTACGACGTCATTCTTTGCCTGTTCAGCGCCATTGGCTATGTTCAAACCCGCGCACGTCTACAGCAGACGCTCCAAACCATGCATGCTCACCTGCATCCAGGGGGCATACTCATCATAGAGCCATGGATCACGCCCGAGATGTGGCATCCTGGTTACATTGGGACTATCTTTGTCGATCAGCCCGACCTCAAGATCACGCGTATGGACACCGGCGAGCTGAGAGAGAGTCTCTCGGTTCTGCACTTTCACTATCTGATTGGAACCCCGACAGGCGTTGAGTATCTAACAGAGGTGCACGAGCTGGGCTTGTTCTTGATCTGATCCCATGAGTTCTGGTTCCTCCCGCGCTTGTGTGCTCTCTTTAATGGGCGTCTTATTGATCGCGCCTTCTGAGATAAAGCATAGCAGCAAATGCCTGTGCTGACTGTGAGTCATCTCTCTTTTCAGGCAAGATTGGCCTTGCTGCGCCGTTCTCTCCAAAGAGAGTAAATGGGCGGGGAAAGAAGCGACTTTCGCGACGCCCTGAGTGCTTACGCGGTCGGTGTGGGTAGTGGACTATAGATCTCGATGAGATGGCCATCGGGATCGCTCAAGTGTGCCAGACGTGAGAACTGTTCGGGTCGATCGCGAGGTTCAGCGACCGACTGAGCGCCGCGACTAATCAGTTCAGCGTAGGTTTCATCGACATGGTCTACCGGGAAAGAGATATACATCTGGTGACCCGTTGCGGCGGTCGGAGTCTCCTGACCGATGAGCGTAGCAAGTCCTTCACGGCTGAAAATAGAAAGAGTCAGGCCAGCATAGCCCAGGTCAAAGGCTGCATAGCCGATAGTCTCATCATGATAGGTGAGGACCAACTGCATCACGTCCCGCCAGAAACGCACCGTCTCAGAGACATCGCTGGCAACCAGAACCAGAAAAGAAGGTTTCATCGTGCACTCGCTCCTTATACTATAACGCTGGGAGCGATGTCCGAGCCGTCTCTCTGCGAAAAGAAGGTTTCATCGTGCACTCGCTCCTTATACTTCTCAATACTGCTAAATAGATGGTATTTTAAGGATTGTTTTTTTGAGACTCTTTGACGTATGCTGAGGGTATGTTGAGTCTGCCCATACAAGATAGTATAGCAGAGCGGACCCACATTCCCACCACAACTATGAGAAATAGGACAAAAGTTCTATATCAGAGCACTCACTTGACTGGCAAACAGGAGAAAAGAATATACGCTGAAAACCCATTTGAAGCCTGGTGGTACAATCACAGTGATCGAAGGAGATCATGGTTCAGTCTTCTTTCATCCTGACAGCTCAGCCGCGCCTCAGGCCATTCAGTCCCAGGTTGAACTGCAATGCCAGGCCGGTGGAAACGCCATGATCGGAAGAGAGCTTTACCCGCTGCTGCACGGCGCGGGCTATCAAGCGATACGGGACTCTCCCCGCATGGTCTATGTCGATGCCAGCAAGCCCGAGCTGGTCGAAGGGTTCACGAAGAAGACCTTTACCGCGATGATTGAGGGAGTTAGTGACGCGGCCATAAGCACACACATCATTGAATCGTATGTCTTTGAGAAAGGCATCGGGGAACCTGTATCGGGCGGCTGAGTCGGATGGCGTTTTCTGTTATACTTTCTTTAAGGCTATTGGACAAAAATGAGTGACAGACGCGCTTGGAAAGGCGACAAGAGATCATGACACAGACAATGACGCAGGTTGGAGTTTTGCAAACGATACAGGTAGGCACGCCGCAGCGCTATGGAACCGTGGGCAGGCGGGACCGCATGGGTCGTCCCTGGGAAACGTCGTTCTTTCGTACCCCCAGCGAATATCCGCGCTGGCTCTATACAACACATCTTGATGGTAGCGCCCAGTCCGACACAAAAAACCATGGCCGACCCTTTCAAGCGGTCCTTCTTTACGCTGCCGCTCACTATCCCCTCTGGCAGGAAGAATTGGGACTGGACGAAATAGGTCCCGGTGGGTTTGGAGAGAATTTTACCGTAGAAGAACTGAGCGAAACCACAGCCTGTATCGGCGATACCTATGCTATCGGAGAGGCCCAGATTCAGGTGACGATGCCACGTTACCCATGTTGGAAGATCGAGAGGCGCTGGGATAGGGTCGGACTGACGAATCGAGTTGCTGAAACTGGACGCACCGGCTGGTACTGTCGCGTCCTGCGGGAGGGACTGATCGAGCCGGGAAAACCCATTCTCCTGGTTGAACGTCCCTATCCCCAATGGACCGTCGCTCTGGCAAACGACTTCGCCTATGGACGCAATAGAGATGTACGAATGGCGCTGCTCATGGCTGCCTGTCCACTCCTCGCCGATTTCTGGCCGGAACTGGTTGTCCGTGGTGCATTTGGCAAAGGTCAGGAATAGAGGAAGGAGTTTAGAGTGCAAGCTCCATCACAAAAAATCGCTGAATGCCTCCTGCGAAGCGTTCAGAACCTTCCCTGATGGTCCGAAAACCCAGCTGTTGGAGAAAGGCCAGACCCTCGGCGTTTGGTTCCTTTACCGCAGTGCGCAGGATGGTCAAGTCCGTTTCCCGGTGCAGATGATCGTGTAGAGCCTGGAAGGCCTCTGTGCCGAGACCCTGATGCTGATGATTTTTGTGGATAACGAGCGATCCCAGCCACGGTTTTCCGTCCTCCTCATTCTCCTCAAGAAAATCAATCACGCCGACAGGAGTGTGAGCGTTTTTAAGATAACAACCGAGTCTGTGATGTCCGGGCATCATCTGTAGAATAAACCAGTCGCGCTGCCAGCGAGCGAGGTCATAGCGACCAATCTCTCCCTCTGATCCCTCGTTTTGCTGGACAAAGTCTGGATTACTTGTATAGACTGTCAGCAAATCGGCCAGATCATCGGCGGTCACTTCACGTATCTGAATCCGTTCGGTTGCCATTTCAAGCATAATAGGCGTGCTCCACTTTCAAAAGAAAACGTTTGTATGGTACTGGTCTGTCAAACGTCACTCGACGGAGATGAAACGCGGGCGTGCAGAGGGCGGCAGCCCTTTGCCTGGGGGCCGGAAGCTATGCCCCGCTTCTCTTCCCTCTCTCCAGGTTGGGAGCGGGCGCGTCAAACGAAGTTTGACAGAACTGTACGTTTATTCAGAGTATTATGCATCAATACAGGGAAGATATGCAAGCACTTCTTTATTTTTTCTATTCAGAAGCATTGGGAGGATGCTTAAAGCAGGAGGGCAGCCGTCCTCCTGCTCGGGTACCAGGACCGTACCCTCCTGCTCTCTGCTCCTCCGGAGATGAAGCGGCAGCGTATGTCAGGTGTCAGGTGAAGCTTGACGAAGCATCAGTCCATAAATCAGGAGGATTGTATGATCCGAACTATTGTGCTCAAAAATAATCTCCAGCTCACATTGCGTCCGAGTGAGCCAGAGGACGCAGAGAGAATACTGGCCTTTATCGAACAGTCCTCCGGTGAGAGTGAGAATATTACGTTTGGTCCAGGTGAATTTAAGAAAACCGTGGAAGAAGAGCGTCAATATTTCCGGCAGTTCGCGCAGTCCGAAACCAGACTGGCGCTTGTCGCAGAGATTGCAGGTGAAGTTGTTGGTACGCTCAATTTCTCTAGCGGTGCTCGTCCGCGTATCCAGCACGTAGGCGACTTTGGGATTATGGTCGCACGCAAGTACTGGAACGCTGGCGTTGGCAGTCAACTGCTCAAGTATCTGACCGATTGGGCCAGACAGACCAGCATTATTCGCAAGATCAATCTTCATGTACGCGTTGATAACCTGCCTGCGATCCATCTCTATGAGAGATTCGGCTTTGTCCATGAGGGACGTGTCACGCGTGAACTCTATCTCCACGGTGAGTTTATCGACGGCTACATCATGAGCCAGCATATTGATCCGCTGGATGAGAAAAGCAGGGATGTATGAGTCATTT
>DAOTTL010000041.1:0-5527 GCA_034438135.1 Ktedonobacteraceae bacterium | reverse complement strand
GGCAGAAAGAGGGTTGGCTCAGTTTGACAAAATGAGGGATGACTCATAAAAGAAAGGGCGTTGGCTCATTTTGCCAAAATGAGAGGTGATTCATACCTACCTTACGGAGTCGCGGTTGTAGATTGCCTGTGCCCAGAGGTAGCCAACCAGAGCGAGGACGACGCACCAGGCCACAGCGAAGACCGCGCTATTGTCGAGCGGAGTTCCTAGTAAAAGTTCACGCAGAGTGTCGATGACGTAGGTGAAGGGCTGGTGCTCGGAGAACCAGCGTACCCCGACTGCCATCGAGTCCGGGCGCACAAAGGCGCTACTGGTGAATGGCAAAATGAGTTGGAAGATGAGGGAGAGACTATTTGCTCCCGCAGGCGTTTTGCCGATCAGGCCGAACACGACCGCCATCCAGGTAAGCGCGAAGGTGAACAAGGCGACAAGGCCGAGGGCCGCGAGCCAGGCGAGGGGACTGGCTATGGGACGGAACCCTACGAGCAGGGCGACCCCAATGACGATTACGATGCTGATCAGCGTGCGGATCAGGCTACCGACGACCTGTCCTGTCAGCACTGAGGCGCGGGAGATCGCCATGGTGCGGAAACGGTTGATGATGCCTTCGTTCATATCCATGCACAGGTTCACCGCCGTGGTTGCGCATCCACTGCCTACGGTCATGATGATGATGGCGGGCGCGAGGTAGTTGATGTAGACACCGCCGCCAAGGCCAGTGCCAATCGCGCCGCCAAACACGTAATCGAAGAGCAAGAGCGTAATGGTTGGTGTCAGCAGACCACTCACCGTCATCATGGGACTGCTCAAGGAGTGTCGGGCATCGCGCCTCAGCATGGTGGCCGAATCGCGCAGCGCAAAGGAAAGATTGGTCATTGTACATTGCCTTTCCGGGTTTCAGGCTGGCTAGTAAGAGCGAAAAAGACGTCGTCGAGGTTAGGGGTATGCACCGATACGCTGCTAACCGCAATCGCTGCCTGGTCGAGCTGGTCGAGCACAAGCTTTAGTGAGCGGGCACTCCCGTCAGTCGGGACCTGGAGGGTGAGTTCGTTGTCGTTGCGCACTCCCTCACCTAGCGAGCGGGCAGTCAGTTCGAGTTCGTTCACGTCGGCCAACTGCAAGCGAATGTGGCCGCCAGGGATGCGTCTTTTGAGATCGTCGGGGGTTCCCTCGGCAACCAGCTTCCCCCGATCGAGGACTGCGATCCGATTGGCCAACGCGTCTGCTTCTTCCAGGTGCTGGGTAGTGAGTAAGATTGTCACACCGTTGGCCACAAGGTCGCGGATAAGCTGCCACATCATATGGCGGCTGCGCGGGTCCAGACCGGTCGTTGGCTCGTCGAGAAAGATGATGCGGGGATCGCCGACCAGGGTCATCGCGAGATCGAGTCGCCGCCGCATCCCCCCGGAATAGGTTGTGGGCACCTTTTTGGCCACATCGACCAGATCAAAGCGTTCGAGCAATGCTGCTGCGCGTTTTCGTCCTTCACTCCGACTCAAGTGGTGCAGGTCTGCCATTAAAAAGAGGTTCTCTTCTCCAGTCAACTGGTTGTCCACCGCTGAGAACTGACCGGTGACGCCGATAGCAGCGCGGACCGCGGCAGGGTTGCGGGCCAGGTCGTGTCCAGCAACTTGCACCTCGCCACCATCAGCACGGATGAGCGTGGAGAGGATATGCACTATCGTGGTCTTGCCAGCGCCGTTGGGACCAAGCAGCGCGAAGATGGTTCCCTCAGCCACGTTCAGGTCAACGCTGTCGAGAACTATGTGTTTGCCAAACGATTTGCGTAATCCTTGTGCTTCAATCATCATGACTCTACCTCCATATGATACAATAGAAATCACTGAGTTATTAAACTAAATTTTAAAATTTGTCTTACTCATTAAGATAATTATATAGTATACGGAGGGATAGAGATTGTCAAGTGATTCTCAAGAAAAAAATGCTGGGGGGCGTGAAGAGTTTACGCGGGAGCTTCGGCAGTTTAATGGACTCAGCGCGTCCTTCTTCCGGGCGGCAGCGGCGCGGAGTGGAATGACGATCACAGATATGCAGGTCATTGACATCCTGGACAGTACTGGACCCTCGACTGCGGGCCAGCTCGCCGATCTCACGGGACTCACGACCGGGGCAATCACCGGGATGCTCAACCGCCTGGCGGAGGCAGGGCTGGTACGTCGGGAGCGCGATCCCAACGACGGTCGCAGGGTCATCGTTCGTCTCGAAAGGGAGAGGGATGAAACCCACAAGCTTGGAACCATTTTTGATGCTATGACGCAGGCGTGGGACGAAATGGCGTCGCGCTACAGTGATGAGCAAATCGCCTTCCTGCTAGAGTTTCTTAAACGCAGCAACGCGCTGTCCCGGCGGGAAATGGTTCGCTTGCGAGAGGCGCCGGTGGACGAGGAGGGAACGTTCTCTGCTCCGCTGGGAGATCTGGCAAGCGCCCGGCTCGTTCTTCCTTCGGGAGCTTTCCGGCTGACCTTGCGTGTGGGTGACGCAAAAGGTGCGCTCTACCAGGCCCGCTTCGAAGGGTCCATGCCGGAGGTGAAAGTCAAAGAGGGAGCGGTAACTATCCGCTATCCCCGGCGTCTGTGGATTGCAGGTGGGAAGCAGCGCGTGGCGGAGGTCGAACTCAGCACTGCCATCCCCTGGCAGATAGCGATCCAGGGCGGAGCCTCGGAGGTCGCCGCTGAACTGGTCGGCCTCACCCTTGCCGGATTGGAGATCAAAGGAGGACTGAACATGGTTCGCCTGGAACTTCCTATGCCAGAGGACGTCGTTCCTGTACGGATCAGCGGGGGAGCCTCGGATGTCACGATTCGACGTCCGGCAGGTGTTGCCGCGCGAGTCCACCTCAAGGGTTGGGCCACTGCATTTGTTTTCGATGCTCAAATCTTCAGCGAGATGGGCAACAACGTGCGCCTGCAAAGTCCTGGCTATGAAACGGCCACCCGGAGCTACGACATCGAAGTTGCCAGCAGCGCCAGTGCGATCACTATCACTGAAAGGTAGCAACAACCCTGAGAATACGAGTCATCCCTGCTTTTTCTTATGCGTCCTATTGTGTCTATCGCTGTTGAACAAGAGAAGCTATTTCTTCCTGGATCTGTGTATGATCCCGTTGATCATACGTCGTTCGAGCTTGCGTGACTTCCTGCAAATGCCCGTATGCCCAGGCCGTTAACGCTCTTATTGGTTCTATTAGCGTCTGTCCCAATGGCGTGAGAGAATATTCTACGACGGGAGGCACGACGGGATAGACGACGCGCTGTACAAGGCCATTGCGTTCCATCGCCCGCAATGTCTGCGTTAGCATTTTCTTCGAGATGCCATTGATCCGCTTGAGCAATTGGCCAAAACGCATCGTGCCCTCTTCCAACGCATGGATGACCAGAGGTGTCCACTGATCGGCGATCAATCCCAGCACTTGCCGCGACATGCAGTTTGCCTGGAAAATATCAGGCTGTGTTTGTTGTGTGGTTTCCATATGGTAACTCTATCACTTTTTGGTTCCTTCTTACAAGATACAAGTTCTTCAGATATAGTAACTACAAGTGATATGTCATCTACTCATCCTTTGTCTCGTATTCTTTTAAGTATCATTGTTGAAAGAGAAGGTTTCTTTATGCCAAGCCCAGAAAGCTTGCACATTCGCTCGTATCTAGCGTCCGGCAAGAATGCTCCATCTTTACCATTGCCAGAGCGGCGTGTCGCCTATGAATTGCTGGTCGAAGATTATCTCGGACAGCCTGTGCCATTGCCGGAAGGAACGCATATTGAGTCTGTTGACGCGAATGATGTCTCTGCCGAATGGATTAGTCCTCCTGGTGCCGATGCAGAACGCGTATTGCTGTATCTGCATGGTGGTGCCTATATCCTTGGTTCATTCAAATCTCATCGTGATCTGGTCGCGCGTCTCAGCGGTGTTTCTGGTGTGCGTGGTTTGCTGATTGCTTATCGTCTTGCGCCCGAACATGTCTTTCCTGCCGCGCTTGACGATGCCCTGACAGTTTATCGCTGGCTGCTTGCTAATGGAACAAAACCAGAGCATATAGTGATAGGTGGCGACTCTGCTGGTGGCGGTTTAACGCTTGCCTTGCTGCAAACAGTGCGTGACAAGAGTTTACCAATGCCAGCAGCAGCGCTACTCCTTTCGCCATGGACCGACCTTGTGGGCACGGTTGAGAGTCGGACGACACGAGACGAAGTGGATCCTGTGTTTTCTGGCAAGGCGATTGCCCTTCTCTCGGGCATCTATCCTGGCACTGAAGATATACACCATCCGCTGATTTCACCGATCAACGCAGACCTGCATGGCTTCCCGCCCTTGTATATAGATGTTGGTCATGACGAAGTGCTTCTGGATGACTCCCTGCAAGTCGCGGAGCATGCCAGGTCCGCGCATGTTTCGGTCGAACTGACCGTATGGGATGACATGTGGCATGTCTTTCAGTCATTCGCTTACGTCTTGCCTGAAGGACAGCAATCACTTGAGAATATGGGGAGATTTATTCGCCGTCAAACAAAGTTGTCATAGTGCTCTGTCAAACTTTACTTGACGAATGAGAAAAGCAGGCGTACAGAGGGCGTAGCCCTTTGACTGGGGTCCGGGTCTGCGCCCCGATTTTCTCTCCTCTCCAGGGGTGGGGAGGCAAACCGTCAAATGAAGTTTGACAGAGCACTAGTAATGAAGAAATGTATGAGAGCGTGATAAAAAGTCAGGCGAGAGATAAAAAGAAAGAGTGAGATAATGCCTAAAGCAGTTAGATTTAATCAGTATGGCGGGATCGAGGTGTTACAGGTTGTGGATGTAGAGCGACCTGAGCCGGGTTCAGGACAAGTCCTTGTCAATGTCAAGGCAGCCAGTCTTAATCCAGGTGAAGCATCTATTCGTAAGGGCTTGTTTGCCGAGCGGTGGCCAGGTACCTTCCCCTCTGGACAGGGCAGTGACCTGGCAGGTGTCGTTGCCGCAGTCGGCGAGGGAGCGCAAGGTTTTTCTGTCGGCGATGAGGTGATTGGTTTCACGCACAAAAGAGCCAGCCAGGCAGAGTTTGTCGTTGTAGAGGCCAGCGACCTTACCCGGCGTCCGCATAACGTCCCCTGGGAAGCTGCTGGCTCATTGTTTGTTGCTGGAACAACAGCCTACGCGGCAATTCGCGCTGTCTCGCTTAAACGGGGAGACACCGTCGCTGTCTCTGGTGCCGCAGGAGGAGTTGGCTCAATCGTGGTTCAACTGGCCGTACGAGAGGGTGCAAAGGTGATTGGCCTGGCCAGTTCGGCCAATCATCAGTGGCTGAGCGAGCACCATGTTATTCCGGTTGCCTACGGCGAGGGTGTCGAGGAGCGTATTCTTGCTGCTGCTGACAATCACCTCGACGCATTTATCGATACATTCGGTGCTGATTACGTTGAACTTGCACTCAAGCTTGGCGTTCGACCGGAACGTATCAATACGATTATCAACTTTGAGGCTGTGGCAAAGTATGGCGTCAAGTCCGAGGGAAACGCTCAGGCAGCGAGCGCG
>DAOTTL010000040.1:0-20361 GCA_034438135.1 Ktedonobacteraceae bacterium | reverse complement strand
TTTTTTGAACTGGGAGAGGTGCAACTCCTTGCATCCCCGCTTTTCCCGTGCGGGAAGATCTACACAAGCTAAACAACAGGTGACGCAAATAAAAAGGATGACGCAGACAAGAGGGGAGCATCATTTTTACCACTTTTTGGCTTATTTACACCGCTTTTTGACCTGTTTTGCAGCACTTTTTGGCTTGAATCTTGCTTGTTTAGGGAGCTTTTCAATGGGTGGAGTAAAATTTGCGTCACTTGCGTTACTCCTCCCTTGGGGCGTTTTTTTTATCATGATGTGACTCCATTCATCATGGATCGCGTAACGCGATTGAGACGACAGTAAGGTTCTCACAAAAGCTGAGCCATTCTTGCTCTATTCTTCACCTGTTGACAGTCACAAATATCTCCCGTATACTATTGGTATATACAATAGTAGTACATACCAATGATTAAGCAGATGTTCGCAGCATGCTTTTATTGTGAAAGAGTCAGCTGGAGCAAAGGACACAACCACTGCGTTTGTGTCGTCATTGGGAAGGGAAAGGAAATGTGTTGATGGTTGATGTAAGCAGAGATTGTCGCAACAACACGGAGGACTCGCCGGATCGAGAGCACTTGAATGCAGGCATCGTGCGTGCTTTACCTGAGAGGCTTCTCACCAACCGGGCATACCTGCTGGGTCGTCTTGGACGCGAAGCTCGTCGTCAGTTCACACAGATCATCAGCGCATGGGAGCTTAACTCATCCCACTATGGGATTCTGCTGCTGCTGGAAGAGATTGGACAGGCTTCCCAACAGCACCTGGCGCATGTGCTCACCATTGATCGCGCCAACATGGTTGCGCTGCTTGACGTGCTCGAAAAGCGAGGACTGCTTGAGCGGACCGTAGACCCCCTCGATCGACGGCGTCATGTGGTGAAACTTACGACGGTTGGACGAGAGGAAATGCGCCAGCTTCGACAAGCTGGAGAGGGCTTAGATGAAACGTTCTTTCATGGCTTAGATCAAGGGGAGCAGGCAATTTTGCATCAACTGCTGGTCAAACTCTTCAAATCGCTCATTGAGCAAGAAGCCACCAGACCATTCTGAACAGAGAAAGAGGAACTACTTATGACCGAAACTATTCGCTTTGAAGGTGTCAGCCTGCCCGTCAGTGACGTTGTGCGCTCCATCGAATTCTATCAGCAGTTTGGGTTTGAGGTGCAGGTTCAGAATCCGAACTTTGCCCTGCTCCGACTGGGGGAGGGAACCATCGGGTTGCTCAAGATGGATCTGTCCAAATGGCCGCGTGGACCTCGTGCGGCTATTCATATCGAACTGGGTACGGATCATCTTGATGCTCTTTATGAGCAGTTTGAGAGTCAGGGAATTCATTTCCACGAACCACCACGTGATCGTCCCTGGGAGCGAGCTATGGCCACCTATGATCCTGACGGCTATCGTCTTGAGATCGCTCAGGGACACCGAGGATAGATAGTCAAACACCACCAGACGAGTCCATACACTGTCCTCTTGCGCTCCTCTACTGGAGCGTATCAGGAGTGGAGAAGCAACGCTCATCGAGTATGATGAGCGTTTTCGTTTGTTTGCGCCTGCCCTCATGGTCTTGTTCCGACGTAGTAAGCTCCCTTTTGTCTTCTTTACTTTCTTCTCTTTTTCGAGGGCAGTATTTCACTTGCTCATTGCATCTGCCTGCATACCAGGAAGGGCATGAGAAGAGCTATCCATCTTTGGCTCGGTGCTTACCTATGATCGAGTGGATCGGCTAATCCCTCTCGTATGGCCTCACGAGTAATGACGGTACGGATCAGACTAAAAGCACCTTCAGGGGACTGGACATCCATCACTTCGACCACCATGCCAGTAGGAAAGGTGAGACGCCTGCCTTTACACCCATCATAGCAAGCCAGTGTAATGCCATATCGGTCCACTATCTCGCCTCTCACTATCCCCGTTGTTCCTACCAGACCATTCTCCAACTCTTCAACAAGAACATCCCTAAAAGTGATGGACCTGAACAGTCCATCGTCCTTGATTGCCCCACCTTCTAGTTCAAGAAAGAGCCTGAGATCAATCTGTCCTTCCAGGGGTGCAAGGCACTTCAACGCTACATCTTTTCGTGTACTCATCGGCTCCTTTTCCTCCTACTCACACATGATGAGACTGTTTCTCAGTGCTCTGCTCAACCATGCCATGCGGTGCGACAAGAATCACCGTATTCTCACTCGCTGGATTGATCTTCGTAAAGCTCATCGCATCACAAATGAAGTGCTCTTCTTTGGAGAGATGATACAGCAAGCGAATATCATTACTGGCTTTTTCATCAAGAACGATCACGATATCTTTCAGGGTGATCTGAAACCAGCACATCTTTTCACTGGTATAGGAACGAGATTCAGCGATCCCTATCTCTTCATTGGTGTAGACGCCCAATCGTTCTTTCCATCCTTCTGCCTCTCTGGACTTCATGCGTATCTTGAGACAAAGCCTCTCTACCGTCGTTTGTTTGTTCATCGAATTATCCTTTCTTTCTTCAATCAAAATGACTCATACTCCCTCCCTCCATCTTGAATGATAGGTGTTTTTCACGTACAATGAGGGAGCAATATGCAGCAAAAATGGAGCAATGTGTACCATTGTAGAGAGGTGAGAGGATGGATACCAATGAGTTTGGAAGGCTTGTCAGAGCGTATAGAAAGCAACGGGGATGATGCACTACTTTTAAAGCTAGTGCTTCAGCACGAATGAATGATAAATCTACACGGAGAAGGCCTGGCAATAAGGGCGGTATTAAGCGTCTTTCAACAGAGGAAGCTATCCGCTTTGCTCTTAAAAACAACGCTCATGCCCTTGAATACCTCAAAGATAAATAGCTCCAGATTTGAGGTAAAGATGCTTGCTTACTAGAATGCAATTGTATTTGCAGGTTCCTGAGCGGCTCACTGATAAAAGTCAGCAGCAATTAGAAGCCCTCGCTTTCGAGGCCCTTGTCGTGCGACTCTACACTTTGGGAGAACTTGCTTCAGGAGAAAGCGCCCGGCTTCTGAACATGACCCGCCGCGAGTTTCTTCTGTTGTTGAATCGGTATAATGTCTCTCTTTTCGATGAAGAGATGGATCCAATGAAAGAGGCGGGCTACGAGTGAGGCTGCTCCCGTCGTTACAAATACAACTCCACCTTTTTCTTCATTTAGTGTTGCTCGCATTTAGACTCCCTTCTACAGATATTGCCACTAAATGACATCGCAAAAACCTCTATGCAGCAACCCCGAAGTTCCTCTGCGAAAAAGACGAGACCCGACAAACAACGAAACGGCCTGAGAAGCCTACATCGGACACATCACAAACACCAGCTAATAAGCTCAGGCGCATCCCGTATGCGATCCGTTGCAATGGGCACATGCCACTTGTGAGAGGGAAGCCTGAGTGAACAAGATGTTGTTCCTCGACCTGACGGCACTCTCCGATGTCCACACGTCAAATACTATCGGGTATAAGCGGCTTAAGCCGGAAGAACTTGCAAAATCGTTGCAAGTTCTGGTAGTATTTGAAGAGTGAGAGAGATCAACGCAGCTTTGAGAGACCTCCCATCTCTGCTCGCACCCCAAATCTGGCGCGTCCCATTTTCAGCCTGATATGTGATCCTCTATGAAGGTTTCTACAGAAAGGCTTCTCCTCTTAAGCACAGTGTGGAGGTCAACATGACTCACTATGGAGAGTGGAGTTCCTATACAGGGAGCAGCGCTGTAATATTGGCCGTTGTACTGCTTCTCATCATGGGCGTTTTGATAACCCTCGCATTTCGATTGCATCATCGCATAGGAGTCAAAAGACCTGGAAAGTTTCTTAGCGTTTCCCTCATAGGGATGTGGTTGTTGGCTGTAATAGATTTCCTGATTGCAACTGGCATTTATGCAGGTGCGGATGAGCAACAGGGGATTCATTTCACAGGACCGATGAACCCCATCTTTCCCGTAACCGCTACTTCAGCAGCGCTTACCTTTTTCGTTATCTTGTACCTGACACAGCGAAGCGGAGCCTGGATCGCCGTTGTGAGTGCCATTGTTGGCACTATAGCCGCGCCCCTGATCTTTGAACTCCCATTCGATCTCATCGTGATGTGGCAAACGTATCCTCCCACTCCTGAAATAGCGTTTACCCTGCTCTACTTTTTGCCCCTCATTCTCGTAGAACTCTTAGGTTTTATGATGCTCACATTCTCACCACTCATGAAGCCGTCGAGATATACCCTGTTCCTTCTGGCGGGCCTGTTTTTGATCTTCGCGGTCTGGGCCTTGTTTGGCTTTGCATATCCAGCAACTCCCATCCCAGTTGCTCTGAACGTACTATCAAAGATAGTGGCGTTTGCTACTGCTATCTCGCTTTTCCTGCCACAGCCAAAAGAAACCAGTTGACAGGGCTATTTCATTCTCCAAAAGCCAAAGGCTTTTGGAGAATGAAATAGCCCTGTCTATCTGAAGCTGGTTGACAGGTCGTGTCTGGGTCGTCTACACTTGGCATAGAGGATTACCTATATCCCGCGAGACCATCGTTCTCTGAACCGTTCAGATCGTCTCAAGACTGTTCAGTTGTCGAATGATTGACTTCTCAAACATTTTCTTCAAGGAATCAGAGGTGTATTTCGTATGCTCCGCAATCGATCGTTGCTGGCTATCTCTCTCTCTGTCTGTGCCGCCTATATAGGACTGGGTATGATAGTTCCTATACGCGTTTTGTATGCGGAGTCTCATGGGGCCTCTATCGCCATTATTGGAGCAATGGCCTCGGCCTATTTAATCTCGAACTTTCTTTTTCAGTATCCTTCGGGATGGTTAGCTGACCGCGTGGGCCGTAAGCCGCTGATGATTGCCAGCTTATTGGGTCAGGCAGCATTCTCAATTGTCTATCTTTTCATCTCAGACCCCCTTCTTTTTGTGGCCTTGCGCTTTGCGGAGGGGATCGTGGCTGCGGCCTTTTTGCCCTCTGCACGAGCTTTGCTTGCCGATGTGATCTCCGGCGAGCAGCGGGGTGAGGCTTACGGCATCTTCGGCGCTTTCTTCAACATGGGTTTCCTCTTTGGACCCGCCCTGGGAGGTCTGATTGCAGGTCTGGGGTATACTCCTCCTTTTATCGGAGCTGCCCTCTTTCGGCTGGTAGCTGTGGTGCTTGTGATCGTCTTGATCCATCCAGTCAAGCAGCAGCAGCGTGCAGAAAGTGTAGCGGTCAGTGTGCGTGAATTGTTCATTCTGCCACTGCTGGGGAGTTATTTGCTGGCCTTTGGGGACTTTCTCTATGTGGGGTTCGATACAACCCTCTTCCCGATCTGGATGCACGATCACCTGGGAGCCGCAATCACATGGATTGGGGTCGCCTATATTTTCTGGTCCCTGCCCACTATTCTGCTGGCACAGTTCGCAGGCCGACTCGCGGACCGGCGCAGACGTTCCACGATAATGCTGATCTTTGGTCTGACTCAGGTACCCCTCTATATTACCTATGGTCTCTTGAACCAGTTCTGGCTGCTGCTGCTGCTCTTTTCAGTTCAGGGCATACTGTATGCATTTATTCAACCTGCGGTCGATTCGCACGTGGCGACCTTCGCCGCCAGTCGTGCCCGTGCGCGTATTATGGGACTGTATTCCGCCGCCGGTCTGCTCGGAGCCTTTGTGGGTGCGAATGGCTTCGGCGTGCTCTATGGCTGGAATTTTCGCTATCCCCTCTTTGCCCTGGGTATTGGCTATGGTCTCTGTGTGCTCGTGGGTGGTTTGATGATCCGCCGCTCAGAACGAAGTATTTTGGGAAAGAAAGAGATTTTTGCTTCTCCCGCGCCCTCGTCTGTAGAATCCTGAGCATTCTGCATTCCCTTCATGCCAACAACCGTGACATATCCTCCTCTTCCTCCAGTCGAGATCAGAGCAAAATACAGGCACAAAAAGCGTGATGTTTTTTGTCTTGAGATAGACTCTTAGCATAGAAGAGTTTCACTTTTGGGAGGACATGATGCATCAAAGCCTCTACACTGCTCAGACAGATGGCCTGGGTGCTTATGCTCTGCCCACGCTCAAGCCCCTCTGGCTGACAAACAATACTACCGCCTGTATCAGCTTTCGATCCTCTCAACGAGCACGAAGAAGCATACCTGTCTGCGCCTGCGCCCACGCGACTGCCGTTTGTATGAACAAGGTTGCTGCGATACATCAATTTTTTTGTGATTGACTATCTTGAACGATGGTGTCTTGATGTCAGGTCCCTTGTTAAGGAAGATGAGGTGTGTTTCTGTGAAACGACGTTTATTTTTACCCAATTTCCTGGTGAAAATGCTGGACTTTTTCTCAACAAGAGGTCGCTAAGAAAAGGTTGGACGGCAAGCGCGGGTATGTTGCTCTTGCCGTCCAACCTTTTCTTATGACAGCGTACGTAGTTCGGGACCTCTGGCAGAGATGGGGGACCCGGGAGTTCCTACTCCTGTCTCCAGGTAAGACTTCAGGCTGACCAGGAAGTGCTCCCACCATGCGTATGTCATTTCATAACGCCTATCCTTCTCTATGAACCCCTCATGGTTAAAGACCACCTGTGTCCCGTTGGGGATCGGCGCAAGTAGCCAGGTGACGCTGGTCCCGTCCCAGTGTGGGGCAGGACCTTTTCTGGCCAGCCAGCGAATTTTTTTGTTCTGCTCCAGCTCGGCCACCTCAAACTGAACGACAAACGTACCCTGGTTAAAGCGAAATTCAGCCAGTGAACCTACCTCTGGCATGGCACTCAGATCGTCGGTCCACCAACGAGCGATTTCGCCCGGCTGCGTCAAGGCATCCCAAACACGCTCAGGGGTCGCGGCAATGGTCAATTCTTTGACAATAGCTGGCATTAGTATTCCTTTCCCTTAATAAACGTCTCCTCTATACTTAACTTATAAGTTAAGTATAGAGGAGACGAGGGAGCTTTGTCAAGTTATGTTTGTCCAGAAGCAGAGCTGTAAATGTGATTGCTCTCTGTCGTAGTTTTGTGATAATTAGACGTCGGATCAGAATGCCGCTCTATTGGCTTATCGCAAGCCTGGAGCAGCACAAAAGAAGGTTTGTTTCACGACACATAATTATGCAAAACTACAACAGAGAGTAATCGCACTTGCAAAAAGGTAAAAGAGACTAGATTGTCCACCTGAGAAGAGCCTCATTGTGTCCATTGTCATAAATGGCTCTGTGCGCCTGAGGGTGCAGACTTTCTCTACGCCCGTCCTGGGCGTCAGGCACTTTTACAGCTACTCGTCGTCAGTTGAGGTTGAGAAAGTCCGACGCCAAGTGGCTCAGTATTTCAGGATGTCTTTGGCTGGACCGGTACATCGTTGCAAATGCAGCTCTCGTAGTTCTATTTAGTTAAACTCTCTATCAGAGAAGTATCCTGATAGATATCTGCGACGGAGAAGCGTACTCCCAGGCTGGTCAACTCTACAGTGTCACCCAACTGGAGAGTGTAGAGGGTCCAGAAACCGCGTTTCTCGCGTCGAAACAGTTCAATCATTGGAAACTGAGCATTTACTAGCAGATATTCTTGAATACTCGGGCATGAGCGATACTGCAAAAACTTTTCCCCCCGATCACGGGCTTCAGTGGTGGGAGAAAGGACTTCGACAACCAGAGAGGGATAATGGATAGCGTCTTGAGCGCCTCTATCTCGTGGATCACAACTGACTGTAGCATCGGGACAGACGCGATACTTTGCGGATACCTGGAAGTAAACATCTGAATTATAGACAATACAGCCGCGTCCCCTGAGGAGTTCTCTCAATACTCCATTCATATTGGAGCCAATAATGGAATGATCAGGACTTCCACCCGTCATCATATAGATATGGCCATCAAGGAATTCATATCCATGTTCAGGGTCTTTCTTGATAACATCAAAGTATTCTTCAAAGCTTACACGCCCGTCGTGTGCATCAGGTCGTACTGTCATCGATTACCTCTTTCCTGATGGTTTATCGACAAAAAAGATCGCTTCGGTGGCTTCATTATACCATAGTTGGCGCTTCTAGCCTGATGGCAGAGTCGATGGTAGGGTATTTCTTCTGGATTAGCGTGGATTTCTCATCGCAACCGCGCTATAAAGGTGGTAAACTGGAATGGGTATGACAACAGTAAAAGAGCTTTAAAGAACGATGAACAGACTTTCACTGCGAGAGGTCACACAAGAGAACTGGCGTGCCACACTTCGTCTGGACGTTTTTCCTGTACAGCAACGGTTCATTGCTGATACTGTTCCTGTTGCGGCTATCGCGCTGGCGAAAGCCTATATTCGACCCGGCGGACGTATCTGGCTACCCTACGCCTTTTATGCTGACACCGAGATGATAGGGTTTACCGAACTCGCCTATGAGCCAGGGAGTGTGGACAACTACTGGATCTTTCACTTCTTTATTGACCATCACTATCAGGGGCGAGGCTATGGAAAAGAAGCACTCCGCCTCTTTCTTCAGCTTATCCAGAACCTGCACCCACAGTGTCAGGAGCTTTACCTCACTGTCCATCCAGAAAATGAACACGCACAACATCTCTATCTCGGCGTTGGATTTCAACCAACCGGAGCCACCCTGGATGATGAACCAGTTTACCAGCTTTCGTTCAAGTCGTAATGGGCGAACTACCACTGGTTGGACTATCAGCCGCGCCTGTGAGCGAATTGTGTGATTCTTGCTGGCATCTCCCTCCCTGTGTTTCTTGCTTTCTTTTCGATAGTAATCTGTGCTACACTGATTCTGGTCCCCTCCATCGGATAGCGGGAAAGAAGAGCAACTGGTGCCGGTTCCCACAAAGAAGAGGATAGATCCATCCAGAAGCCGAAGAGGTCAGGTGAAACGCTGCGACGATGCAGGATTGAGAGCATATTTGCTCCCAAAGGGACAAAAGCAAGAGAAGAGGACATTAAGATTACCCATGTACAAAAGTATTCTTTTCTGTTACGCTCATCCTGACGATGAGATAGGCGTTGTTTCACTCGCTAACCGTTATATGCGCGAAGAGGGCGTTCGTACAACATTGATTTGCACAACCAATGGCGATGTGGGAACCGTCGATCCAGAACATATGAAGGGCTATGCCTCGATTCCTGAACTTCGACTGGCGGAATTTGACTGTGCGGTAAAAGCTGCTGGCTTTCACGAGGCCGTGGCCTTTGGCTATCGCGATAGCGGGATGATGGGCACAGCCGATAACGAGAACCCGGAGAGTTCCTGGCAGGTACCGCTGGATGTTCTTACCGGGCGCGTGGCGGAAGTCATGCGCCGCGTGCGTCCACAGGTCGTTATCACCTTCAATACCTTTGGCGCGTATGGACATCCCGATCATATCAAGATCAATCAGGCAACCGTGGCCGCCTTTGAGCAGTTGCAGACAGAGGCCAATCCGCCCCAAAAACTGTACTATAATGCTGGCCCCAATCGACTCTTCCGCTTCGGCGTGACTATGATGCGTCTGCGTGGACAGAATCCTCGCAAAGGCGGACGCAACAAAGATATGGACTTTATCGCAGCCCTTGAGGCCACTTCTCCCGTAACTACTAAGATTGATACACTGAAGTATATCGAGTTATCCTGGAAGGCACTGGAGTGTTATCGGAGTCAGATAGCGCTGCCGAGGGGTGCGCGAACCTTCAGGAAGATCCTTGGTCGATTGTTGCAGGGAACTGCGGAGCTTTCACGGGTCTATCCTGCATGGCCTGCTGGCGAGAAGATTGAGCATGACATTTTCGCCGGTGTGCGCTTTGATGAGTCGATCCAGCCGTTCTCGCAGGCTGAGCTTGCTTCAACTTCTGGTGAGCTTTCGAGTCATTCCGCTCCTGCAGAGTAATTCTAAAAGCGTCGTTGCGCGGTTGTCATGCTTTTGAGGGGTCTCTCCCATCCCAGGAAAAAACAAATTATGAGTCGCTCCCTGCTTTCGCAAAAGCAGGACAAAAGGCATTCGGCCTGTATAGCAGGCCGCCCCACCCCTTTTTTTTAAGAAGAAGCGAGGTGCGTGGTGGGGCATTTGCCCCACCACACACCTCGCTTCTTCTTTTTTCGGGGGGAGGAGCGGCTTTGTAAGCCGCAGAAAAGTGAGGGTCTATTTCATGAAGATTGTTATTCCTGACGATTATCAGAACGCGGTACGCACGCTTGACTGTTTTAAGATGTTAGATGGACATCAGGTGACGACCTACCAGGATCATGTGAGCGATACTGAGACGCAGGCGAGCCGGTTTCAGGAGGCTGATGCGCTTGTGCTTATTCGTGAGCGCACGCCGATTACTGGGGAGTTGTTGGCCCTGCTGCCCAATCTCAAGGTGATTGTCCAGACGGGCAAGCAGGCTCCCCACCTGGATCAGGATGCCTGTTCACGTCACGGGGTAGAGGTGATCTTTGCGGCCCCGATGGTTTTTGGGAGTAGCGGGAAACCGTATGCGACGGCGGAGTTGACCTGGGCGCTGGTTATGGCGGCGATGCGTCATATTCCTCAGGAGGTAGCATTTCTGAAGGAAGGTCATTGGCAACAGACGTTGGGGTTGAGTATCTACAATCGAGTGTTGGGGATCTATAGCTATGGCAACATTGGGAGCCTGGTTGCCAGCTATGGTCGAGCCTTTGGGATGCGAGTCATGGTCTGGGGACGTGAAGGTTCCAGGTCCCGCGCCGAGTCCGATGGGTTTGCCAGCGCGAATAGTCGAGAAGAGTTTTTTCGCGAGTCGGATGTTCTGTGTCTCCATCTCAGGGCCACTGAAGAGACTCGCGGCGTGGTTACTGCTGAGGATCTGGCGAAGATGAAATCCACGGCTGTACTCGTCAATACCAGTCGGGCCAGATTGATCGCTCCAGGTGCTCTGGTGGAGGCGCTCAAGAACGGCCATCCAGGTTATGCCGCTGTGGATGTCTACGAACAGGAGCCAGTGACCGATAAGGATAACCCCTTGCTGCACATGGACAATGTGATCTGTACTCCCCACCTGGGCTACGTCGAGAAGGATACTTATGAAAACATCTTCTCTGCGGCCTTTGAGCAGGTGCTTCTTTTTGCTGCGAAACATTCGTAAAGGTGTTTTCACCATGCGAGATTATGCTTATTATAAAGTCATAAAGGTGTTTCACTATGCGAGATTATGCTTACTATAAAAAGGCGTTGTGCGCTCAACCTCTGCCACTGGCCTATCTCGATCTGGACCTGCTAAACGAAAATATTCAACAGGTGACAGCGCGGTCCGGTGATAAGCGTATCCGTCTGGCGGCCAAGTCTCTGCGCAGCGTCAGTGTTCTGCGACACATTTTGCAGGCAGGTGCTTGCTTTCAGGGGATCATGTGCTATACCGCTCGTGAGGCGCTCTACCTGACCTCGCAAGGTTTCACTGATCTGCTGGTTGGCTATCCCACCTTGCAGTCCGAGGACATAGCCGCCGTTGCTCAGACGGTTCGTGAGGGTGGTCAGATCGTCCTGATGATCGATAGTGTCGAGCATGTGACACATATCGAGGAGATTGCCGCCCGACAAGATGCTATCGTTCCCGTCTGCATTGATATAGATATGTCTATTGATTTTCCAGGCCTGCACTTCGGGGTCTGGCGTTCTCCGTTGCGTACACCTGAGCAGGTACGCCCGGTGCTTGAGTGCCTTGAGAAGTCTCCGCATGTGCAGCTTGATGGTATTATGGGCTATGAGGCGCAGATCGCGGGTCTGGGGGATCTTGTTCCCGGTCAGCGAGCGAAGAGCGCGGTGGTGCGTGCACTCAAACGGCGTTCAATTGACAGGATTGCCAGTCGTCGCGCTGCCGTGGTGACCTTGATTGAGCAGGGTGGACATAAGCTGCGCTTTGTCAATGGAGGCGGAACGGGCAGTATTGAGACGACTTGTGCGGAGTCGGCTGTGACTGAGATTACCGTTGGCTCTGGCTTTTATTCGCCGACGCTGTTTGACAACTATCGGAACTTTCGCTATCAGCCTGCGGCGGGTTTTGTGCTTGAGATAGTGCGTCAGCCTGGTCCCGGACTCTATACCTGTCTGGGTGGAGGGTACACGGCCTCAGGTGCCGTTGGACTCGATAAGCAGGTTCGCCCCTATCTGCCGGAGGGTGCGGTCCTGACCTCGCTTGAGGGGGCTGGTGAGGTTCAGACGCCTGTGCGTTACACTGGACCCGTCTCACTGTCTCTCGGCGATCCTCTATTTATGCGCCATGCCAAAGCGGGTGAACTGTGTGAGCACTTTACCCATCTTCTTCTGATCTCGGATGGCGCGGTCATCGATAAAGTAACGACCTATCGGGGCGATGGACACTGTTTTCTCTAATCTAATTGCCATATCTTCAACCTTGATCGAAGAAGGAAGTTCGCCATGGATAAGCAGTATAAAGAACATTGGCACAACTGGTCTGGCAGGGTTCGGTCACGCGTCCATGAGATCGTCAGGCCGAACAACGTCTCTGAACTGGTGGGATTGCTGAGCACCTATGGACGTGAGGGTCGTCAGGTGCGCGTCGTCGGATCGGCTCACTCGTTCACGCCTCTCGTGGACACCAAGGATGTCCTGATCTCTTTGGACAACATGCAGGGGGTCGAAGAGATCGACATGGAGCGAGGAACCGCCACCGTTCTAGGTGGGACAAAGCTTCACTCACTGGGTCAGGCGCTTTTCGAGCGAGGTCTGGCTCAGGAGAACCTTGGAGATATCGATGTCCAGAGCATTGCCGGTGCCATCAGTACCGGTACCCATGGGACCGGCATACACTATGGCTCGCTCTCGACCCAGGTGGAGGGATTTACCCTGGTAACGGCCAGCGGGGACCTGTTGGAATGTTCCCAGCAAGAGAACCCGGAGATATTTAAGGCCGCTCAGGTCTCATTGGGAAGCCTGGGAGTCATTGCGAAGATCAAACTGCGTGTCGTACCGGCGAAGCGTATGAGGTTTCAGAGTTCCAGACAACCTCTGGATGACTGTCTGGAGAACCTGGAAAGGTCCAGACAAGAGAACAGTCACTTTGAGTTTTACTGGTTCCCCTACACAGAATGGGTCCAGGCCAAATACATCAACGAGACCGATACGCCGGTCAATACAGGCGGCTTCGGGGGCACACTCAATAAGATTCTCCTGGAGAATGGACTGTTCTGGCTCCTCTCAGAGAGTTGTCGGCTGGTTCCAGCGCTCAGTCAGACGGTCAGTCATATCTCAGCGCTGGGTATCACAAATATCGATGAGACCAACTATAGTCATCGTCTGTTTGCTACGCCACGCTGGGTACGTTTCAACGAGATGGAATACAATATTCCCGTAGAACATGCCACAACCGTCATTCGTGAGATCCAGGCCTGCATCGAGAAACAGCGCTTCGCAGTGCATTTTCCCATGGAATGTCGTTTTGTCCATGAAGATGATATCTGGCTCAGTCCAGCTTATGAGCGCGCTTCATGCTATATCGCGGTCCATATGTACAGGGGCATGCCCTATCACTCCTATTTTTACCATATCGAAGAGATCTTCAAACGTTATCAGGGACGACCCCACTGGGGCAAGTTGCATACGCAACACGCCAGTCAACTGGCCGCGCTCTATCCACGCTGGCAGGACTTTCAGCGGGTTCGTTCCTCGCTTGACCCTCAGGGTATCTTTCTCAATAGCTATCTGCGCGATCTATTCGATGTCAGTCCAACTCAGAGTCAGGTTCCGGCACGTCGGGATCAGAGGACTCTCTAAAGTTTGTGCGCCTCAGACCCTGTTCTGAGGAGGACCCTTCCCTGTGAATAACGAGGTGCTTGTCGTTCTCACCTCGCTAGAGAAAGGTAGCAACGTACATGAGCAACCAGACATCCCCCGTTCCCTCAGGTGAGGACGATATACTTGCGGACCCCATGGCCCTTTCCTCGCTGAAACGCGGTGAGCTTGGTCTGCGTCACGCGATCGTCATCTCATTAGCCGTCATCTCGCCAGCAGCATCGATATTTTTCAATTCTATTCCTCAGGCGGGACTGGTGGGTGCGGCGATCCCGCTGTGTTACGTGATTGGGTTTATCCTGGCCTTATTGATGGCAAATCAGTATAGTGAGATGTCGCGTGAACTGCCCTCAAGCGGCTCGGCCTATACGTTTGTGACCGAGGGCATTGGTCCGCGTTGGGGAGGTTTCACGGCCTGGGTGGGCTTTATAGCGATAGCGATCGGGGTTCCCTATTCCTTTATTTTGATGAGTGCCAATCTGCAAACGCTGATGTTGCGCTGGTTTGGGTTTAATCTGCACTGGAGCTTCTGGTTTGTGCTGGCGGTTGGTATTGTCTTCGCCATCTGCTACAGGGGGGTGCGCCAATCGATGACGGTTGATCTGACTCTGCTGATTTTTGAGATTGGGATCTGTCTGATTCTGGCCTTGATCGTGCTTTTCCAGGTGGGTGCTCATGGTGGACTGAGTGCGGCTCCCTTTACAACGGCTCCTATTCCGCCCGGTGGGGATCTGACCACAGGTATCGTGCTGGGCGTACTGAGCTTTATTGGCTTTGAAACTGCCGCGACTCTGGGTGAGGAGACGCGTGATCCGCATCGCAATATTCCCCGTGCAGTCTATTTCTCGATGCTGGTCGCGGGGGTATTTTACATCGTGCTGGCCTATGCGGCGACGATCGGCTATGGGATGAACAACATTGTGACTGGTTATGCGCACGATACCGCTCCCTTTGATACGATTGCCCGTCGTTTCGGCGGGAATACGCTGGCTGTGCTGGTGGATGTTGTCGGTATTTTATCGTTCTTCGGGGCTGCCCTGGCGATCATCAATGGGGGAGCACGTATCCTCTTCGCGGTGGGACGCGACGGTCTGCTACCGTCCTGGATGGCGCGAACTCATCCCAGATATCATACGCCAGTTGGACCCATTATGGTGCTCTGTCTCGTGGGACTGATCGTAGGGATCGGCTTTGGCCTGTGGCTGACCCCCATCGGGTCCTTCACACTCTTTGGAACCCTGGATGCCCTTTTTGTCCTGACCCTGTACGGTCTGGTGAATGTCGCCTGCATTCGCTTCTTCTGGCAGCAGCGTCGTCAGCAGTTTCGCTTAGTGCGTCATGGCATCGTGCCCTGTGTAAGCACCTTGATGATCGCGGTTATTCTCGTCTCTGCCCTGATCTCGCCGGGTTCGGGTCCGCTGACCAGTGTGCCCTTTGTCTTCGGCATCTGGTGTGTGCTTGGACTGCTTGTGCTATTTCTATTCCGGGGCAAGTTCGTGCGAGCATAAGGAGCATCTTTGCATTTTTCTCTTCAATGCTTGACAAAAAGAGAGCTATCCATTATTTTACAGCTACATAACATATAGCAATAGTCTAAAGGAGAGACTGGCGTCACATCTTGGGGTTGTTCTATCTTTTCGCTGTCCTGAAAGGAGAGAGGTATGCCTGAGCCGATCATTCACACAGAACATCTTTCCCGCTCTTTTGGCACGGTCAAAGCTGTTGACGATCTCTCATTGGAAGTGCCTGCGGGCATCGTCTTTGGCTTTCTGGGACCAAATGGAGCGGGCAAAACCACGACCATTCATCTGTTGCTTGGGCTGCTGGAACCGACGCAGGGTCAGGCCAGAGTGCTGGGCTTTGATACCCGCACCCAGGCCGATGCCATTCGTGCTCGCAGCGGAGCATTGCTTGAATTTGTGGGACTCTACGAGCGCATGAGTGCTCAGGACAATCTCGCCCTGTACGGACGCATCTACCAGATGCCTGCGCCTGACTGCCAGGCCCGCATCAAAGAACTGCTTACCCATCTAGATCTCTGGGATCGTCGCCGCGATCAGGTGGGGACCTGGAGTCGAGGTATGAAACAGAAACTCGCGGTTGCCCGTGCGCTCTTTCACCATCCATCGCTGATTTTTCTGGACGAGCCGACTGCCGGGTTTGATCCGCAGGCGGCGGCTGCTTTGCGCGATGACCTGGCCAGCCTGGTCGAGCGGGAAGGGGTGACGGTCTTTCTCAACACTCACAATCTGACCGAGGCCGAAAAGCTCTGTGCTCAGGTCGCCGTGATTCGTCAGGGCAAACTCATAACGATTGGTGCCCCCGATGAGCTGCGGGCGAGGACGGGAGGTCCTCAGGCCGAGATCGTGGGGCATGGCTTCACCGAGCAGATACTGGCCAGCCTCCGAGAGAGGCCAGAGGTTGCCCATGCCGAACTGCATAACAGTCACCTTCTCATCGAGCTGCGCGGCGAGAGCGCGATGAGTCCGCTTGTCCGTTTGCTGGTCCTTGCGGGCGTAGAGGTAGAGGAAGTGCGCAGGGGCAAGGCCAGCCTGGAAGATGTTTTCCTGACACTGATGGAGGAAGAAAGCAAATGAGCGACCTCTTGACAATGATGTGGAAAGAATCGAAAGATCTGCTCTTCCAGGGAGGGTTGAGGGCATGGATACGTCCCGTCCTTCTGGTCGGCATTCTGGGTATTTATCTGCCATTGCAGTTTGGGCTTCAGTGGCTTGAACTTTCGCCCATCGAGATGTTTATCGTTCTCTGGATTCCTTTCTTCATCATTATCACGTTTATTGGCGATGCCATCGCCGGAGAGCGTGAGCGACACACTCTGGAAACCTTGCTGGCCAGTCGCATCAGCGATCGAGCTATTCTGCTGGGAAAAGTGATCGTGACGGTCGGGTATGCCTGGGGAATGGCTCTTGTTGGTCTGCTGCTTGGTCTGGTTCTGGTCAACCTGTTTAGGGGGCACGGTAGCTGGGCATTCTATCATCCTTTAGATGTGTTACTGGAAGTTCTGGCGTTGAGTCTGCTGTCCAGTCTACTGGGAGCAAGTGCCGGAGTGTTGATCTCGCTGCGATCGGCAACGGTGCGTCAGGCACAGCAAATCCTGAGTGTTGGGACGGTAGTGCTTATATTCGGAGGTCTTTTTGTCTTGCAAGCATTGCCCGCAAACTTTATCTCATCGTTGAGCTATGCTCAATTTCTGCTCCTGTTCATAGTCGTGATTGCTGTGCTGGATGCGATCTTACTGGGATTGTCGCTGGTTAGCTTCCAGCGCTCGCGCTTGATTTTGAGCTAGGGAGCACAGATCCTTGAGGATGAACCGACTTGTGCCCATTTATTTAAAGATAGGGCTTCGCAAAAGTCGCTTCTTTCCTCGCCCACCCACCCTTTTTAGCTGGACTGGGGCAGCGCGTTCGCGCTGCCCCAGTCCAGCTTTTTCTCCTGGGGAGGGGCCTGGCCATTGCTGCACCGTGACTTTTGCGAAACCCTGATTTTAAAGATATCTTACGTTGACCTTTCCCTCTACATATGTTACGTTTTGCCTTCTCATACGACTGGTTCACTGAATATTCGCTAGCGGAACACATTATACATAGTAGGATAATGAAATGCAGACTTTACGTTCTTTGGACGATGCAGGCGATGCGGCAATTTCAGAACTCTACCGGCAGCATGCCCCTACGCTCCTGATGCACCTGCGGATCAATATGCAGTCGGCTGAGGATGCTGAAGATCTATTGCTGGATGTCTTTGTCGCGGCTCTCGAACGCGATTCGCTCTATGGACTCTCGGCGGCGGAGCAACGTCTCTGGCTCTGGCGGGTTGCACGCAATAAACTGGTTGACTATTACCGCAAGCAGAAGAGGCGTCAGCACCTGCCACTGGAGGAAGTGAGCGAGACGCTCGACCAGGACTGTGAGCTTATGCCAGAATGGACGGCTCTACACAATGAAGAGCATCGCAATCTGAGGGCAGCGATTGAATGCCTGCCGTCTCTGCAAAAAGAGGTAGTCCTGCTGCGCTTCGTCAACGGTCTGAGCGTACTGGAAATTGCGCATATCCTGGGAAAACGTGATACTGCCGTCCGTATGATCCTCTCACGCTCTTTGAACCTGTTGCGCGAAGTCTTCGAGAAACAATTGGGAGAAAAATGATGGAGAACCACGAGCAAATTTTTACACCAGAGCAAATCGATGAGCAGATCGAGCGGCACCTTGACGATTTGGAGACCATGCCTGAGGCTCGATTTCTCTCAGAAATGCAGCAGATAGCCGGACAGATTCGTGAGGAGCAAGGACTATCCTTGCGGCGAGTCGAAGATCATCTGATGAACTATTCTCGTACACAGGTCGAGTTTCCCGTTGCCACACCTTCAGAGTTAAAGCAACAGGGTTCTTCACCGTTCACACTACCACAGGGCAGTTTCGAGCGTAGAGAGAAGAAGCAAGCCTCAAAATTTGGGTGGCGCGTCAACATGCTTGTTGCCGTTCTCGTCACTGCCGTTCTGGTTGGCAGTCTGGTCACATTGCTGAGTTTTGCGCATCGGAGAACCACCATGACGGGACATGGCCAGGTGGCGACACCTCCATCGACGCTGACCAGTCGTTTTGGCAAAACGCTTTCTACCACAAGCAATTCGCGAGGCTTTACTAGCGTGGCCTTTTCGTCGGATAGTAAGCGTATAGCAGCCATCACTGACCATCTACAGATATGGGACGCCCCCACGGGCCGGAATGCAGTGACAGTTCTTCTCCCTGCTGGCACGGTTCCGTTTGCGCTGGCCTGGTCACCTGTTAGCAATCTTGTCGCGGTTGGGACGAACCGGAGCCTGCTGGTGGTCAATGGCCAGACTGGGGTCATTGTGCACTCTTATCCTTATTCCTTAGCTTCAGGCAGCGTGAATACATCTGCTGGCGATTCTTTTCTCTCAACTCAGGTCTCCATCAGTGACGGTCTTGGGTTTGGAACCCCAGTCTGGTCTCCGGATGGCAAGCTGATTGCGGCAACGATTTTCGTTGCCTCGTGGCAGAATAAAATTCTGGTCTGGAATCCTCAGACAAACGCGGTCGCCTTTGAAATCACAGGGAGCAGTAGCACTCAGGATACAAGGGTTGCTGCCTGGTCACCAGACGGTCAGTATCTTGCTGGCATGATCTTTAATGTCGCGATTGCCCCCGCTGAGCCGCCCTCTTATGTCGTAGCCTGGAAAGTCTCTACCCGCCAGATCGTCTTCAAAGACAAGCTCGCTTCCAAGGCTATGCTCCAGGGGCCGACCTGGCAACCTCATAGTGACAACCTGGCCTTCGGTCAGTTGAACCTGCAACCATTGTCAGCTTCACCATTTGAGGTCTGGAACGTTCTGACCGGGAGACGGGTAATGCTTGACATGTTGGAGATAAGCAGCGTGTTGTCCTGGTCGCCCGATGGCAAGTATCTTGCCTATGTGAGCAACAGTGTCGTTAGCTGGGTCAACATTATCGATGTAAACAGCGGCCAGCAGATTTACACCTATAAGGGTCATGCGCAATCTAGTAATTATATAGCTACGCTGGCCTGGTCTCCCAATGGCAAGTACATTGCTTCTGGCGAGGGACAAACACCTGTGGGAAAAACAACCCCAACGCTCAAAGTGTGGACGGCAGAATAATTTATGGGTCATCTGATTTTTCTACGGCTTGTAAAGCCGCTTCTTCCCCCCAGATAGAAGAAGCGAGCGTGTTTGGTGGGGCATTCGCCCTGGCAAACACGCTCACTTCTTCTTCATACAATGCCCACATCTTCCTGACACATTTTTGGCATTCTTCATGCTTCATCTGGCGCAGTTTCTCTTCTATACTGCTCTTATTGATAGGAGAGGGCAAAAGGGAGGTTTAGTGATGCTCTTCCGTTTTACTGTGACGCCTTCTGTTTTCATCTTCGCAAACGGCAATTATCTATACACAGCTATGAAAGGGTGCAGGAACAATGACGCAAAACATGCTTACTCGACAAAGTGAGCAGGGTGACGAGAACGAGATCAATCTTTTGCTAGAGGAACAAGATGCCTACATCTGTAGGCTTGCACGTCAGAAGCTTCACTATGATGCCAGGGTTGAAGATCTGGTGCAGCTTTCGCGCATCAAATTCTGGCAGGCGGCAAAGGCTCGCCGTATTCTTAACCCTAGATCCTATATTCGCTGTATTGTTAAGACTACGTATGTGGAGATGATGCGCCAGCAGAGATCTGACGTCTCTCTGCCGATGAGCGAGGACGGCGAATTGCTCCAGGGACATCTCCTTTGCATGTTTGATGAGGAACTGTATGATCCACAGGATATTGTCGAGCGCCGGGAGTGGTTTCGCAATATTCTGACGGTCCTTGCAAATGCTGCCGCAGCCCTGCCACCTCGCCAACGCAAGGCCATGATCTGTAGACTGAAAGATCGCTTTGACGATCTTCCTCTCTTATCCGAGATCTTCCATGAAAAGAACTTAAATATTGAAGATCACCAATGGCCAACCGATGTTGCCGATCGGCGTAATTTGTCGGCTTCGGTTGCACCTGCGAGCCGGAAGTTAAAGAAACTGATGCGCGAGCGTTAGTGGCCGGGAGTGTTCTATGGTAAGGGCGAAAGGGAGTAGAACGAGCAATATGTGGTATATACC
>DAOTTL010000039.1:0-8726 GCA_034438135.1 Ktedonobacteraceae bacterium | reverse complement strand
GATGACTCATATCCCCTTATAAGACTTTGCTGCCGAAGTCTTTTGCTGATCGAAACACTCCCTTGCAAGTAGAGGTTGCTTGTCGATCTTCTGCATCGGCCTGGCAGGCCACTCCGCCCCATTCAAAAGAAAGAAGAGAGGGATGTCGGACAGGGCGTGCAACGCCCTGTCCGACATCCCTCAAAAAAGAATGGGGGGCGGGGCCATTAGCCCATAAATTGCCTTTGGCAACAAAGTTTTTGAAAAAGAGGAGCCGCAACCTTTCCGCGTGGTATAGTGAAGCTGATAACAACGATCGTTTCCTTGCAAGAGAAGAGAAAATACATCGTATTATGGACATGCCCGATAATTATTACGCTATCCTGGGGGTTCCTTTCGACGCTGATCCTGATGCACTCAAACGGGCTTATCGTCAGTTAGCGCGACGGTACCATCCTGATCTGGCTGGACCAGACGGCGCAATTCAGATGAAACGTGTGAACCGAGCGTATGATGTTCTCAGGGATCCTGAGAAGCGCTTGAACTATGATACCATTATCGGAGGTACAATCGATCTGCGCCGGGGCGGTCTATCTCGTCCGCGTTCCGTGGGGGTCAGGTTAAGCCGAGAAGAGGAGGCAGAGTTCGCTGGTCTGCGCATTTTCAGTACCAGTGGCCCCCTGCATCCTGGTGCGAGTTTGCAGAGTGGCCTGGGTGTCATTTCAACCCTCAATAGCGTAGAGACCTCCGGGGGCTGGCGCATCGCGGTTGGTTCGCTGGATGGCAAGGGATTTTGCTGGAGCCTTGATGATCCGCAAGTACCCGTGAATTTTGCTATGGACCCTGTACGCACGATTGAGTCACTGCGTGAACTGCGTTTCTCCTCCGCAGGTACCTTGTTGGCTGGTTGGGGTCGGCTCAGCCTGCACGTCTGGAACGTTGTCAATGGTTCACTGTTATGGAGTTATCCTCTGGAGCAGAGAGCTGTTACCGCTCACTATTCACTGGATATAGCCGTCCATGAGCAGAACGGTGGTCCGGCTGATATTTGGATGGCCCTGCCTCTCCAGCTCAGAGATCCTCTCGCACCGCGAGTTTACGGTGTCAGAGGAACAGATGTAGTCATGCACAACCTCGCGCAGTCCCCAGGTGAGCTGGGGGAGCCGCTAAATTGCGTTGAGGATCAGGTAGAGCATCGCCAATTCTGGGCTATTCGTCTGCGAGCACTTTCTCAGGACTTGCGGAGCCTGTTCACCCTGTCCTGTGCCAACGTTCCAAACGAAACTGAGCAAATGATCGTTTTGCGTCGTTGGGATCTCGCCAGTAGAGCTCGTTTTGGTAGCAAGGTTCGTCCACAGATCAGTACGGCGATTACAGCCGGGCTTTGTGCTGAGTGCACCCCTCCCTACGCCATCACATCCGACACCAGGACCGTGGCTTTCGTTCACGCCGAAAAATCTCTGCGTCTGCATGATACCATTACAGGTACCTATAGTGAACTTCCAGGCGGTAGTATGGGAGCCAGTTCGCGCCTCGCAATCTCTGAAGATGGAGAATGGGTGGCTATAGCGCGTGAAGATAGTGAGATCAACGAAGGTGTAATTGATCTCTGGTCAGTCAGTCAAGGTCAACTTATGCAGAAATTGTACCATGCATGGCAGATTAGCGCTCTGCATTTTGCAGGCAAGCAACTGATTGTAGCCTTGACTGATGGTACTATTCAGGTCTGGAAATAAAGCTTTTGTTGCTCTTTTTTGCTGTATACGTCGATATACATAATAGTAATTTTGGGAGGAATCTATTTGGGCCTGAGTGTCTAATCCTGATGTCCTCCATAGAGCGAGGTATTATATTATGCGTGTTTCAGTTATTGTCCCGGTCTATAACGAAGAAAACACAATTGCCCAGGTATTGGAAGCCCTATCTCAGGTATCGCTTGATATGGAGGTGATCGTAGTAGATGATGCATCGACAGACAAAACCTGGGACATTTTACAAGATTTACGGCAGAAAGCGCCTTTTAGTGACTATCGTTATATCAAGCATGAGCACAACATGGGCAAAGGAGCAGGTTTACGAACTGGTTTTGGTCTGGTCAGCGGTGATCTGGTGACTATACAGGACGCAGACATGGAGTATGATCCTCAAGATCTTCCCAGCCTTGTGCAGAAGTGGGAGACCGCTAAAGATCCCTGGACAGCAGTTTATGGTTTCCGCGATCTTGCTGGCCAGCAATTCACAACGCGTTGGGGTAACCGTTTTCTCACTATGGTCACCAATCTTCTCTACGGGTGTCATATTCATGATATGGAAACTTGCTATAAACTGATGCCTGGTTCTCTGGCTCGTGCCTTGCCCATGGAGGGACGCCGCTTTGAGATCGAGCCAGAGATCACCGCCTGTGTTGTCCAGGCCGGGTGCACGATACTTGAGGTTCCGATAGGCTACAAGCCGCGCAAAGAGAAGAAATTATCTCCCTGGAAGGATGGTTGGCCTGCCCTGGCTATGCTTTTTCAGCGACGTTTTCGCAAACGCTTTCATTATGTCGCAGTAGCCCCTCACTCATCACAGGCAGCAGATGAAGATTCTGCTCCTGCGGAGGATCTACAAGAACTGGCCCAGTAGTTCCAGCATTTCACAAAAGCCTCGCCTTCGGCGATGACAAAAAAACAAGAAGAAGGGAGCCTGTTTGGTGGGGCATTTGTCCCACCAAATAGGCTCCCTTCTTCTTGTTTTTGTTCTCCTCTTGACTTTTTTTTACGGTCATGATATTTTTTAGTACGTGTTGTAAAAATAGTACGTCGAGTAAAAAAGATACGATCTTAAAAAAGCATATGTAGTTTGCATGCATACATGGAGGAAACAGGGTAATGGAAGAGGATAGAATGGATAGGGGCCAGTTCCAGAAAGCGGTTCAGGAAGAAGAACTGCCGATTTTGGCTGAGGGCGTGCCTGTTGTCATGCCTGAGCTTCCCATGCGTCTGACCATTTCGACTGAACAGCAGTTTAAGGCTATCAGTGATCTTGTCCGTTCGCGCATCCTGGGGGCAATTCAATATCAGCCGTTGACAGCTAAACAGATTGCACAGCGTTTGCAGGGCACTCCTGGTGCGGTTGGGCACCATCTGCGCGTTCTGGAGGAAGCAGGTATGGTGCGCGTCGTTGCCCGACGGCTCATTCACGGTATCGTTGCCAGTTACTATACCCGTTCCGCGCGTATCTTTGATTACCAGCTATCTGCTGAGGTACAAGGAACTGTGGCCAACCTGGATATTGCCTATAAGGTCCATGCGGAACTTCTAGAATCCGTTGTGAGCTATGAGGATGATCCATTGAGATGCGATGGTTTTCCCCATGCTCGCCTCTCACCCGAGCGCATCAAGCACTACCAGGAGCGGTTTTTTCATGTGATTGACGAGATGGTTGCAGAGTCGCCTGATCCCGATGGGGAAGTCTACGGCATATTTTTTGGGATCTTTAAATCGCCACCATATATGCAGGTTTTGGATAAAGCTGAGGATGGAGAGCAAGCATGAAGTCTACGCCGGTTGTCAAAACTGCCTCTCCTGCGAAACGCTTCGCGCTCTGGCGTAACCGTGATTATATGTTGCTCTGGAGCGGTCAATTGGTTTCATCGGTTGGGACCACAATTACCCAGACCGCCTATCCGCTGCTTGTCTGGGATCTCTCGCACTCAGCAGCTCTGGTGGGTCTGGTTGGAGGTCTTGGAACCCTTCCATATCTGCTCTTAAGTCTGATTGCGGGCGCACTGGTCGATCGCTGGAATCGCAAGCGGGTTATGATCATCTGCGATGCTGGTCGGGCACTGAACCTGGTGAGCGTGCTGACGGCGTTGTTTCTAAAGCATCTGACCATTGTACAGATTTGTGTGTGCACGTTGGTTGAGGGCGTGTTCTATGTGTTCTTTAACCTGGCCGAGGTTGCCTGTCTGCCACGGGTTGTTGATAAAAAGCTTTTACCCCAGGCCGTTGCGCAGAACGATGCTACTATGAGTACAACGTCGTTGGTGGGACCACTTTTGGGCGGAGCACTCTACAGCTTGAGCCAGGTTATTCCGTTTCTCTGCGATGCTCTGTCCTACGCTATCTCGGTGCTGACATTGAATCTGATCAAAGCGCCCTTTCAGGAGGAACGTCAGCGGAGTTCACGTAAGATCCTGGCCGAAATTGGTGAAGGTCTCTCCTGGCTCTGGCATCAACCGCTCATTCGCTATATTGCCTTTTTAACCGGCGGTTTAAACCTGATAAATTCGGGAACAGTGCCTATTCTGCTGGTTCTGGTGAAGCAGCAGCACGGTTCATCACTGCTCTATGGTGCCATTCTGACCATTGGGGGCGCTGGCGGCATCCTTGGATCGTTGCTCGGAGCGCCAGTGCAGCAGCGTTTTCGCTTTGGACAGGTTATCATCTGCGTTCTATGGGTGAATGCTCTGCTTTTCCCTCTCTACGCCGTTGCACCCAACCCTATCTTTTTAGGCGTCATACTCGCGTGCCTCTTTATCACGAGTCCGATCTACAACGTTGTGCAGTTCAGCTATCGTGCGGCCTTAATTCCTGACGCCCTGCAAGGACGTGTGAACAGCGTTTTTCGTCTGATGGCCTTTGGTTTTCAGCCGATTGGTTGGGTCCTGGGCGGTCTCTTCATCCAATGGTTTCAGGTGACCCCAACCATTCTCATTTTCGCTGCCTGGGGCCTTTTCCTGGCGATCCTTACATCTGTCAATCGACATGTTATAGCCGCCGGTCGTCCGGGAGAGATAGATTTACAAGTATAGGCTTTTCTCGCTTTTCCCTCTGTCGCCAGAGGCGACAGAGCACAAAAAGAGCAACTGGTGTGTTGTGGCGCATTCGGGCCACAACACACCTGTTGCTCTTTTTAAAATGGGGCGGGGTGTTCTGCCAGGCCGATGCAGAAGACCGGTAAGCAACCTCTACTTGTAAGGGAGAGGCCTGCTTACACGACTCTGTTGCCGATCGAAACCACCCCACCTCAAAGAAAGAAGAGAGGTATTTCGGGCAGGGTGTGCAACTTCCCTGCCCGAAATACCTCAAAAAAGCATGGGGAGTGGGGCAATGCGCCCACGAATGGCCTTTGGCAATAGAGTCCTGTGAGGGAGAGATCGAGAGCGCAAGCGGAGAAAGAGAGCTAGTCCGCTGGCTCGGCCTCAAACCAGTTTAGGCCAACCTTCATCTCAACAGTAATGGGTACATCCAGTTTTGCTACCCCTTCCATCAGTTTTTTGACATAATATTTAGCCGATTCCAGTTCTTCGACCGGGACTTCGAAGACCAGTTCGTCGTGTACCTGCAAGATCATGCGTGTTTTCAGGTGTTTCTCGGTCAGGGTATGTTGGATACGCAGCATAGCGATCTTAATGAGATCGGCATTACCGCCCTGGATAGGCATATTGATGGCTTCGCGTTCGAGGGCGAGTCGTTCATTGTGGGAGAGCATATGCATATCGGGGAAGAAACGTTTGCGTCCATAGAGTGTATTGACATACCCCTGTTTACGAGCCTGAGTGAGGGTCATCTCCACATATTCTTTGATATGTGGGAAGGTCTCGTGATAGCGTTTAATGAACTCTGCGGACTCGCTATTCGTCATACCAGTGACTTGAGAGAGTCCAAAGGCTGATTGACCGTAGAGAACGGCGTAGACGACCGTTTTAGCCAGGCGGCGTTGATCTTTTGTGACCTCTGCGACGGGTATATTGAAAAGGGAGGAGGCGGTGATCATATGGATATCTTCATTCTGACTGAAGGCCTCGACCAGGCGTGGTTCATGTGTGATGTGTGCCAGGATGCGCAGCTCAAACTGAGAATAGTCCGCCGTGAGCAGTAGATAGCTGGGATCAGCGATAAAGGCGCGGCGGATCTGTCGTCCCACCTCGGTACGTATAGGGATATTTTGCAGATTAGGATTACTGGACGAGAGACGGCCACTGGAAGCAATGGTCTGGTTAAACGAAGTATGAACGCGTCCAGTGACAGGATTCATCAGCGTCAGTAGTCCGTCCACATAGGTTGATTTCAGCTTGGCTAGCTGGCGATACTCCATCAAAAAATCTACCATAGGGTGTTTTCCGCGCAGATTCTCCAGCACATCTGCGCTGACAGAGTAGCCAGTTTTTGTCTTCTTGCCAGAGGGCAGTTTCAACTCAGTAAAGAGGATCTCGCCCAATTGTTTTGGTGAGTTGACGTTGAATGGGCGGCCAACAGCGGCATGGATCTCTTGCTCAAGAGTGTTTAATTGAGTGCTCAGTCGAGCGCCCAGTTCACGCAGGAAGTCTCCATCCAGTGCGACCCCGTGGATCTCCATCTGCAACAGTACTGGCAGCAAGGGGAGTTCAACGCGAGAATAGAGACGAGTGAGGCTGTGTTTTTGTAGCTCCGCTTTGAGTGGAGCGACCAGTCGCAGGGTCATATCTGCGTCGGCCCCGGCGTAATCGGCTGCTGTACGTATAGGAACCTGGTCCATCGTAATCGCTTTACTGCCAGTACCAATCAATTCAGAAATGGGAGTCATCAGATGTCCCAGACGTTGAAAAACCTGGTCTTTGAGTCCCAGGCCCCGTCTGCCGGGATCAGTCAGGTAGGCCGCAAGCATGGTATCGAACGTCAGACCACGTACATTGATTTTTTGGCGAGCTAGCAGCAGCATATCGTACTTGGCATTGTGCATGTACTTCTCCAGATGAGGGTCCTCCAGCACAGGCTTCAAGGCCTCAAGTACAATGTCTTTAGCCAGTTGCGCTCCGGTGGACTCGCCAGCGGGTGTTTGCGTGTGTCCTACAGGGATATAGTAAGCCTCGCCAGAAGCCATAGCGAAAGAGAGGCCAACCAGTTCAGCCTGCCAGGGATCTTCAGAGGTCGATTCTGTATCCATTGCGAAGGCCCCGGCCTTACGCATACTGCTAACCAGTACCCCCAGACTCTCCATGGTATCGACAACCAGCGTGTTGGTCGTCTGCGGATCTTCGCTATCCATGAAAAAGAACGGCTTCTCTGCGCCACCATTCTGAGTTGCTGTAGGCAGTCGGAGGTGGCGAACTGTTTCAGTGGGTGCCTCAGCCAGTTCAAACAGATTGAGCTGGAGCGGTCCTTCAGGTGCATCCTGGTCCCTGATCTCACTCTCGACGACCTTTGCCTGTTCAGGTGTGTGAGTTTCCTGGGCGGCTTCAGTCAGTGGCAGTTCGGTCTCACCCATCTGTGGAGCCTGGGGGGGATCCATAATCTGTACCACGCCGACCGGTGGCGCGGTCAAGAGGTCCTCATCCTGTTCCTCAACGGGAGGAGCCGCAGGCATGCGTTTTGCATCCGATGCGGTTTCCTGAGTACCGTTGTTGACACCAGGAATTTTATCGACCAGTTGACGGAACTCCAACTCACGGAAAAGCGCTACTGCGCGTTCCTGGTTGGTTTGTCCGACACGACAGGCCTCCAGATCCAATTGGATTGGAACATCGCAAACGATTGTCGCCAGATATTTGCTCTGACGGGCCTCCTCCTCTTTGCCGCGCAAGAGCCGTTGCTCCTTAGGAGATAGCTCATCGATATGAGCAAAAATGTGCTCGATATCGCCATCATAATCCGCCAGCAGCTTTTTGGCCGTTTTTTCCCCTACACCTTTGACTCCTGGAATATTGTCCGAAGTATCGCCCACCAGGCCCTTGTAGTCGGGAACATGGAGAGGTACTACCCCAAAGCGCTGTTGCACTTCATCTATTCCGTACTCGGTTACATCATTGATGCCGCGTTTGGCAGTGAAAACCTTTACATGGTCATTGACCAGTTGCAGTGTATCCATATCGCCGGTCAGGATAATGGTATCCACCCCAAGGGCTGTCGCCTGGCAGGATAGCGTACCAAGGACATCATCAGCCTCAAAGCCACTCTTCTCGTAGATAGGGATACCAAAGGCCTCGACCACCTCGCGAATGCGTCCGAACTGTGGAACCATATTATCTGGCAGAGAGGGACGATGGATCTTATAAGGGGCAAATTGCAGATGACGGAAGGTTGGTGTTGGAAGATCAAAGGCCACCGCGATATACGCGGGCTTAATATCGTTTAAAGCCTTAATGAGCAGCGAAGTAAAGCCAAAAACAGCATTGATAACTTCGCCTTTCTTGGTCGAAAGCGTTTCTGGAACAGCATGATAGGCTCGATGGATCATTGCATGTCCATCGATGACCATAAACTTTTCTCTTTTTGTGGATATATTCTGCTCAGTTGTCATACCCTTCCCCATTCTTTTTGTTATTCTAAAATGTGGTAATGGCCATCAACACCACCTTGCCAGACACACAGACGAGCTGACGCAGGCTGGTTTGTCTCAGCCTGTACCCAGGCAAAACGGAAGGCAGTTTTATCGTGTAGTGGACTGAAAGCGCGTTCCGGCTGACGTAGCCAGTCGATAATCTCTGGCGTAATCTCTCCCGATGTAGGGGGAGTTTCGCGCAACGTCCAGCAGGCCGTATTCAAGTAGACTTGAGAGCCGTTACACTGGTCGAGACGAGCAATGTGTGTATGTCCGGCGATTGCGACATGTACTTCAGGATGATCGTGGAGGACCGTATGCATGCCTCTGGTTGTATCCTCATCGCCGCGCAAGGAAGAGAGCTGGAAGATAGCCTGGAGTGCTCCTTCAAAAGGCTGTTCCATCGCCAGGTGTAGTGTGAAAAACTCCTCAATGGCGGCTGCATTCATGTTTTGACGTTCATC
>DAOTTL010000038.1:0-13507 GCA_034438135.1 Ktedonobacteraceae bacterium | reverse complement strand
GTCTCATCCGTCTTACAGGCTTTAAACCGACCTTTAACGAAGAACATAAACAACGGATCGAAAATATCTTATACATATTGCGCGCTAACCCCTTAATACCCCCTGGGCGAGTCGAAGTAGAGGAGGCAGTTGGAACGGAGGTATTGGGGGCTTTATTGGAACAGGGGATACTGGTAAAATTGGGAAACGCAGGAGACACAGTACTTTTTCTAAACGATACGTATAAGGAGGCCGTAGTCCGCCTGGTCGCGTACCTACATGAGCATGGAACCATCACAGTGGCTGAAGCACGAGACACACTGGGAACCACCCGGAAGTATATTTTGCCTCTGCTAGAACATCTGGATGAGCGACATATTACCCGTCGCCTCGGCGATCAACGCGTCCTGGTAACTGTACAGACACCATTACAGCAAACTTTACCAGAGTCATACAATCGGGAAGATCATTCCCAAGCTTGAAAAGACCGGAGTGCAGGCCCATCTTCTTTTCTAGATGCAGCGCCAGCAGCATCCAGAATCGGGAAATTCTGTCTTTTTCGAAACAAAGAGTTCCATTAAGGTATAAAATGAGTTACAATAGTTGGGCGCGGGCAAGTAGTGCGTTTCTGTAAAACGGTGTTGTAGGCCTGGCCTTGCGGCCTCCTTCACTCCTGCGACACTTCCTACTATTGCGGAGAGCTATGCAAATCGAAGTTCTGGGAGAGCGATACGAATTATTAGGTCCTATCGGTCGAGGTGGTATGGCCACGATTTATCGTGGCCGAGATACTCACATGGATCGCACCGTCGCGATTAAAGTGCTGCGCGAGGTCTATAGCACAGACCCAAAATTTGTGACACGCTTTCAGCGAGAGGCAAAGGCAGCGTCGGCTCTGCAGCACCCTAATATTGTCCAGGTATACGACTATGGACAGACCGATGGCAACTATTTCATTGTCATGGAACTGGTCGAAGGTACCGACCTGCGCCGCTATCTACGTTCACGCGGAGTACTTGATGTTGATCGCGCAATTATTATTGCCCACGATGTTGCCCTTGGTCTTGGAGCTGCCCATCGCCGCAGCATCGTCCATCGTGACGTCAAACCTCAAAATGTGCTGGTCGGAAAAGGCGGCTCCATTAAACTGACCGACTTTGGCATTGCCAGCGTCTATAAAGATATCAATGCCGAACGCCTGACTACTACCGGAATGACTCTTGGAACCGTCCAATATTATGCCCCCGAACAGGCTCAGGGTGAGATCGTTAGCCCTGCGGCTGATGTCTATGCCCTCGGCATCGTAATGTACGAAATGCTGACCGGTCGCACGCCTTTCGACGGTGATACTCCTGTCGCTGTGGCTATGCAGCATATCCAGGATGCCCCCGTACCACCTCGCGAACTTAATCCAGGCATTCCCCCCTCCCTGGAAGATATTATCCTGCGCTGCCTGGAAAAGATTCCCGAGATGCGCTTGCGTGATGGATCTCAACTTGCTCGTGCTCTAGAAACTCTTGGCGAGGCCGACAATAGCGAGATGGCCACAAATCAATTCCTGGCACAGAGTTCTGCTCCTGTGCCCATCACGTTTAATACTCTCCCTAATAGTATTCCTTCTCGTCCCAGCACCAGCGGCAGAAGCAATCCTCAGCAGCCAGTGGCATCATCGTCTAATCCGTCTCTCAATGCTCGTGTGGCCGATGATCCAGCAAATGATGCCGCCGGTTATAAAACACCTGGCATCGCGGGAATCTCACCTCAATTTGAGCAGCAACAGGCGGCGGCAGTCAATCAGCAACCTTATTCATCCTTTGAACCTCAGAGCATGGATGCCAGAGCCACTCCCACTCGTCCCTATCTTGCTGGCGCTCAACCATCGGAGAACCGCAGTGGACGACTGGCTGGCATTATTACGACACTTATCATTCTAGCAACCGTCCTCTTACTCGGCTTTAGCATCTACCTGGCTGCTGACCTGGGTTTTATCAACCTGCCCTTCTCGAATAATACCAATGCCCTGCCTTCACCTACCGTCACAGCAGTAGGAACCGTACCCAATCTGATAGGTGATACCTGGGCCCAGGCTCAAGATACCGCAACTCATGCAGGCTTCCAACTGACCTCTCAGAACGGTGAGGACGGCGTAGTTCAGTCCCAAAGCTATCCCGCTGGCTCGTCCCTTTCTAGAGGCTCAATCGTCGAAGTGAAAATGGGAGCAACTCAACCCACAACCCAGGTCCCCGATGTCGAGGGCCAGCCGCTCAGTTCCGCCCAACAACTCCTTCAGGCTGCCGGTCTGAAGTATACGATCCAGAGCGCTGGAACCGATCCCACCAAACAGGCTAATACGGTGATACGCTCCGATCCATCCGGCGGGACCAGCGTAAATCCGAACTCGACTATAACGCTCTATGTGGTGAACTACACTCCCAATGGCACGGCTCCCGTGTTTCCAACAGCGATTCCCACGGCCACCGCACATCCAACACCCACGGCCAGACCAACCGTGGCTCCAACACCCACCACGGCTAGACCAACATCTACCCCGACAACTCCACCTATACCTACGACTACACCTACACCTTCAACCCCCGTGCCTTAAAAACTACTGAGCAAAAAAAAAGCACCAATTGAGAAGCAAAAAACGCTGTACAAGTCAGCGTTTTTGCTTCTCAGCGCATAGATCCCACAAACCGCCTTCTGCTTGCGTTTATTTTGGCAAGGCCTCAAATACCTCCTGGCCAACATAGACCTCCTTTGGGTTAGTACGCCTGGTTAGGGAACCGGACCGATCGAAATGTTGTTGTAGGGACCCGGCATGTGCTTGGGATGATCTGACCTTACTTTACGATGTGGAGAAAATGTAGTTATGCGACGTAAACTCATATGGAGTATCTTTTTCCTGACCCTGGTCTTTACTCTGGTCGGGGGAAGTCTGGTTGCAGCGACGTTGGCTCGCGCCTCTCAGAATCAACGCGCAATCCTCAGAGGCCAGAACGTTCCCCTTATCTCTCACGCCAGCCTCCTGGGAACCGCTAATTCTGCTCAAATTCTAAATCTCTCTATTGGTCTGCTCCCACGTGATCCCGCGGGCCTGGATAATTTTTTGCAAGCTGTCTATACTCCTGACTCTCCTCAATATCACCAGTATCTAACCCCTGAGGAATTTAACCAACTCTTCGCACCCACCGATGAACAGGTGCAAGAGGTAACCTCGTTCCTGAAAGCCCAGAACCTGACAGTTAATTCAATCGCCTCTAACCATCTCCTGATTGATGCCAGTGGAACCGTCAATCAGGTCCAACAAGCTTTTCAGGTGAAAATCAACACATACAAATACAATGACCGTACTTTTTACTCCAATGCTCAATCGCCAAGTATCCCCTCCTCGCTTCAGTCGCTTATCATTTCTGTGAGTGGGCTTGACAACAGTGTCCAGTATCAGCCGCACTACCAGCATACGAACGGCACGCCAGTTGCCCATGTGAACCAGAAAGCCGATATTTCAGGCTATGGTCCCGATCAACTCTCCAGTGCCTATGATACTCTTCCCTTCACCGATGCCAATATCCAGGGCGAGAATCAGACGGTGGCCCTCTTTGAACTCGATGGCTACCAACTCCCTGATATACAACAGTACTATCAAAACTATGGACTGGGTACACCAAATATCAGCAATGTACTGGTCGATCAAGCCAGCGGCTCTGCCGGGGCAGGAGCAATAGAAGTAGAGCTAGATATAGAAGTTATAGGAGCAATTGCGCCCAACGCTCACCAGACGATCTATGAAGGACCTAACAGCACTCAGGGCTTGAACGATACCTACAACCGTATTGTGACAGATAATAAAGCCCAGATAATCAGCACCAGTTGGGGACTCTGCGAAAGCAGTACTGGCAGCGCTGAACTCAAAACTCTCGATACTATCTTTAAAGAGGCCGCGGCGCAAGGCATTTCACTGTATGCAGCCGCAGGCGACTCGGGCGCATATGACTGTGGCAATACAATGCTGAGCGTCGATTCGCCAGCTGACGATCCCTACGTTACAGGCGTCGGGGGCACCAATTTGCAGATCGATGAAAACAACAACTACATCTCTGAAACGCCCTGGTCCGATACCAGCAACATTCAACGTGGACCCAAGGGTTCTGGCGGCGGCGGCGGCATCAGCAATACCTTTGTACGTCCCTCCTGGCAGACCGGAACCGGCACAACTAGCAGCTATAGCAGCGGAAAACCCTGCAACGCTCCTACGGGTCAATACTGTCGTGAGGTACCCGACATCAGCGCTGACGCCGATCCCGCCACCGGCTACTCGATCTACTGTACGGTATCCAATGCTGGCTGTCCCTCTACAGGCTGGTTCACGGTTGGTGGAACCAGTGCAGCGGCTCCCTTCTGGGCGGCGAGTACCACATTAATCAACCAGTATCTGAAAAACCAGAACCTGGCGGTTCTTGGCACAGCCAATCCAGCCCTCTACAGTATCTTCAATAGCTCGCAGCCAGCGCCAGCCTTCCATGACATAACCAGCGGCAACAACCTCTACTATCCAGGAGCACCAGGGTATGACATGGCAACCGGCATAGGGTCGCCGGACGTGAGCAATCTGGCCAAAGATCTGGCGGCCAAAGCGAAAGGTGGAACTCCCGCACCCCTGCCCACCCCTCCACCTTCAACTACAACTCAATTGCTCAAAAATACTGGCTTTGAGGGCGGACAAAAACCCTGGATGGAAACTTCGAGTGGAGGCTACGAACTGATTGATAACCAGAACCCCCATAAGGGTCAGAATAGCGCATACCTTTGCGGCTACACTGGCTGCAACGATAGCATCTCTCAGATCTTCTCCGTACCCACGGCCATTCACACACTCTCACTTGGCTACTGGTGGTACTCCGACACGATGAAAACCAGTTCACAGTGCCTTGATACTTTTGTTGTCACACTCATAACCGCCACCGGTCAGACCATCAAAACATTACAGCACAACTGTAACAGCGATGCAACAAACAAGTGGCAGCAGCAAAACCTCGATCTTTCCAGTCTGCTCACTCCTTACAGGGGTCAGCAGGTAACGCTAACCTTTCAGGGAACGACCCAGGCTAATCAATTTCAATCCACTGACTTCTATGTCGATGATGTTACGCTCAACGCGAGCTAACATTCATCTCAGTGGACTGACCCACTTCTTCTTATATGAGTCATCCCTCATTTTGGCAAAATGAGCAAATGCCTTTCTCGGGCGGCTGCGCCGCCCTCTTTTCAGAAGAAAAGGCTGAGATTGCCAGCAGCTTCGCTGCTGGTAATCTCAGCCTTTTCTTCTGTCTTCTGGGGGAGGGGCGACTTTGCAAGCCGCAGAAAAGAGAGAGATGACTCATGTTTTTTCGATCGTCAGAAAGACATCCATAAATGTAGGGCGGGCATGTTAGTATTCATGTTATACTAAAAGCAAATGACGGGCGCAACCGAAGAGAAGTCTCCTGGCGCACCGCTCAAACTCATCAACGCAATTGAGGAAAGGTCGTTTTTTCCTGAAATGATGGGCGGAGTATAAATTCTTCTCTCTACACCCCAACAGGGACGGGATTGCTATCCATTCCTGTAAAATACTATAAGGATGTCTACGTATGATTGAAAACGATGGAGCTATTTCACCAGCGAACACGATCTTTGTCATGCTCTGCTTCGAGGGTCCTGATGTCTACTCCACCGCGGGTGGTCTCGGCACTCGTGTGACCGAATTGGGGGAGGCTCTAGCAACCCTGGGCTTTGAGACACACCTGATCTTTATTGGTGACCCTTTCAAACCAGCCGTAGAAACGCGCATCGATGGAAAATTTATTTTGAAGCGCTGGTCACAGTGGGTAAGTAAATATTATCCCAATGGTGTCTACGACGGCGAAGAGCAAAAGCTCTACGATTACAACGAGAGCGTTCCCTATCATATTTATAACGATATCGTGCGCCCCGCTGTTGATGGGGGCAAGATGGTTGTAGTTATGGGCGAAGACTGGCATACGGCAGAAGTTATGGGCCGTACCTCCGACCTGCTACACTGGTTTGGAGTGCGCCAGAAAACGCTACTGCTCTGGAACTTGAACAGCTTGATGTCTCTTGGTCGCATCGACTGGGAAAAGCTGAGCTTTGTCAGCACACTCTGCACCGTCAGCAAATACATGAAACATAAAATGTGGGCCTATGGAGTCAACCCTCTGGTTATCCCAAACGGTATTCCCACACGCCATCTAGTCCCTGTTGATACAGATAAAGTGTGTCGTCTACGTCAAATCGCGCAGCAGGGAGATGCAAAGCGCATGTTTCTCTTTAAAATAGGTCGCTTTGATCCTGACAAACGCTGGATAATGGCCGTAGAGGCCGCCGCCCGTCTAAAACACAGTGGTCATCCAGTTACTCTTTTTGTGCGAGGAGGGATCGAACCTCACGGAGCCGATGTTCTGCGCCATGCTTACAATCTCGGCCTGATTATTCGTGATGTGACGGCACAACGTCCCAACCTCGATCAATGCCTGGATACCCTGGAACAGACTGAACCCGCAGATATCTATAACCTGCGTTTCTTCTTACCCGAAGAGTTTGTACGCACAACGTATCGAGCTGCCGACGCCACATTAGCTAATAGCGGCCATGAACCGTTTGGCCTGGTCGCACTTGAAGTCATGGCTGCGCAGGGAATCGCTTTCACTGGCAGTACTGGGGAGGACTATGCTATCTCTCTGGAAAACTCGATCGTGACAGAGACAGAAGATCCCGATGAAATTGCTGGCTATCTGCTCTATCTACGCCATCACCCCGAAGAACAAGAACGCAATCGCACAGCGAGCCGCCGCACAGCAGAACAGTTCCTTTGGAACCAGGTGATCGAGAACCTTCTGAGTAAATTGGAATTTCTGGCCCGTAAACAGGATATTAATCTGGATTAAGAGGTCGCCGCACCGTGTCCTCTCTTCGCCGCCACCCATCCAGCGCTAGTAAATATATCCAGGATAGTTGAGCCATGTATGTGTAGACGCGCCTGCGCAGGCGCTTTACCCCATAAGGATTAGACGGAGTGTAGCCGCATTGGAGCGGCAATCTTCATGGATGATGTGAGATATCCTGGCTCTGGCCGCATATCAAGTAGAAGGTGGTTTGATGAAGATGTATACGCGAACTTCGCACTATTGGGCGCAGTCCGACCCGTGGCCTCCAGCCTTTTGAGAGGGATCTATTGTATGGTTACTAATGTGGCTCTCTATACTACTGTCCATCAACCGCGACGTTTAAAGTTACCAGCACAGCCAATTCCGCGCTGCGCATCTGTTGACGATATTATACGCTGTTTATTTGACGAACGCTTGGACGAACAGTACTTTCGCCGTGTCGCGCAATCTTCTTATTATCCGGCTGCGCGTCTTTTTCTCGATCTTGTCCAAAAACAGGGATTACGCCTGGCTATAAGCTTCTCGCTCTCATTTATTCAGCAGGCGATGCGCTGGGAACCGGCCTTAATCGATCTCTTCCGAGAATTGGTCTCGCAGGAAGAAGTCGAGATCGTGGGAATAGAGCCGTACCACAGCCTCCACTGTCTGATCGATCTGCCAGGCTTTGTGATGCGCATGCGCTGGATGGCAAACGAGATCGAGCGCATTTTCGGTAAACGTCCAAAGGTGACCGATACGACCAGGATGTGTATGTCTACCAGCATCTATGATGCTCTCGACACTGCTGGCTTCCGAGGCATCTTTATGGACTATCATCCACAGGTGATGCAGTGGCGCTCAAGCAATTATCTTTACTCTTATGGCGATGAAAAACCTTGCGCTATCGATATCAAACTTCCTACTCGTGCCCGACGAAGTACAGCAAAAACATCTGAGCGTGATCGCCTGGGTGCTCCCTATACCTCTGAAGCGACCTATACGCGTGTTCCTTACCTGCTCACTCGCCATACCGAACTGAGCGCCGATGTGGAAACACGTTTCTCTCACACTTCCCGGCCCGGCTTCCCGCTTTACGCTGATAAATATGCCAGTTGGGTCGCAGAGACCGAAGGCGATTTTGTCGTACTTGGCTGGAATTTTGAGACCTTTGGTGAACGCTACTCTCAGACCACTGGCATCTTTGAATTCATGCAGGCACTGCCGAAAGAATTTGAGCGACACGGCATTACAACACGTACTCCAGGCGAACTGATTGACCTTTTTTCCGCTCAACATACGTACAATCTGCCCCTTCCACTCCAACCAGCCAGTCTCTCTCGCTCGACCAATCCAGGTACCTATCTCGAATACGAACCGCAAAATGCACTTTTTCAATTAATGAACGATGTTTATAATCTGGCGAAACTGACTGAGAACCCTGAATTGCTGGATATCGCTATCTGGCTCTCTCAAGCGGACAATTTTCGTTTTGTTCAATGGCCTGGACCTTACATGGCAACATCAGACACGCCGCAAGAGTGGTGGCATCTAGGAGCCGCAGGTTTGCTACACGAGCAACAACAGGTCTATATCAATACTATGTATGCCCTTGAACCACACCTGCCCGCTCACGCACTCAGAACCCAACGTGCTGTCGGTAACAAGTTCCCTCGGGGGAAACGCGCTACAGCTTCCCTTGAGGCGAGTCAAGCGTTCAATGTTATGGCTCGCCGCAGCTGATAAACCAGCCCACACTCATGAGTCATCCCTGATTTTTCGCGGCTGGCAAAGCCACCCCTCTCCTAAATTTAGGAGAAATGGTTGAGTCTGCAAGCGGCTTTGCTGCTTGCAGACTCAACCATTTCTCTCTTTTCTCGGGGGAGGGGCGGCTTTCTTACAAGTAGAGGTTTCTTCTCGCTTTTCCCTCTGTCGCTTCTGACGACAGAGGGAAAAGCGAGCAACTGGTGTGGAGTGTGACGCGAATGCGCCACACTCCACACCAGTTGCTCTTTTTTACATGGGGTGGGGTGGCCTGCCAGGACGATGCAGCCGATCGGCAAGAAACCTATACGTGTAAGGGGGCGGCTTTGCCGCAGAAAAGTGAGGGATGACTCATACCTTTTGAATAGTAACAGCGCAGCCGTCAGAAAGATATATATTGATTGATAGCCAATTCTGGCTATCAATCAATATATATCTTTCTATATCTCTATGTTTCATAGTATGCTTTCCAGGAGATTAAGGACTATGTTCCCTGTTTCTCTCATAAAGAGAGGGAAAGGGGATGCAGGATTCTCCCTAATAATCTTCTTCTCTCTATCAATGCTGTTCTGGCAAAAAAGGAGAAGGGGAGGGATAGGCCTTTCTACAAACGAAAGTCCTTGGAAGACTGCTCCTCAGTTATCGCAGGCCAGATAGACTACCTATGAGGCCAACGATGTGCAGAGATGTTGCCAGTTTCGCTAGTTAGAAAGATATTTTTTTTGAAAGTACACTTTATTTGGCAAGAACTACAACGTCACGGAAGACATTTGCAAGGCCACTACCGTCTTATTGCGTTATTTCTTGTGATTGCCACAGTCATTCTTGGAGCAACAATCACAACAGTTAACGTCCATGCAGCCAGTGCTGTATCATGTCAGAAGACTTACAGCGTAGTACGTGGAGATACGCTCAGCAAGATCGCATACGTTCACAAAACAACGGTTCAAAAAGTCGTCACACTTAACAAGATTGCCAATCCAAATTTGATCTATGTGGGACAAAAACTCTGCCTTGCGAGGTCGCAAGGAGGTACAGTTGTCCATCCATCCCCAACTCCGCATGGGACGATCTCTCAGACAATTTACCAGATCTTTGGACAGTATGGAGGCCAGGCAGTTACTATCGCAACCTGCGAGTCGGGTCTTAATCCAAGTGCCTACAACGGCGTACTGGGAGCGGCAGGTTTGTTCCAGATTATTCCAGGTACATGGAGAAGCACATCACAGGCCGGTCAATCACCCTATAATGCCACCGCGAACATCAAGGCCGCTCACGAAATTTTTGCACGCGATGGCTACTCATGGCGCGAATGGCAATGTCGCTCCTGAAATTGCAAAGATATATAAGTCATCGGAGATGACTTATATATCTTTTATGAGTCATCCCTCATTTTGGCAAAATGAGCACATGCCTTTCTCGGGCGGCTGCACCGCCCTCTTTTCAGAAGAAAAGGCTGAGATTGCCAGCAGCTTCGCTGCTGGCAATCTCAGCCTTTTCTTCTCTCTTTTGGGGGAGGGGCGGCTTTACAAGGCGCAGAAAAATAAAAAATGAGTCATACTTGTCATACAAGAGAAACAAGCGTAGAATCAATGTGAAGGATACATAGCAAGATGTTGGTTCTAACCCCACCGTAGCAGCACACTGCTACAGAGAGGAGTGCTGTATTGAAAGCGCCGTCCCTTACCATTGGCATTGAAGAAGAATACCAAATCATCGATCCTCAAACGCGAGAACTACGATCGTACATCACTGAAATTCTGGAGGAAGGGAAACTTGTCCTACATGAGCAGGTCAAACCCGAACTTCATCAGGCTATGGTCGAGATCGGCTCGAACGTCTGCCAGACGCCAGCAGAACTGCGCCAGGAACTGGTGAGGCTAAGACGTACCATTATGGGATTGGTAGCAAAGGATGGATTGAAAATCGCAGCGGCTGGCACCCATCCCTTCTCTTCCTGGATGAAACAGGAGATCACCCCCCAGGAACGCTATGCAGGTGTGAAACAAGATATGCAGGAACTGGCGCAGCGCATGCTGATCTTTGGCACTCATGTCCATGTAGGCATCGAAGATCGCGAACTCTTGATCGACACAATGAACGTCGCTCGCTATTTTCTCCCCCATCTGCTCTGTCTCTCTACCAGCTCACCTTTCTGGATGGGACGTAATACCGGCTTGAAATCCTATCGAAGTATTCTCTTTCGCAACTTCCCTCGTAGTGGTATTCCACGTGTCTTCCAGACCTGGGCAGACTTTCAATACCTGGTAGAGACGCTAGCCCGAACGAATTCAATCCCTGACGCCAGTAAAATCTGGTGGGATGTACGCCCGAATCACTCCTATCCAACCCTGGAATGCCGCGTATGTGATGTCTGTACCCGCGTGGATGAGGCAATCTGTATTGCGGCCCTTTTTCAAGCAATCGCCGCTAAAATCTGGAAACTTCGCCGCGATAACCTCTCGTTCCGCATCTATCCCGTTGAATTGATTGAAGAAAATAAATGGCGAGCTGTCCGCTATGGACTCGAAGGGAAGCTGATTGATTTTGGCAAACAGGAGGAACTTGAGGCCCGCTCTCTGGTACGTGAACTCATTGAGTGGTTTGTCGATGATGTCGTCGATGAACTCGGCAGTCGCAAAGAGATAGAGTATGCCTACCGCATCCTGCAAGAGGGATCAAGCGCCGATCGTCAACTGGCCGTCTATGAACAAACTGGCGACCTCAAGGCCGTCGTCGATCATCTCATTCAAGAAACCAGCGAGGGTGTTTTCGTGTAAACAGAAAAGAAGAGCAGATGACCTTTTCTGGCGACTGAGCCGTCACATCTTCAGGAGAGAAGGATGTATGAGTCATCCCTCATTTTGGCAAAATGAGCAAACGCTCTTTCTGGCGGCTGCGCCGCCAGATTTTAAGGGAGAAATGGTTGAGTTTGCAAGCCGCATTGCGGTTTGCAAACTCAACCATTTCTCCCTTTTCTCAGGGGAGGGGCGGCTACGCCGCCAGAAAAATCAGGCCTGACTCATACAATCCGGGTCTGTTGCGGTATACTAAAGGAGAAAAGCCTGTTCCTGGAAGGAATTATCCATGAACTCATGTGCCCGAAAGGATCACTCATGCAAGCAATTTTAAGCGTGGCCAATCGCGAGGGAATTATCGAACTGGCCCGTGAATTACAGACACATAACATCACAATCTACGCTACTGGCGGAACCCGTAAGTCCTTACAAGAAAGTGGAATTGAAACTGAGGCCGTAAGCACCCTTACCGGCTTTCCAGAAATCTTAGATGGTCGTGTGAAGACCCTTCACCCGGCCATCTTTGGAGGTATTCTGGCACGAAGAAGCGAGGCCAGTCATCTCCAGGAATTACAGGAGCACAACCTCGTACCCATCGATGTCGTGATCAACAACTTGTATCCTTTTGTTGAAACTGTTCGCAAGCCAGGCACAACTTTTGAAGAGGCCTTAGAACAAATCGATATCGGTGGCGTTTCGCTGATCCGGGCTGCCGCCAAAAACTTTCGGGATGTCATAGTTCTTGTGCACCCTGAAGACTATGAACCAACCATGCGAGAATGGCGCGAGCGTGGCGAGGTCAGTCTCTCGACCCGCCAACGGCTGGCCAGCATCGCTTTCCAGTATATTGCCAGCTACGATACCGCTATTGCTAACTACCTGCATGCCCAGGATGAGCATTCTGAACGGCTCCCCGCAGAATTGACAATCTCACTGGAACGCATCCAAACCCTGCGCTATGGCGAGAACCCTCATCAGCAGGCAGCCTTTTACCGCTTTAAACAGAACATGCCGCAAAACGCGCTGGCCACAGTCGCTGACGCCCAGGTTTTGCATGGCAAAGAACTCTCCTTCAATAATCTGCTCGATCTGGACGGCGCACTAAATGCAGCCACCAGCTTTACCTCCCCAGCCATCGCGATCATAAAGCACACAAACCCCTGCGGCCTTGCCTGTGACGATACGCTTGTCGAAGCTTATAAGAAAGCTCATGCTGGCGATCCCATCTCAGCCTATGGAGGTATCATTGGCTCAAATCGTGTAATCGACGCAAATACAGCCCAGGAAATTTACCAGTTATTCTACGAAGCAATTATCGCTCCCGATTATACGCCTGAAGCACTGGAGATTCTGCGTGGAAAACGCAATCTACGCATTCTGGCTACTCATGCCATAGTAGATAAAGAGGCCGCCAGTGCAGCTCTTGCCAGACAGATCGACGCGAGAACGATCAGTGGAGGTCTGCTCTTGCAAACGGTAGACAACATTGGAGAGCGAGAGATGTCTTACAAAGTTGTCACAGAGCGCGAACCAACTCTGGAGGAAGTAACCGATCTGATGTTCGCCTGGAAAGCTGTCCGCCACGTCAAATCGAACGCAATCGTCCTGGCTCACAAACTTGCCCTGGTAGGTGTAGGTGCGGGACAGATGAACCGCGTGACCAGTGTACAGTTAGCGGTCGAGAAAGCCGGAGATCGCGCACGCGGAGCCGTTCTGGCCTCCGACGCTTTCTTCCCCTTTGACGATGGAGTTGAGACAGCGGCTAAAGCTGGCGTTACTGCTATCATTCAGCCTGGAGGTTCAGTCCATGATGAAGAAACCATTCGTATGGCGAATCACTACGCCGTAGCGATGATTTTTACTGGCCAGCGCCACTTCAGACATTAGTCCCTGTTATCTGCGGCTTGCAAAGTCCGTCCCTTCCCTCTAAAGAAAAAGCGAGACTGTGTGGCAGGGCAGAAGCCCTGCCACACAGTCTCGCTTTTTCTTGTCTTAAAAAAAACGGGGTGGGGCGGCCTGCTATGCAGGCCGAAAGCCTTTTGT
>DAOTTL010000037.1:0-13338 GCA_034438135.1 Ktedonobacteraceae bacterium | reverse complement strand
TCGGGGATATCTTCAATCAGCTTCACCTCGCCACTCACTGTTGGGGTGCTATCGCCAAGTAAAAAGCTGAAAGCGGCCAATGGAGATTGAGAACTTAATTCGCCGTTGAAGGTTATAGCTGATGGAAGTGTCTCGTCAGACTGTGTTGTTTGCGGCGCTGAATTTGCATCTTGAGAAGACGCGTTTGTACTCTGAGCAGAACTGGTATTCTGTTGAGTTGGAGCGGTGTTCTGAGCAGAACCGGCAGCAGTAGTAGAGGAAATAGTAGCCTGATCAGAGGTAGTAGCTGGCGGAGGAGACGAAGAGAGAGCCAGGGTTGGGGAGGGTGCAAAGGTCAGCACGTTAAAAACAGATCTCTGTAATGCTGGAAAGGCTTGCACAAATGTCCAGCCGGTGGGCACTGTTGCTGTGAGCAAGATGTCGATCTGCTGATTTTGTGAGAGCGTAAAGACAGTCGTGAGGGGCATATTGAGAAAAGGGAAAGCGTCGCCGGTTCCGTGAATAGTAAGACTGGTATCAGTCGGAAGGTAGTCGGTGATATTGCGCACGTGGATGGTTCCGTCAGCAAAATAAGGACGAAACACCTGACTGACAGCGTTTGAACCCAGATCATCGATTTTGAGATCTAATCTCTGGTTATTGACACTGATAATCGTCTGCAATTGTTTGATGTCCACGTGTTGATTTCCTCCACCAGTCTTGTATGGATATCTTCAGTCTTGCTTGTGTGTGGTAGTCGTCGCATCCTCTCCCATATCCATGGGAACTATGGTCGTGTTGGCCGTAGTCGTATTCTCAATTGTGTTCGTAGGGACCACAGGTGTATCGGTGTGAGCCGCAGCGGTGCTAGTCGTATTCTCAATTGTGTTCGCAGGGACCACAGGTGTATCGGTGTGAGCCGCAGCAGTGCTGGTAGTCGTATTCTCAATTGTGTTCGTAGGGACCACAGGTGCGCCAGTATGCGTTGCGGTGGTAGTAACCGTATCCTCTTTTGTATCCATAAGGGTTAAAGGTGAGTCAGCATCCGCAGTAATGGTTGTGATAGTTGTCGAAGAAGGTGTGGCGTTATTGGGATCAGAAACCTCGTAGATATACGTGCCATAAGAACCTGTTATGTAGATAGCTTTATCAATATGAGCTGTTTTTTGTATGTTCTGTATATCAACCTTTGTGCTATTTGCCAGTATAGGGGCAAACGTCTGCATCTCCCAGACGGTGGCGTCATAAGAAGGCTGGTTTTCAGGTAATGTATTTGCATATTTAAGATATCTATTAATTACTGTCATTGAAGGGTGAGGATGTTGCGTAGCAGCTTTGGGTGCGCTAATGATGCAGCGTTTGGGTTGCATCTGATCAATAAACTTTTGGGTAGAAGAGGTAAGAACGCTTCCATGGTGTGGAACCTGGAGCAGATCAAGATCTTGAACATTTGGATACGTCCGGCATATAAAATTCTCTGTTCCTCCGGTGGCATCACCGCAAATCATGATCTTTTGCCCAAAAGCTTCGATGAGAACAACAATGCTACATTTATTGAATGTATCATCATCAGTGGATCTATCCCTTTCACCGACATTGCTTGCCAGAAGAGATACTGTACAGTGCTCTTCCTGGAGCACCTTGATGGCATTTCTGGCATCAAGCAGATCTTGAGATAGTGGAGGCTGCTGAATGTCTGCTACGGATGATTTTTTTTGCGTGTAGTTGTACACCGTAAATGTCCTCTCTTGCGAAAATTCTTCCATAAAAGAGGTGGATGGTGTGATGAATTCGCTTCTTTTTTGATATGTTGCTCTAGCAGTAACTTCTCGGATAGCATAAATGATAGGATAGGAAATGGTATTTTCGGTTGATATAACTATATCCTCTTCAGTATTTTTGCTCTCCGACAGCTTTCTTACCTCCTTCATATGATGCCATATCCAGTTGGATGTTTCCACCTGAGAATATTCGCCAAATGTGCAGCTATGATAACAAGCCTCAATCATAAATGCCAGTCTCTTCTGAGCTATTACACGTTGTAGCATATTGTAGTGATCTCGGTCAGGATGAGTCAGGATGAGGATGTCAAGACAATTATCAGTCGCCAGAAATCCCTGACCAAAGATAATATCGGCTATCTTGCTATGATATGTTACATCCTCCTCATTTTGTCCTGTTTCTGTAGCCGTCGAGCCGCAATCAATAAGAATACTCTTACCTGCGGGCGTAGAAATAATAGTACAATCTCCCTGGCCCATCTGGATAAAGGCCATATGGAGCTTGCCATCTCCTTTATATCCATCGGGGGCCTTTATACGAGCATTTTCAACACTGCTCAGTCGATTGAAGTTGTCTTCTTGCGCCTTTTTTTCTGCTTCTAGCTCCTGTGCCCTTTGGGCTTGAATGTTGTCGTATACTTGTCCTCTCGTTCTAGTGCCTCTTCCTGATGATTGTCGCAGGTATGATTTGCGGGGAGGCCTCAGGTCTGACTGGGAGGTTGTCTGAGTTTCGCTTCTTGAACGTCTTGTTACGACGCGCTTTAGGGGTGGTTCGTCTTCCCCGCTCGTTTTGCGTTTTTTGTCAGGTGATTGCATTAGATTCTCCGATCATTAGCTATCTCTGGTTCTAATCTCTCTACATCTGAACGGACAGCTTTGACTTCCCATGAGAATGTGCCGTCTATTTTTGTCCCATAGACCCTGAACATGCCATCAACAATCTCGTCGGCACTCAGCAGGAAGGGTTCGCGACCTCTGGGGGTGAGCAGAACCGTGCGGCCCTCCTGGCATGTGAGTGCCTCAAAGTAGTCGGGTAGGTGGATTGTCACTCTTCCGTCTGTCAGTTGCGCCTGACCGCGATAATAGACGCTGGATTCTGGTCCTTCGAGACAGGCGTGGATCAAGTAATGGTCTGGTTTCGCGGGATGGGTTATGCGAAAATACTTGTTTTCAGCCCAGATATTTCCCTTAACCACGATGCCATATGAGGCCCAGCAGAGCACATCGGTGGAACTGGTTGCCAGTACGCCTCCCTCGCCGCCAACAATCCTGAGCGCGTTGGATGAAGTGAGTGGCGCGACAGTAATGGGTCCATCGGGATAGCTGTGATAATGTATCTGGGTCGTTGTCCAGTTGACGCCTTGCTGCAACGTATTGTTGCCTAGACTGATGCTACCCGCCTGTGTGATAGAGACCTTATCAGCGCCGGACCAGAAGCGCAGCGTCTCTGTGCCTGCGCCTCCCGTGCGATCAGAATAGATGACCCATCTGCCCGTTGCTCCGCCCGTTCTATCGTAAAGTGAAACACCAGCCCCTTTGCCTTGCACTTCCAGCGGTTCAAAACCTGTATTACTTGTATTGCCCCCGATTGATGCTTGAGAATTTACTACAAGCTGATTCTTAGGAGTTGTTGTGCCGATGCCCACATTGCCACCATTGATTGTCATATCGATTGTTTTTGTTGTGCCGTTCCAGCGTCCAAAATCAAGACGTGGGGTACTTCCCAGACCAGTAGTATAAAGAAGCTGTGTTTCACCCTGTCCACCAGAGGGATTCCATGTAAACAGTAACCCTTGCTTTACGTCTGTGGATGGATTGGCAACACCGTTCGCGTTCCCCTGGAAGTACATCCAGGCATTGGCATTACTCACGTTGGGACCAATTTCAAGTGCGCCGTGTGGCGTGGCTGTGCCGATGCCGACGTTGCCGCCACGGTAGAGCAGTGGTGTTTTCTCGATGGTGGCTGTCAACTGTCCATCCCAGTAACCGGGGATGTTTTCGTAACGGATCGAGAGGTGAGCGGGACCTGAGGCGAGCGAGGAGATGATATTTGTCAGTGTGAGTGTAATAGCCTCTTTCGCTGCCAGCGCGGTTTTGGTTGGCTGGGTTTCTAAGGTCCACTCGGGCGTTTCCTCCTGACCCGTCGGTGGGATCACGGCCCAACTTTTGGGGTCCGCAGATGTTATCTGGATGGCGTGCACCTGACTGGTCGTGCCCAGTGCCCAGTCTTTGATTTCTTTATCGGCCTGAGCGTCGAAGGAGAGAAAAAACTTCGAGGGTACATGACTGTTAGCCGGATTTAAGGCAATCGCGCTACTGCTCGACATATTGGCGATGCGTAGAGTTAGCATGTTTTGCGTCTGACCGTCATTCAGGATCGTATCAAAGCCGACAAAGCTCGCGTGTAGAGGAATATGCTTTTGGCCGCTCTGATTGACAATGCTGAGATGGACCCGTCTCCGACCGTTGATGGGCGTTGTGTCGTTGCTGAAGGTCAATTGTTGATAGTGCAGTTCAACCCGTGTGGTGTGCGCTCCTCCTGTGCTGCTGGCACTGGCGTGGGCAAAGGGGATAATAACCGGTGTGCCGGGCGTGAGTGTCTGAGTATTTGTGCTCAGGAAGTAGAGCACAAGGTTCCCGGATGACTCCTGCTGATAGCCGATCTTCCAGCTCTGCTTCTGCAAGGACCCCTGTAAAAGAGCGGTAGTATCGGCGGCAAAGGCCTGGAACGCGCCCGTCAGGGTTGTGGAGGGAGTCCCACCAGTGAGGGTAGACACGGCGGAAGAAAGGTATGACTGGAACATAGGAGAGAGCGTATCTGGTCGGAAGCTCAGGGCAAAATGATAATTGGTGCTGCCAGGGGTAGCACTGGCTGGCGCGGCAAGCGTGATGACCTGCGTCGAGGTGTTCTTGATCTCCAGGTGGAGGTTCTGACCTGCCGGATCATCGGTGATAGAGAGTATTTCCTGTTCATCGTCGTTGTACAGGCCAAAGTCGATAGGATAACTTTTGTGAAATGAAGAGATATCTGTTGTCGTCATCTTCGTTCTCCTATACTCTCCTCAGGCGACCTCTCACTGTGACCATTCTGCTGAACCCCTGTGCTGCTCTTCTCCTGTAGACGTTCAGTCGCTTGCTGCTGGATCTTCTGAATCAGGAGATAGACGCGGGCATACGGCATCTGGCCCAGCGTTTCGAGCACGGTATTCGTTTCTTCGAGTGTCAGATTTAACGCAATATTTGACATTCTCTTCTCCCTGGGAACAGGTATGAATCAACAGATACAATAGAACAGTCTTCAGGTTGTAGTGGACGAATTCGTGGGTACTTCGCTCAATTTAAGCCAGCCCTCGCGGATCTCCTGTGGCGCTGCAAAGGTTGCCTGTGTGCTGACCTTGCCAATTGCGCTCGCTCCGTTGGAGGCCCAGGACCACTGGTAGCCGGGCTCCAGAGGCAGCGGCAGATTGAGTTTGCCTCTATCGGTCAGAACAGGTGTCGTGAGAAAGATCATTTCAATGGCCTGGAGGGCCGACGTATACTTGTCAGCTGGAATGCTGATGGCCTTGGTTGGTAAAATGCCACACGTCGCGTGAATGGTGCCACGCGGGTCGATGAGCATACTGATGTGCATCGGCTCATCTGCCAGTGTTTGGTGCAATGGTGCGGAGGTCGTCGTGTGGGCATCGGCAAGAGGACTGCTTTCCATGGCATAAAAAAGATTGTTCTGGTATCCGTCGTCCTGTTCCAGCCAGTAGCCCACCAGTCCATCGTTCAACTGCTGATACGCACCCAGGCGAATGGGAAAGGCGACAGCGGGAAAATCGTTACTCTCTCTGGTGGTGCGCTCAAGGTCTTGACGAAAGGTATTCCAGCCCTGGTGAACCGCTGGCGGCCCCTGAAGTTCCAGGTTGAGCGAGGCCCGCACCAGGGCGATGGGACGACCAATCAGTATTGCCAGATCTTGATGCTGTGCAAAGTTTTCTGGCTCGATATTTTCCAATGCAGTATCGATAGAAGAGAGGAAATTTGCCAGAGAAGGTGCGCCTTGATTGACCAGGTACTGGACCATTTTGCGCAGGTGAAGATTGGGAATTGCGTTTAGCTCGATGCCTGGACTCCCTGGCACCTGGCTATCCCAACGGGCCAGTTCATTGATGATCCCGAGTATCTTGCCCTGGTTGTCGTAGATCATCAAGCTGCTATCCAGGTTGTTGGGAAGTATCCAGCCGCAAATAGGGGTTGTCGTGGCCTGGTCATTCACCTCCATGGCATCTCCATTGGCCGCCAGCCAGCGAAAATTGAGGCAGGCTGCCTGTGGCAGGCGAGGTGGGAGGGTGATCCAATCGGGATACTGGATGCTGGACATCTGCTCCGTTGCGACAACAGTTTTCCAGCTCAGATCCTGTGTCTGGCCAAAGGTATCGACCAGGCGCAGGCGCAGGATGTTTAGAGCGCCGGAGCGAATCGGATTGAAGTCCCATTGTGGTTGGGGAGCACTGGTATTGCTCTGCTGTACAGCCTGATTGACCGCCTGGGTAAACGCCTGATCGTCTGCGAAGCCCAGTGGGTCGGCAATAGCAAGCTGTTGGGTCTGCTTGTGCATAAGCAGGGCCTCGTTCAGACCTCCCAATGCTTGAGAAAGTGCGTGGAAGCTTGCGGCCCCAAGCAGATTGTCGGCTTGCCGCACATGCTGGTACGTATCTGTCGTCTTGTCAACGTCGGGATCGTTCAGGTAGTCTTCCAACTGTCCTTTGAGATTTTCAGCCGCATAGGGCGTGAGAATACTGGAGCCACTGTACACATTTGCCGCTTTGATGAGGGTGTTCTTGTCTGGAAGCGGCGAGAGATCAGGTTGATCGGCAGGCAGGGTATAGTTGCTGTTGATAAAGTCAGGAGCGTAGCTGGTCGTTTCCGGGTGGAGATTGCTCGATTGGCTCAGAGGAGAGACTTCTACCTCCCATTCCAGCAAGAAGGGATTCCAGGGTTGCTGTATCCAGGTACTCAGGCCACCGGCCTGTCCCTGGCTACTGTGCTCAAGAGCGTCCAGAAAATTCGTGAATGCTGTGCTTTGTCCGGGGAGCAGGTCTTGCACTGTCTTGTTAGGGAAAATCTGGCAGGTGAGCAGTCCATCCTGACCGTGGCGGGCGGTTGGAACGACGGTTGGGCCAACCACAAGAAGCGTCGGGTCCCTGGGTTGCCAGTAGCGTGGCGCGGGCATGCCTTTGAGCGCGAAAGATGTTTTGGCATTTTTGACTGTATTACTGGCATTGAATGCAGCCAGATCCCCGATCAATCCATTGAGCGAGAGTGCTACATCGTTAGCCAGACATGCCGGAGTGGAAGCACTGACGCTGGTTAGCCCTCCACCGTCATCGTAAGTCAGAGCCAGTTGTCCTGCGGTAGTAAGGGCTTGCTGTAAAGGTGCGAGGTCTTGCTGTTCAATATAGTAGCGCACCTCATCGGCATCAGGGTAGTCTTCTTTGGCGTCATCGGGTGGATAGGTACAGAGCATATACTTGTACCAATCCGCGAAAAGTTGCTTGCGTAGCGCCTCGATTGTGGCGATAGCCTGGTCATAGCTCTGTTGACGAATATTGAGTGTATCAAGTTTCTGAGCAAAATCATCGGGTAGAGCAAGATTTGCTTGCGCCTGTGTATTAGCGGCGTCGGCTGGCAAGGAGTGATCGGTCACTGGCTGGATGCCCCACAGAGAGCCGCCTTTCGTGGCTACAAAGCCATTTTCGTGGCGAGCCTCGCGAAACTTTGCCCCGATATCCAGTCGTCGGTGCTCAAGTCGATCGGCGAGTTGGAGAGCCTCTAACTCATCCTCAATAGTTGCTTTCTGCTGAGCATCGACCTGGGAACCCAGATAGGCCGACAGCGCCTCCATGCTGGTATTGCCGCACGCGACATTGACAGCGGGATTATTCCTGGTTGGGTGAGTGTAGCTTTCCTGAGGCGGATTGAACGTCAGGCGGGCGTAGCACACCATTTGATTGGGAAATTCCTGGTCCGACTGTAATGTGGCCTGCCACTGATAGGCGTTGACCACCGCGGCCTGGAGGTCTGAGACGGCAGGAGTCTGCTGGCTGTTCGCGAGACGCTTGGCGATGGCAAGCGCCAGGGCGTCCTGCTTCTGGTCACTATACCAGCCGATGACATCGTATGTCAGTCCCGTGGGAGGTGTGAGATAGGTATCGTCGTATAGTCCAAAGACGCTGAGGCAGTTGGGATAAAAGGCCGCAAAGGTTGGTTCGCCATAGCCGATAGCGGTGAGTTTCGTCAGATACTCGGCGTCCGAACTCTCTGCCTGCCAGGCGTTGAGTGGTAGTTTGCGTCCCAGGTAGCGAAAGGGACGAGAATAACCGCTAGCCGGATCGGGGTCAAAGGGAATAGTAACGCACTCAGTTTGTTCGGACGCATCGTCAGGGAAGAGATAGTCGCTTTCCACAACCCACGCCTGTTCCACCGTCCGTTGGCCGCTGGTCGCTTTCTGCGTGCGTACTACCAGCCAGCGATTGGGAACAGCGGGAAAGTCGGTTCCCTGGGGTGTGAGCTTGCCTTTTGTCAACGCGTCCGGCAGCGACCAGTGCAGATGAATGCCAGCTTTGAGATAAAGGTTCTGATTGTCAAAAGGTTGCGAGACAATATCCTCACTCAGATTAGCAACGTTTGGATTGAAGTCTTGCGTGGTAGTGGAAAACGGCTGCTGCGAGAAGTCAGTGTTGGCGGCAACCAGCATCTGATCCTGTCCGAGAAGCAGGGCATCCAGACAAACAGGTACCATCAAAATACTGCTCAAGATTCTGCCCCTTTGCAGTACTAAAAGCTAAGGCCTGGTAAGTGCGGAAAAGCATCCTGCTTCCATTCTTAAATAGTTAAAATAGAGTGGCTTCCAGGTCCTATGTGATGCTATACAAACAACGTCAATTTGGTGCATCGAAACGCCTTTTACGTCTGTGGAAGGCAAAAAGACCCCCGAAAATAACTTTCTGATGGGGCTAGAAGAAATGTGGACGACTCTAAAAAACAAAATAGACTATTTGTGCTTCTATTTACAACAGTCAATATGTGGGCTACTGAAGGGATTATAACAGAAAAAGAGGGTAAAAGCAAGAGAGAATTTTATGGAAGAGATTGAGGGGGTCAGCCCTCATTTTGGAAAAATGAGCAAACGCCCTTTCTGGCGGCGCAGCCGCCACATTTGCAGGAGAAATGGCTGAGATTGCCAGCAGCAAAGTCGCTGGCAATCTCAGCCATTTCTCCTGTCTTTTCAGGGACAGATTTCCTCTAAAGAGAAAATGTCCTGATTCTTTGCCAGTTATTTGTCGCGCCCTCGGTAAGATAGAGGTAGAGAGTATCTGCCTCAAATTCATCTGTAAAGCTCTCTCCTATCTTCTTGATGATCTCTTTCTTTATTTCAACGGAAAAATCTCCATATAAAAGACTCAGGTGTGGCATATAAACAGGCTCCTGGTTGCCTGGGAATAGCTGCTTTGCCTGCTCATATGCCGCCAATGCTTCTGTTGAGGGCTCGACCTTGACGAAGAGTGCCCGATAGTAAGAAGCAGTGTAAGCAATGGTTGTCAATTGAATGGAGAAAGGCTGGATCAGCGACGCCAGTGCTTGCGTCTGACTGATGATCTCTGCTTCATGAGCCTCTATACTTCCTATGAGTGTGACATGTGGAGGAAACGTTGGAGAAGAATAGTGTTCCGCCAATTGTACAATTAGCTGTGAAAAATGGTGCTTTACTACTCCTGTTGGCATGAACCATAGTGAGTACTTAAGTAGTGCCATCTTGGGCCGCTCCCTTCCCTTCTTGCGTTTTACTATACCATCCAGAGAAGCCCTTCTCATTCAAGTCTAAACAATGCTCAACAGTGCATGCGAGGTGGAAGATCAGACTCGACCGGATAGGTATCCAGAAATGATTTTGCGAATTGTACAAACTGGTAGATATCGGCGAAGTTGCTGGCCAGACCGAGTGAAACTCTGATGGCACCAGCACTTTGCAAGTCTAACACAACGACGTACTCATCCAGAGATCGGTTGCTGCTGTCCTGGAGATATTCAAGTAGCGTCTGCTTCGATATGCCAAACGCAGCTTCGCCCGCCCCTGGATTGCAAAAACAGCCTGTGCGCAACGAAAGATGAGCATATGCTGCTCTCCGGTCGATCAGCCGTTCATCGATAATGTGCCCGTCTGGGGTGAGGAAATTGAGTGCGATAGTCCCACCACGCTGAGAGGTAGTGCGAGGACCGTAGATTTGCACGAGAGGCATCCCATTGCTATGCTTCATCGACTGGAGAGTGTCAAGTAGCCAGCCCGTCAGACACATAATGCGTGTATGGATCATCTCCATACCGATTGCCATCAAGTATTTCAGGCCAATTTCCACCGCCGGGAGATTGAGATAATTGAGCGTTCCATCTTCAAATGCTGCGGCTCCTTCGTCCATGACATGCCAATCTCCTTGCACGCTTACCATCTGGATGGTACCACCCGCGAACCAGGGACGTTGAAGCTTTGCAAGCGCAGCTTTACGCGCCAGCAGACAACCTACTCCGGTTGGATAGCCGAACATCTTATAGAAGGAAATCGATACAAAATCAGGATGCCACCTGGAGAGATCGAGCCAATTGCCAGGCACAAACGCCGCTGCGTCGAGGAGCACATCCCAGCCTTTATCCTGCGCTTTCTTGATCCATTCTAAAGAGTGCTGTACTCCTGTGAAATTCGATTGGGCTGGATAGGCGAAAAGAGAATGTCCATCGCCTTTTGACCGTTCAAGGAGTGAGGGGAGTGCAGTCTCGTCCAGACGTAGCTCGACTGATGTAAGGGGCACGCAGGCGATAGAGGCACCTTTTGTGCGAGCAAACTCTCGGATACCATTGACCGAGTTGTGGTTGTCGAAACTGAGCAAGTAATTTCCCCCGGGCGCAAAGGGATAAGCTTCCCCTACCAGCCGTAGGGCACCACTGGCGTTAGGGGTAAAGACGGCAGTATATTCGTCGGGGGAAGCATTGAAAAATGAGAGGACAAAGGCACGTGCTTGCTCATTTAACTCGGTCATAGCTTGAGAGGTGGGGTTGCTTGAGTGTGGATTGCCAAAAACATGATTGCTTAACAGGTGTAAATGATCACGAAGTTGACAGGAGGCGTAGAGTCCTCCACCAGTATAATCAAGGTAGATCTGTCCCTGAGTATCCAGAAGCGCGTACTCTGTTGCTCGGAGCGTATCGAGGAGGGAAGTGCTTTCAAAGGCTGGATAACTCTCTCGGAAAGCGCTTTTCGCCTTATCTATTGATATTGAGTCAAGTGGAAGAACCGAATCATTATCCGAGTCTTGAGTGTGAACCATGACTGAAATCCTTTCAGATACTGCGTAGAGAATAATTCAGGAGAGAGTAGGCCAGGCTGTTTCGGGAGTGTCAGGCAACCAATTCTGGCCTTATCTCTTCTTTTCATACTACTATTTTCGTTATCCGCTTTTTCTGGAAAGATTTTGTCTTCCGCTCCTGGCTATCATTATAACAAACAACGTTCTGATTGTGCTTTTTTTTGATGGAATGGGACATAGCTTTTGTCATTATTCACATGGTCTTGCAGATTGGTGAGACTATAATTTTACAGTGAGTCGTAGCCATCTGAGCTTGAGAAACGGGGCGTCTCTCTACCATGTTGGATCTTCACGTTGCGAGATGTTTTGATGGGGAGGCACGATTTTGCAGAAAAATGTCCGATGGAGTTTATTTTTAGAGCAAAAAGGCTTTTTTTATGATGAGATTTACTCGACTTGAGCGTTTCGAGATCATACAGCAGATGCGATCCGATTATCTGCACACTCTTAACGCACCTATGGACGGAATGTGGGAGAGTGTGATCATTTCTCAGGCCTTGTTTTGGGAAATGCAGGACGAGGAACGGCATGTCGGACATTTCTGTCTGGACGCCAGCAATTCTTTACTGCGCTTTTTCCTGATAGAGGAGTATCAGGCTCAGGCTCAAGAGATCTTTCACCAGGTTATTTCGACCTATGAGCTTCGGGATGCCATCGCGAGTACGGGAGAGACGCTGTATTTCGCTTTATGCCTTGATTTTCAGAGAAGTGTTACACCTCAGAGTTACCTCTTTCGCGACCAGAGGCACATAAAGGTCCCGATTGATCTTCTCACGCACTCTTTTAGAAAGGCAGAAAGGCGAGAGTTAGAGACTCTTGTGCGCTTTTATCAGGAGAATTCGGAGGGACCAGGAGAATGGATTGAGCCATTTCTTCGTGAGCGCCTCGATCGCGAAGAAGTATTTGTCGGCTTCTCTCAGCACACACTGGTTGCGACAGGGGAATGTATTCCCAGTCAGAGTCAACCTCCCTTTGCTGATCTGGGCGTGGTTGTAGCTCAATCCTATCGTGGGAAAGGTCTTGGAAGGTCCGTCCTTCTTCACTTAAAAGAACGCTGTTATGAAGCGGGTTGGAAGCCTATCTGTTCTTGTGCCGTTGACAATCATGCCTCAAAAAAAGCTATAGAGGGAGCAGGCTTTCTCAGCGAGCAAAGGAGCGTAAAAGTGACTTTTTTGCCTTCCTAAGTGCATCGTTTCTTTCCTGTTTTGGGTGAGAATTTTCGCTTTCTTCCAGAGTGCATAGCGCTCTTTCATACAGATGCCACAGGGTTGCTATCCTGCTTCAATGGCTGTTGACTCATCTGCAAAAAAGACGCGATGTGTGAGATACTCGCCCTTTGCTATTGAGCGGAGGGCGCCAGGACAATCGAGTTGTCTATAGATCTTCTTCCTCTTATATCCGCCAGGCTTTCCAGGCTTCGTGCTTTCATAGAGCTTGCCATTGGCTCCAGTAAGTGTATAGGTTTTCATGTAGTGTTTCCATGTCTGTGAATTTATCGAGTGTTTTTTCGTGTTGCAAGAGCCATTACCTGTGTGCGATTCCTCTAATTTTCGTGTGTATCCTTACGTTCGCTCTCGCTTTCCTGAATATTATCTACTTTTCTGTCAACGCTCTGATCAGAAATCCCGAGTTTCTCAAGCAATTGTTCTGTCGTCCAGGTATTGGGGCTGCCCAGAATGAAAGGGACTTTCCCTAGAATAGAGCTGTGGTGGCTTTCAATTCTGTGATAGCTTTTCTCAGTCCTGCAATGATATTGACAAATGCCTCATCACGATTGCTCCAAAGGGTTACAGCTACAGCATTATCGGGTAGACATTGGAGCTTGTTGAAAGGTGCTCCCTGCAAATCAGTAGGCCGCACAAGGAGCGGAATCACTTGTGCGTTTCCCATCTCATGGCGCTTCATTGCTTGCGCCATTTCACTGCTATAGTAATAATCTGAAGCCATGAAATCTGGGCTGATGAGGAGCATAATAATACGGGCAGTGTTAAGGTGAGTATTGGTTTCTTGTTTCCAGTCTGTTCCAGCACCTATATCGCGATCGTACCATGTTGAGACGAGTCCCTGACGCTTTAGAGGGTTCAAATGTATGTCAAGTTCTTTACATAATGCTTCATCTTCATGTGCATAGGAATAAAATAGTTCAATAGCTTTTGATGTCTCTTGTGCCAAAA